>JBBSJE010000169.1:0-13841 GCA_038257535.1 Polyangia bacterium
CCATCCCTCCCTTCGCGTCACCTCTTTTGCCTTCTCAAGCATCTTATCTACCTCGTTGAGGTAGATGTTGCTGAGCAGCGGTGAGATCACGCCCCCTTGTGGTACGCCTCGTTTTCCTGTTGATTTCAGGATCATTTTCAACAGCGCCATAATTTGATGATCATCGATGCGCGTTGATCGCGGCGACAGCCATTGTGGCTGGTGCCGAGCTCGCGACGAACAATCGTACCGATTTCAATCAGTTCGTTCCACATGGTCTGCGGCTGGTGTGATTGCAGCGCATAGTGAGCATGCGGCTCAATCTGTCGCTGTTGGCGGCTTGAGGCGGCAATGCGCCTGGCCAGGCTGAATCGCAGGTCAAACCGAATGGAAGCGTCACAGGGAGCGGCGGAAGCAATCAGCCGCCAGACGCCACTGAGAACAACGGGGGCGGGGGCCTCGGGCACTTCGGGCTTGGTCCAAAAAATAACGACGTGAGATACACTAAACGACCCTCCTTTGGCGGGAAGCGAAAACTTGACGCCGTTTTGCGCGCTGTCGTTTGCACTGCGGGCTTGCCTTCGTGATGCGCAGCGCGACGCGTTGGGTGCATAGCGTCGGGCGTGCGCGGGTCGTTACCGGTGGGGACCGCCCGTGACCTTGCCCCCCGTTGCTGTCAAACTCCAGGCATTACAGCCGATGTGACAAGTGACGTGTCGTCGCCAGATGCGCTGACGAAGTTGTGCTCCAACTGCGGGTTCCGGTTGGAGGCATCCCTCCTGCGTTGTCCGCTGGATGGACTTCCTTTGGGACCCAGCCGGCCCGAGAATGAAATCTTGGGACCGTATCGGCTTATTCGCCGATTGGGCCGTGGCGGCATGGGCGTGGTGTACCAGGCTGAGAACGAACGCCTAGGTCGCTACGTTGCGATCAAGCTTCTGCAT
This sequence comes from Polyangia bacterium, assembly GCA_038257535.1. Classification (GTDB taxonomy): domain Bacteria; phylum Myxococcota_A; class Polyangia; order Fen-1088; family Fen-1088; genus JAGTJU01. Next base: position 924 of record JBBSJE010000169.1, read on the forward strand.
CGAGGCTTGCACGGCGACAAGGTGGTCGTAGATCGGTTCTTTTTGGAAGCCCGCGCGGTGAACACCATTCGCCATCCGCATGTGGTGGAAACCTACGATCTGGTCTCTGGCCCTGACGACCTCTACATGGTCATGGAGTATCTGGAGGGCGAGGATTTGGCGGCGTTGCTGGGCAAATCGGTGGCGCAACCATGGCCAGTGCCGCGCGTGATGCACGTGCTGGAACAGATCTGCGGCGCCCTGCAAGCCACGCATCGCCGTGGCATCATCCATCGCGATCTCAAGCCCGCCAACGTGTTTCTCACCCATCGGCGCGGCATGGAGGATTTTGTAAAGGTGTTGGACTTCGGCATCGTGAAGCTGGCGGCCGATGGTGGCCGGCTTACGCTTGAAGGGCTAACCATGGGAACGCCCGAATACATGTCGCCCGAGCAGGTGTGCGGCGACGAGACTTTAGATGGGCGCTCCGATCTTTACGGTCTTGGTTGCATCGCGTTTGAGATGCTAACGGGCTACCAGTTGTTTGGGGGCGGCTCGCACGGCGACGTGATGTTGGCGCAATTGCACAAACCGCCCTCAAGCCTGCGGCAGTGGAACAAAAACGTTTCTTTAGCGCTGGACGCGGTGATTTTGCGCTGTCTGGCCAAAGACGCGAGCGAGCGGCCCTCGTCGGCGTACCTGCTGGCGCGTGAATTGGCCGAAGCCACGGGACGACCGTTTGACGTGACGGGTGCGTTTATGGCGCTCACACCCAACAGCCTGGCGATTCCCAATGTGATTACGACGGGCGAGATGCTTACAGGCCCAGGCCCTGTGGTGCGGCCTTCGCCCTCGGTTGACGACGTTGAGGAGCGAGTGCAAACCGCTTTGGTGCGGGTGGGGCGCGATCGGCGCTGGCGGTGGGCCGCCGCGGTGGCAGGGGCGGCGGGCGCCATCGCCGCGATGTTTTGGGCGGCGCGAACGCCAGTGCTGGTGCCGGAGCCCAGCGTGGCTTCCACGGTTGCGGACGTGGTCCGGGTGCAGCTGCAGACGCAACCCCCAGGTGCGCAGGTTGTGGATGTGCGAAGCGGCGAGGTTTGGGGCACCACGCCACTTGAACGCGGTTTACCCCGGCTTTCGCATCAGCATGTGCGGTTTGAGCTGGCGGGCCACGAGGTTGGCGAACGGCGCTTTGAAGTTAAGGGGGTGTCGGCGGTGGTGGCCAGCTTGGCGCCCACGGTGGCGGCGCCCGATCCAGACGCCCAAGTAACCACACCTGGCGAAAAACCCAAACGGCGGCTGCGCGCCAGCGCTGAACGCAAGCCGGGCGCGCGCACGGGCCGCGTGGGCGCAGGCACCATCGATCCCTTTTCACCCTAGTTCCATGGACACCCAGCAAGGCCTTCACGACGACAACCAAACGCCGCCCCTGGGCCCGCAGGTGGGCGACGTGATTTTCCCTTACCGCTTGGTGCGGCTGTTGGGCGAGGGCTCGGCGGGGCGTGTGTACGAAGTTGAACACGTCAAAATTGGCCGTCGCGCGGCCATGAAAGTGTTGGCGCCGGATCATGCCAACCGACCGGGCGCCGTTCGGCGTTTGTTTCAAGAAGCCAAAGCGGTCAACCGGATCAACCACCCGCACATCGTTGACGTAACTGATCTTATCGAAGCCAGTGGCCCCACGGGTGTGAACGCCATTGTCATGGAGCTGCTTGAGGGGCAATCGCTGGCGCAAGCGATGCTGGCGCAGCCGCACATGCCTGCGCAGAGGATTTTGGCGATACTGTCGCAAGTGGCCGGCGCCTTGGCGGCCGCTCACGGGGCGTACTTCATTCACCGCGATTTAAAACCAGAAAACATTTTCTTGGTGCGGCGGGGGCACCAAACCGATGTGGTTAAGGTTTTGGATTTTGGATTGGCCAAATCTTTTGGAAGCAGCGAAGCCAAATCGTCGCAAGGTTCCTATCACACGGTGGAAGGCACCTTCGTGGGCACGCCAGCTTACACATCGCCCGAACAGGCGTCGGCGAAGACCGTGGATCATCGCACCGACATCTATTCGCTGGGCGTGATCTTGTACGAACTTTTGGCGGGTCGGTTGCCGTTTGAGGGCCGCAACTTTGGCGAGTTTCTGGTGAAGCACTTGACCTTGCCGGTGCCCATCATCGCACTGTCAAAGCTTGCAACGCCGCTGGAGCGCACGCTGGCTTTGGTGGCGTATAAGTGTTTGGAAAAAAGCCCTGCCGATCGGTATGGTTCAGCGGCGGACGTCAAAGACGTATTGGATCGATTGGCCCGGGGGGAAACCGTTGAGGTGCAGGTTCGGCTGCCAACGCGCGCCAACGCGTTTCCCAAGTCTCGTGGCGCATGGATAAACGCGCTACTTGGAATTGGGGGACCCCTGGTGGTGGCGGTGTTGCTGATGGCGTTGTGGCCGGAAAAACCCGAGCCGCCGCCCACACGGCCTGCGGCGCCCAGCACGGTGGTGTTTGGCTTTGAATCGGAGCCCATGGGGGCGGAGGTGCGTTTGGCGGGCAATTCTGCGCTGCTAGGGCTCACGCCGTTTCGGCAAGAGTTTCAGCGCGATGGTCGCAAGCATCGCTTTGAGATGCGGCTGACAGGGCACGCCACCGAGACCTTCGAGCTTGAAGCGTCGGTAGACACCACCGCCAACCGACGGCTTTCCAAGCTATTGCCTCCACCACCGGAGCTGCCTCCGCCACTGCGCGCCGCCGCTGTGAAGCCGGGGCCAAAACCCAAGCCGCGGCGTAGCGCCTACACAGTGGATCCGTTTTCTCCGTAGTCCTTCGCTCGATGGGGTCAATTGTCAGGCGACCACTGCGTTTCACACCGCGGCAGGTTCGCCCAAAAGCGTTTCCAACTTGTCGAACGATCCCGTCCAGCCCTGGGTCATGCTGGGCCTGCCTTGCCGTAAGGTTTCGCGTTCAACGGCTGTGGCTTCACCTTGCACTTCACAATGAACCGTGACGCGGGTTTGGGCGGCCACTTCTTCGGTGAACGTGACGGTAACCAACATTGCCTGCGGCCAGGTAGGGGCAAGCGGATGGCGCGAGGGCAGTTCGTTGCTATCGCAGAACGTTTGCCGGTAGACGATACGATGCGGCTTTTGAACCTCTAGGTAATCGGCTTTGCCATACATCGTGACGCCGCTTCCATTTTGCATGCGGAAGAACGAGCTGCCGCCCGGCTTGATCTCAGCGCGAAGGTGGTCCATCACAAAACCTGTGGGCGGAAGCCACGCGGCCACATGCTGGGGGTTGCTCCACATCTCGAACACAACATCGATGGGCGCCTCGAAGCTGCGGTTGATGACAAAACAATCCGTTGGCGAGAGGTATTCGGCCAGGCGATCCCAAGTTGCATTGCCCCCGGCTTTTTTGACGAACTGCTTCGCTTCTTTCGCAGCCTGTTCTGAAGGCAAAGCCATCGTCATCTCCATTTTGCTTTTCCCCTGAACCTCTGAGAAGTTCACGGTGACGCGAAACATGGGCGGTTTGTCCTCGAAACCGCCGTGGTCGTAAACCAAGCGCGCGCATTCGTCCACCTCAAGAAACTTCGTGTGGTTCGGATAATCGACGCCGTCAGGGCCGTGCATGGTGTAGCGCCACGAGCCACCCGTGCGCACGTCTTTGTGCTCCGTCGTGATGGTGAAGCCGCGGGGGCCCCACCATTGCGCCACTTGTTCAGGATCGATCCAAGCCTGCCAAACCATCTTTACGGGGGCATCAAAAATGCGTTCAATGTAAAGTTCGTTTGGCTTATTTTTCGTGGGCATTTTTGCTTTCCTTCTTGTTGCGTGGCTTGTTGCGTGCGCGCGCTTGCGTCGCCTTGGTTGCAGATGTGTGTTGCATTTGTTGTTTTAAGTACGCGTCAAGCTGGTCGAAGCGTTGGTCCCAGATCTGCTTGTACTCATCCACCCAGCCGGCGACCTCGCGCAGCGCCGTGGGTTCGATCCGGCACGGCCGAAACTGAGCGTCGCGGCTACGCGAAATGAGCCGCGCGTTCTCAAGCACCTTCAAATGCTTGGTGATGGCGGGCGCCGAAATGGCAAAAGGCTTTGCGAGATCTTTCACTGTGGCTTCGCCGCGCGCCAACTGGGCCAAGATAGCCCGCCGCGTGGGATCAGCTAGTGCCGAGAATGTGAGCGTGAGCGGGTCCTGCATGCTCGTAATATGCTGCCAGGTTAATTAACTGGCAAGTTAATTATGTGGATAGGCCTTCCGGTCGACGCGCCGCCACCGCTGCGCCGCAAGCCTGATCAGCTGCACATTGTTTGGCGACCGCGCCCGTTCGATCCTGACCGGGCCAAAATCGTGGGCCCGGTCCAGCGCTACTTGCGGGCCGCTACGCGCTTGCCAGGAGCGTTGCTTTTCTTCTGGGGCGTTTTCTTGGCGGCGCGTTTGGTCGCGCGCTTCTTGGCTGGATTCTTCTTGGCTGGATTCTTCTTGGCTTTTCTCGCGGCTTTTTTCGCCTTTCGGGGCCGTTTACCACTCCAGCCTTCCTGCATGGCCTCGTAGCTTTCGGCGCTAATGGTGGAGCGCTCCTTGGGCTTTGAATCACCACGCTTCTTGTGTGCGTTGATGTTGTTGACCAAGGAGTTCTTGACGTTCAGTTTGTTGGTTGCTTTGCGTGCCATGGGGCCTCCTAAGCATCTCGATGCAATCGCGGTGCCTATAGGGCATGCAAAACGCGCCACCTTTTCTCCTTGGTGGGTGCGGCTTTCCTCACTCTCGCTCATTGTGCGCGCGGGCTCATGTGCAGATTGTTGACTGCTTCACCCATAGGAGTTCATGCAATGCCACGTTTGATCCCCGCGTCTTTTACGATCGCGAAACTTTGATCAAAGGTGCGGCGGACGCGCTGGTGGCCAGTGGCATGAAACACGCCGGCTACAACTACGTGGTCATCAACGATTGCTGGCAAGTCTCGCGCGACGCCAAGGGCGATGCGGGCACGCAAACCTGTGCGAATCGCCCCGGCCAAAGGCCACGAAGTCAAAGATGCCAAGACCTACGCCGAGTGGGGCGTTGACTAACAAATACGACTGGTGCAACACCGAAGGCCAGGACACGCGCGATTCGTACATGCGGATGAGCCAGGCGCTCGCGGCTTCGGGACGGCCGATCGTGTTTTCGATCTGCGAATGGGGATCCACGCAACCGTGGCTGTGGGCCCAGGGTGTGGGCCACCTTTGGCGAACGACCGGCGACATTCAAGATTGCTGGGACTGCGCGCGCAGCTGGGGTGGCATGGGTATAACCCACATCATCGACCAGATGGCAGAGCTACATCCTTACGCGGGGCCTGGGCACTGGAACGATCCTGACATGCTTGAAGTGTGGGCCAAACCCTTGGCCAACGGCGCGCGTGCGGTGATCTTGTTTAACCGCGGCACAGAGCCGCGCAAAATCATGGCCACGTGGGAAATGGTGGGGATATTTCGCAAGGGCAAAGCGCAGGTGCGCGATCTTTGGAAGCACGCTGATCTTGGTACGTTGACCGGGAATGTTAGTGTGGAGGTGGAACCGCACGGCGTGGCCATGTTGACGGTTTTGCCTAGGCCTTGAGCGCTGGCGTTTGACGGATGACTTTTAGGGGCACTCCGCCAGTAACTCGTCGAGGCGAGGCACCAGATCCGACTGGTCCAGCGCCTCTTCCAGTTCGGCAAGCAACGCTCGCGCCTCCGCGACATCAACGTCGCTCGATATCAGGAGCGAGCGCACATCGTCCAAATCTTTTCCTCGGCCTGCCAATATTTTCATGACGACCAGATCGGTTGCGTGTGCCACAGGCACCGTCACACCATCCATTGAAACACGCGTTGCGCGTGACAACGCCAACGCTTCTAGACCAGACGCTGCCAGCACCAAGTCAACCTCAAAACCAGATTCGTGCGATAGAGGCAGCACAGATCCCGATACCAGCAGCTCGTTCGCAATGTCGGGGTAGCGATGACGCAATCCAAGTGTTGCCAGATCCTCCAGTATGGCCCAAAGGTCATCTCTGGCAATCTCTGCCGTTATATCCAGATCCTGAGTCGCTCGCGGGGCTCCCCGGACAGCCACGGCCTGCGCCCCGAAAATGAACCATTGCACGCCACGCCCGTCGAACACTTCCGCTACGATGCGCAAAACCTCAGCGAGCGCGGACATGGGCCGCCCTATCGAGCAAAGCGCGCACCCGTTCATGGGTTCGCCGATCTAATTGACGATCCTCTTCACTGGGCCAATCTGGTCGGGTGGTCCGGGCCGCCTCATAGAGCTGGATGGATAAACGAACCTTGATGTCGATCGACTGCTCCACACGCCGCCGGGCCGCCAGACGAGCGGGAGCCGCCCAGTCGCGTTTCGCGTAGGCCCGAAGTTCTTCTGGATCGAGTCGTGGACGCCTTACCACCCTGTCTATTGTAGTCGTTAACAATTCTTTACGCCACGCCCTCACCGCCACTTGCCGGTGAGGCCCATGACGAAAGGTGGGGGTGTGCCGCTTTGATCGTTAGATGGCATGGCGCCCACCAAAGGCATCACGTCACCCACTTCGATGAGCGCGCTCAACTTGCGCTTTGTTCGGTGTGTCCACTGTGCCACTGCACCTCGTGGTGGCGCTGCGGAGTCGATCGCAGCGCTTTGTGCCGCCAACGATGATGATGCCTGCGCGCCAGCGTTTTCGGTTTTGGTTTCGGGTCCGCGCAGGCGCCTCCACGTGGGCAGCATCAGTGCGCCCACTGCAAGTCCTGCGACTGGCCCCACCGCCAAACCTACGAACGCGGGTTCAGGATCTTCCGACGTTGACAGCAACGCGCCCGTTGAACCGCCCAGCAAAGCGCCCGCGGCGCCAAACAAGCTCAGCCAGCCGAAATCCGAAGGCTCGATCCAATTGGCCGTGAGCGCTCCATATCCAGCGGCTACACCCACGTTCAAGCCAATCAGCCCTCCCAATGTCACCTCTTGCGGGCTGCGCTGAATCAAAGCGCCAGAGAACGACCCGATCCAGGCGCCCCACGCGCCGAAGCCAGCGCTTGCGGGAATCTGCCAGGTTTCAGACGCTGCACTCGCCAGCGCCAAAGTTGTTCCAAGACCGGCCCCCACCAGCATCGAGCCTGCGTAATCATCGCGGCTGGTGCCCCGCGCGGCCCATGAGAACACGGCCCCTTCCGCGGCGCCCAACGCAGATCCCGCCGCAGCCGCCGTGAAAATGGTTTTGGCCGAAGGATTCGCACGACCCGCCAACGCACCGGCGGTGAGGCCAATCGCGCTTCCCGCTAGAGTCAAGGCGGCGCCGCCTTGCGCCTCAACGTCATCCGCCACGAGGCTTATGCCGCCGCCAATGGCCGCGCCGGTTGCGCTTCCCAAACCCGCCAATGCCGCCGTGGTTGCCGTAGGTTTCACCACAGAGCTCAGCAACAATCCCACGCTGGCGCCGCCCAACGTTCCTATCGCCATGGCGCCTTGCTCCTGACGTTGGCTCTGGCTCTGCAGCAACGAAGGCAGCATGATGCTTGTGAAGGCGCCCTGCGCGATGGCCAGGCTCAGCAGCGGCGTGCTTTGGCGTGCGAGATGGATGCGCTCGTGCAAGAGCCCCCCAAGCAACAGACCCGCGCTGCCACCCGCCAACACAGCGGTGGGTGTTGCATATTCAGCGGTGGTGGCCATCGCTGCAACACCGCCTGCGAATCCGCCAAGCAATGCATTCATCGTAAGCGCATCGATCAAAACGTCGGTGGGAATGTCGAAGTAGGGCAAAGCGGAGACGGCGAGCATAGACCCGACGCCCGCTCCGGCGATAACACCTGCTGAACCGTTGTCGCCAGTGGGATCGCCGTCGCGAAGCAAACGTGACGTCCACCAGCCCGACCACGCGCCCCACGTTGTGCCCGCAGCCAAGGTTTGTTTGTCGGCTTCGTTTGTAAACGTTACGTGCCTCCACAAAGTGGCGCCAAGTGCTGCGCCACCCAGCCCACCCGCCAACGAGCCGATGCGAAGCGCTTGTGTCTCTTCAGCGCCATCTATCAATGCGCCTAGCGAAAGCCCCGTCAAAGCCCCATGCAAGCCGCCCCACCCTGCCATACCCACCGTGCGCGCTTGAGCGTTGGTGGCCTTTCGCGTGGCCACACCAAGCGCCGCGCCGGCCGCGGCGCCCACCATCGCGCCACCATAGGTCACCCGATCAGATGTGGTGAGGGAATCAAGGTGTAGCGATGGCGCAAGGCCTCCCGCCAGCGCGCCCAAGGCAAGCCCCACACCGCTTGCTGCTGCGTCCGCGCTGGTTAGTGGGGCATGACGTTGCATCGCGCCCGCGGCCACCAATCCGGCCATGGATCCGCCAAGTGTGGCCCAAGCATCTTGAGCGCCCGCTTCAGATGTGAGGAGCCATGCGGCGCCGGCGCCGAAAGCTGAGCCCAGGGCACTGCCTGTGCCCGTCACCAAGATGTCAACGCTCGTGGGCGCGAGCGCGTTCGACAACAACAGACCCGCGGCGCTGCCTGCCGCCGCGCCGAACATCAGGCCGCCGCCACGCTGTCGCGCGCGAAGGCTGCCATCCTCTGTGTCATAAGAAAGCGCGCGCCCAAGCCAGATGCCTTGGTAAACGCCGAACGCTCCGCCGGCCAATGCGAGTTTCAATCGCGGCGCAAGCGGTGTGCGTGAAAAGCCCATCCAGTGGTCTGCGCCCAACGCTCCCGCCAAACCAAGCGACAGCCCAAGGGTTGCGCCCACGCGGGTGGAACGCGAGCCTTCGCCTGGCAAAGCCATGCCAAAACCCGTGCCTGCTATGGTGGCCAAAACCGTGCCTGTGGTTGCGGTGGTCACTTGCGCCGCGGAGGCGCCGAGCGCGTGCGTGGCCGCAACAGCTCCCGTGGCGCCTAAGGCGAGACCCAACGTGCCGCCGGTGGTTTGTTGATCGCTCCAACCTCCAGGTGTGTTGTCAAAACTGGCGACAAGCGCGCCCAGCGCGAAGCCGTAACCTGCGCCAAGGCTTCCGGCCATAAGATCAACCGGCGTGGGATTGATAAAATGCGCCACGGTGGCTGCAGAGATTAGGCCTGCAACGCTTCCGCCCAACCGCAATGCAGAGGCAGCGGAACCAGTGGCATCGGAAAGGCCCGCCACACCCACGCCCAGCGAAAGACCCACCAGGCTGCCGGCGGCAGTGAACACATAATCGTTCGCGTGTGGCTCGGCGAGTTTCGACAACACCAGCCCAGCGGCCACACCCGCCGCTGCACCCGCTATGAAGCCGCTGCCACCACGCGCATCTTGCTCAAACTCGTTGCGTGCGTGCCTCGCGAAGTTGGCAAGCAAGAGCCCTTCGAACCCACCGAGCACGCCGCCCCACAAGCTGGTGGGGATCCAATTTTGTCCCAGCCCCTGCGAGAGTTTCAGCTTTTGGTCCAGGAGCACTGACGTTGCGGCCAATGCGACACCTGCGGCCGTTGCACCGATGCGCGCGCCTTGCGGGCCGCCCGCTAGATCGCCAGCGCCGTCGCCAATGAGCAAACCCAAGCCCATCGCCACCGTGGGTACGAACACCTGCCCGTTGGATGCGTGAGTCAAGCGCCCCGCCGCCGTGCCAGCCAACATCCCCAGCGAAAGCCCAAGGTATTCGGCGCCGTCTTGAATGCGATCGTTTTGTTTTTCTCCGTGCGCAAAGTTGCGTAGGTTGCTTGCGAGCAAGGCGCCATAAAGGGCGCCCGCTGCGCCCGCCCACATTTCAGGCTCCCGCACGCTGCGCTCATGATTGGTCCAAGCGCCCAGCCAAAGCCCCAACGCGCCGCCCGCAAGCACACCAGCGACATCTGTGCCGCCTTGGTGCGCGGAAGCCAGCCTGGCCACACCCAAGCCGCCCGAAGCGCCGGCCAAGGTGGCGGCGAGGGTGGTAAAATAATCAGCGGTCGTGGGCCGAAATCGGCTCGAGGCCCACGCGCCGGCAAGCCCACCACTTACGGCCAAGGCCAGCGCGCCACCGCCTCGTTGATCGTTTGTAAGAAACTCACCGCCCGCCGATCCGGCCAATCCCCACAGCCCCGCTGCCACCGCTGCGCCTGTGAGGCTAAGCGGCACAACACCGGGACCCACGTGCAGCCGTGGCGCAAGCCAATATCCTGCGGTGGCGAAGGTGGCCGCGCCGATCGCGGCACCCAAGTTGTTATGTTGGGCATCCTCTTCGTGGGGGAACGCCACCATGAACGAACCCATGCCGAAAGCGGCGCCCGCCAACCAACCTGCGCTTGCGAGTTTTAGTTGCGTGGGTGTGGGCTCGACCCATGGTGACGCAAGCGTTCCCGCAAGCAGCCCGATGCCGAGCCCCGCCACCAGGCCGCCTTGGCCTTTGATGGCTGTTAAGCAAGCTCGATCCTTGAAGGCCCGAAGCGACAAGGCCGAGCGTCAGCGACGAAGCCGCGCTGGTCAACGCCATGAAACGCAAGTCGTTCCTGCTCAACGAAAGCTGTTGCGCCAACACGGCAGCGCCCAACATCAAAGGTGCGGTGCCGGAGCCCATCCATGCCGGGATGCCATCGCTTTTGCCGTCCCAGTGGCCAATTCCCATCACGGTCAACGCACTCGCCATGACGATTCCGTCGGCCACCGCAGTTTGTGAAGCACGCCACTTGAAACGTGACGCGCTCCACGCGCCCAGGGCCAACCCCAAACTCTCGCCGCCCACAAGCAACCCTGCTTGCAAGCGCGAATCATTGGCGCCGCTGCCGGCGTAGGCCATCAATCCCGCAAGCCCACCCCAAGCGGTGACGTTGGAGAACCAAATGGCTTGCTCTACGCTCGGTCGAACGCCGAAGCGAGACAGCGCCACCGCGGTACCACCGCCAATGACAGCGCCCGCGCTGCCAAGCAACAGCATCACGCCAGGGCTGTCTTGATCGGCCATCACCGACAATCCCGCGCCCCACGCGCTGCCGGCCAAGAGTGACGTGGTGATCAGCAACGGCACGCCAGAGGTGGGGCCCGTGGCAGCTGGTGTTGCGGCGATGGGCGGTTGGGGAAGCGTGAGAGGCGGGTTATCGGCGGGTTCTTGAGCCAGTTGTGGCGCTGTCGGCACCTGCGGTGTTGGCGCCGTCTCCTCGTCACCCCGCGCGCTCGCGTTCGGCAATGCCCCCTGTGCTTGTGCCGCTTTTGCGCGTTCGGCCGCTTCCGCTTGTTGTGCGGCTTCAGCTTCAGCCGCTTCGTCCGCAACAAGATCCCTAAACGCGCGATCGGCTTGTGCCCGCACGAACGGATCGGGATCGCGCCGCGCGTTCGCCAAGGCGCTGCGAATGAAGGTTGATCGTTGCAGCTTTCCCAGCGATTCGGCCAGCGCGGCGCGAACCACCGGCTCGGGTTCGATGCGCAGCGCTGCCGCCAACGCACCTTCAACGGATGCAGCGGGGCAAGCGGCCAACTCGCGCGCGCTGTTCAGCCGCTCCGTGGTTGCGAAGGGGGGAAACAGTTGCGACAGCCGCCTAGCCAATTCGGCACCCTGGCAAGCGGGCGGCGGCACAGGCGTGACTAGGGCCTCTGCACCTTTCGATGAAGAGGCAACAATAGTGAGGACTGCGGCAAAGCCGAACCCGATCAAAACACGCACGCCCCCGGCGGGCAGCAAGCCGCGCGCCAGTCCTGAAGGCGCGAGATTTGGACTTGGCGTGCTTGGCGTTTGCGGACTTTAAGCCTTCGCCCCGGTGCCGTGAATGGCCCTAGGCGGTGATTCTTGCACAACCAGGTGGTGAGTTCTTGTCGCTTTGCCGGCAGAGCCTAAGGCAGCGCTCTCATTCGGACAGGTTCTGGGAAGCCTCCGCCGCGTGCCGCTTGAGCGCGGCAAGATATTGCACGGCCTCGTCGGTGCCCTCTGCGGGCGCCCAATCAGGAAAGCTCTTGTCGTTGCTAGGCGCATACGGCCCTGTCTTCACTTCGTACACGACCGTGTCAGCCCGCAAGGCGACAAAGCTGTGGTAGACGCCTGGCACCAAGTCTACGCCGAACACGTCACCGCCTGCTTCCGCACGCACGCAACGGGCAATGCGGCCGTCTTCCTCGAAGGTGAAGAAAGCCAGGGCGCCCGCCAGCACCACCCACGCTTCGGCCTTGGGGGGATCAAGGTGACGATGCGGCCGCACGTAGCTGTCGGGTTGTGCAACGTTGAGCATGCGGTGCAGAAGGTCGGCTTCGGTCTTGTGGAAGGGTTGGATGATGCGCCTGCGCGGGCTCTGCCGCGACTGCTCACAAACGTTGTCGAGCAGCTTCCGCGACAGCAGCGTGAGATCGTTTTGCGGGGGTGGCAAGGCGAGCGGATAACGAGGAGCCATGGCGGGAGGCTAGCGCCCCTTCCATGGGTGCGCCCACTTCGTTCATAAGCCTCTCAACCAGCGCCCTCACCGTAATGGCCTGTGTTCACCTTCACGAGCTGCCCGTTCTCGAAGATCACGTAGCGCACGAGGCGATCGGGTCCGTGATCGTATGTCCACTGCTCGTACTTCACCTCCACGACCCGATCCACCCAGACGTTTCCCACCCGCACGCGAATCGATCGCAACTCGGTCCATGACCTAGTTTCCAAGGGCGGGCCGCAGCGAGATTCGACCCGATAGGGTGGATCACCTTCGGACACCAATCGATGGCCGCATCGCATGCCCTCGGCATGGGCGGCCGATGGGTCAAACACAGCGCAAACCCAGATGCCGAGCGCAAAAGACAACGCCCCCACGGAAGCTTTCATGACGACTCCTTAGTGATGTTTTCAACATAGGCCGCACCAAGCGGCTTGGGGAGTGCGTTTTTGCCCGGGGCCATGAACCGCCTGCAGGCTGCCGCTGCTTATCCAAACGCGCCTTGGGCCTCAAATAGCAGCCTGCGTCACGTGGGAGCAGGTTTGACGGGAATCGATCGCTTGGCTTTCAGAAATTTGGCCCTGGTGTGTCGATTGGTTTAG
>JBBSJE010000170.1:0-13821 GCA_038257535.1 Polyangia bacterium
CGGCCACCGACAACATGTTGCCAGAACCAACATTTACGCCCACCTGACAGGCCTCGCCGCCTCGGTACATGGCATTTCGCAGAATGCCGGCTTCTTGGTCTTTGAGGCGGACGTTTTCGGCGTGTTTGGCGCTGAGGTATTTGAGCGGCTTGATTCCGTGTGCTTTGAGGCGTGTCACTACCTCTGGTCTGTTGAACTCAAGTGCATAGTCAACCGCCGTCCGCCCTTTCTTGTCCGTGGCGTTCGGATCAGCGCCATACTTCAACAGCAAGGCAATAATTTCCGATGGCGGATAGTAATGCAAAGGCGCCATGCCGTCCTCATCTCGACGGTTTGGGTCGAAGCCCGCCCGCAGGAGTTCTTCGAATGCCACCGGATGCTTGTAGGCCTTTTGCGACATGAGGCAGGACCACTCCTGGAACTCGCACTTGGCTCCCAACTCTAACAACAACCGCACACACTCAGCCGTGGGAGCATACACAATCACTTGGGACCCCATGTCCATATCGACTCCGCGTTTTATGGGGATTTCAAGCAAGTCCCGAACTGTCTCTACTGAAAGGGCATCACACCTTCGAACGATCGAGGTAATTCTGGTGGACTCCTGCTGGGCGTTTTCAACCTCATGCGCGAGGAGGTCGCGAAGTGCATCAACGTTGCCGCATGCCGCCGCGACTTGCGAGGCGACGTAAATCCCGGCAGGACTTGGTTTCACCAAAAGAAGCACGGACGTCAACTTAGGGTAGTTACAGGCAGCGCCTGCGAGCAACCTATCATGGGCGAGAAGAAACATCACGACGGTTAACAGGAACGCTACCATCCCTATAAGCTTTCCCCTCATAGCTTCTCAATCTCCAGGGCCTTGAAGAACCTGGGGTCAGTCACGAAAGACGCATCGCCCTCGAAGGCGGTTCCTGAGAAAAGCTCGTCGGGCAGAGAGTTCATTCGGATAGTGATGGCGCTCTCCAACAAGCTCCCAAGCCCGACCTGTTCTGGTGCTTGAAGGCCGATCTTGTAAGTGTACCCTGATGAACTTAAAGCGTTGGCGAAAGGCTTTGGACCATTCAACGCCACCATTTCATCTCCGCTTTTTCCTTCCATCACATAGTGAAAGTTTAGGTACGCTGCAAAAATCATCATCGGCTCCGGACATGAGACACGCTGGGCCTCTTTTGCTTTTTCCGAAGCAAATCGCTTTGCGTCGTCTGCGGAGAGCGCCTCCATCTTTAGAAGAGCCGCAATGACGTCAGCCCATGTCCATGCGGTCCGAGGCGCTTTCCCTCCCAATGCCACGACTTCAGTCGGATAGTCGGGACCATAATCATCAATCAAGAAGTGAGGCTCCCGCATACGAAATTTTGCGGGGAAGCGCACTTGGTCGTCCGACCAATCTTGCATGGCGGTGAACCGGGCGCCAAAAACCACGAGAAGTCGCAGCGGAATGCCCCACTGCAAGCCGAATCCATCTTCCGGCAGAACGAGTTCTTGATTGACCTTGTTTGTTTCAAACAACTCGTCCCCCACCACCGCCCTTGCCCCCAACGGCACAACCTTTTGATACGGGAACTTAAACAGATTCGCCAACGGCTTGTCTGTTGTCTTCCGGGCCAGGAAGTCGCGGTTGAGCATCATGCCCACCTCGTTTCCATCCTTCAGATTGATGTGCGCCGTTGCCTTTACTTCTTTTCCGTTATGCTGCAGGCGAACAGCATCGTCGCCAGCCTTCAGAAGGAACGAAAGTTCATATTTTGGATCCGCCTCCAATGGAATGTGCCCGAATGGTTTGAGGCCTTGCACCATCCTTTTGCGGTGGAAATAGAAGGGAAAGAACACGGCCGTGTACGCAAGGGGATCCTGCGCGATTTTCACCTCAATGGGCTCATCAAGCAAGAAGTCCTTGTCTTCCCCGTCGCCGGCACACCATGGCACAACTTTTGAGAGTGAGGACTTATACACGGGCCCCGCCTCTTTCAGCATGCCGTCAACCCGCAGCAACTGAAGCGATACTGGCACCCCGGTTAGATCGTCTTTGGCACTGGCCCCTCGAAACACAGTGACCACCCGAATGGGATCGCGGGGGCCGATGGGGAAAGTGGCCTTCTCGATCGGGGTCCAGCGCTTGGCTTTTGCGTCCCTCACATACACGCGGGACCAAGCGAACTTCTTGTCAACAACAGCCGAAAAATCGAGTGCGAAAGCCCTCGCCATAGTGGCTACGTCTGCCGCTTCAATCCTCTCTATCGGAAACAGGGGATACGCGCCAAATCTCACAGGGCGATCGCCGCTTTCCTTACCGATCGAATTGACCCCTGAGCCAGAAGACGATCGCAGCCCAGCCAACGATTCGTTCCAAGACCCATCCTTATTTCCCAATGCATACAACCACAGTTCATCAAGCGGCAATGACGAACGTACCAGGGCGGGGAACGGCTTTGGGGCAAGCAAATACATTTCGATGTACTCCTTTATCTTGTATTGCTTCACCTTTGCCTCGAAGCGTTCCCCATCCTGATGAGGCGAACCCAACCGCTCGATCAGCTTCAGAAGTCCAATTATCGCGATAACCCTCGAGCGCCACTCAGTGTGAGGCTCATCGGCCCCACCCAGCTCACCCTCTGGCAACGCGCGAACGTTGAGGGCATGTTGTCGCGAAAGCTCGAACAACCGGCTTCCAGATGAGCGATGGCGGATTACGAAGGAGTCAATGGCATCGCTTATGGTATCAACCGCGAGCAAAGCCGCATCCTTGGCGGCACCAGCCAACCGCACCAGCGCCGCCAGTTCACGCGCAACAGGAACAAAGGACATCACGTCAAGCGTGATGCTGGCGGCCTGTTGCACAGCTTGGCTCTCGGCGCTATCGGCTCCAGCGCGCGCTGCATCCTCAAGCATGCGCACCGCCTCAATACGAGAGAAAGCTGCCGAACACGGCGCATGCCTGTAGCGCTGGGCGTACTTGTGACCCAGCTTCTTCAGGCGCATTGCCTGCAGATCCTTCTCCCCGCTAGCGGCCGAAAGAGCGACCACGTCACCGACAAGTTTATCTACAGTCAATGCCAGATTTAGCGCCACCAAGCTGGCGCCCGCTTTGGCCAAGGCCTTTTGCTCGAAGGTGCGCAACTGCCGGCTGAGCGCCTCTCGTTCTAGCCGCTCGCGAAGTTTTCCGTCTAGCCCCTCAACCTTGATCAGACCCAACCTTACAGGAAGCGGCTTACCCGAACCCTTGTAGCCCTCCACTTGCCGCAGCAGCGATTCACGAAAGGTGTTGGGGTGAAACACCTTCTGCAACAAGGACGTCTCAAACAGATCCACAGAGGCCGAAGCGCTCCGCACCGCCGCCGCTGTTGTGGCCAGGTCTTTGCGCACCTTTTTCCACTCCCCCAACGCCTTCGAGTATTTGGCCCAGGCCTTGGATGCGGATGCAACAGTCGCAATGAGGTCTTCCTCAAGCGGCGAAACGTTGAGGCTGCCAATGGCGGTTTTCAAGTCCTTCTCAAGGGCACCCAAAAGTTTCGTGGTGAAGTCCGAAAATTTTCCACCGTCGCCAGCGTCGTCTTCGAGTTTCGGGGCCAAGCCGGCGATCATCTTCTTCTGGGCGTTCACAAGCAGCAAGTTGGCCCTGGCAGATTGGATCGAATCCAGCGAGGCCGCATACTTGGGTGACTCGCCCTTGAGTTTTGTCGGCATAAGATGCGGATATCGGCTGCCAAAGTGAAGCAAGATCGAAGCCTCAAGACTGGGCATCTCGAACACATGAATTTCCACCTCACCAAAAAGGCTTTGAAGTCCAAAGGCTAGTGAAAATGTGCGCTTCACCACGCCAGTCTTGTGCCTACCCGTGGTGTGGTTTAGATCGTCGGCCTTGATGGAGACAACGCAATCGCCAGCTTTCAGATGATGGCCGAACGCCGCGTACGCAACGAAGGCGCCTATCCCCTTATCAGGCAAAGGAAATTCCACGGCTCCTTCCACCCGAGCCAGGGCCACCGTTTCGCCCGCGAGTTTTGCGCTGAGGCTTTCCGGTTGCCGCCGTAGCACCGCCGTCTCGAAAAGCACAACCAAGCAACGCTGCCGCAACAACATCTGGCCTCGAAACTGCGCGCCAGCGGCAAAGTGCTCGTAAACGCGCTTTTCCTCTTCAGAATCGGCAGGGCGCAGATCGTCGCGCGTAAACTTTATGGGAATGGTGCTGATCTCTAGAGGCACGTTGGCCTTCCCAATCGTCTCAAGCAGCTTGTTTTGCCAGCCCGCTTTGTAGGCAGCGAAGCTGGCCATCGCGGTGCCCGGGGGCGCCACCGCAAGCTTCAAAGGCTGCAGGGGCAAGCGTTGTACAGGGTGCAGAAGCTCACCTTTGGCGCCCACCGACACGATCATGCCACGCTCATCGGTCATGTTGAGCGAGGGCTTGCCCTTATGATCGTGTAGAAGAATTATCCGATCGCTTACAAGCTCAAGGCTTCCCTCAACACACTTCTTTGCATTGGCATCATAACCGCCCGACACCAAATACAAGCGGCTAACCCCCGCTACTACCCCCATAGCGGATCTCCGGAGTTGGAACACGATTCGGCCAGCTCTTCGAGCTGCTGAGGTGATTGATTCGCTATCAGCACATCAACGCCACCACCTTCGTCCGGGCCGTGATCACGCAGCAGTGAATATTTGCGCCTACGACGCGCGCCTTCAAACCGCAACCGAACCCAGTCGCCGCCTTCCTTGGCCATACCGGCCACAGCAAGACGCTCTACTTCGCGTTCATCGGCATCAATCAAAATTAGTTCATCGTCCTGGGCCTCAGGATCATCAGGATCGATTTGGAGCATCAGCTCCCAAACAAAGGGTTCAACTTGAAGGTTGCGACTTTCGCAAATGCGCTCGTGTGACTCTGCGAGAATTCGGAACTCGGTTTTTCCAGGCACAACTTTCGTATCATCAAACTCCTCGGGCACCACCCAGCGTGAGGCGGCCACAAACTTTCCGCCCGTTTTAGCCACGCGGCCGGTCAGCTTTTCAACAAGCGCACCCGAGCTAGCTTCCGAGATCGTGAAGGTCACAGATTCGCCTTCGAGGAGGCCCTCGGCTGTTACGGCCACTTGAACCTCATCGTCTAGGTAGGCCTTCGCAATTGCAGTGTCTTTCGTTAGCTCTGAAGCGCCGTCCAGCCAGCGCGCGTCAACAAGGCTTATGGGTCGCTCACGTTGGACCAAATGCTTAAGTTGTGAGGGCGTCACAAAATCTGTCGAGGAGGACACTCGCGCGATTTGAGGCGCCTTTTCGATCATCACTAGGCGTTCTCGATCTGAATCGGCTTTGAGCAAACGTCGGGCCTGCTCAAATGCAGGCAGAAGATAGGGTGGCGGGGGTCGTTCGACCCGAAGAGCATCCAAGCGGCTCAACGCCCTTTGCGTGGGCAGCAAGTCGAACTGACCCGTGGCCTGCCAAATCGTTTGCCACGCCGAGACGGAAACCAACTGGCCATCCCGTGCGCCACCGGCCAAGGCCCGGCGGCTCCAATGCAAGAACCTTTCTAAGGCAGAGCCCGCTTGCATGTTGATTGCGTCTACCGATCCCGCCTTTTGGAGAACAAGTGCGCCGCGGCCATGCGCCCGCACGATTAGCCGTGCCACCTGGATCGGGCAGAGCGCACGAAGTTCAAACGCGGTGGCCAAGCCCGCATGCCGGGCGAATGAATAGAGCCTCCAAGGAGCGCGCTGGGCCATGGCCACGAGACTCGGCGCGACGGCCCATGGCAAGGCGGGGTTGCCCCGCCGCGAAGCCTGAGCCTCTGTTTCCCTGCAGGACAATAGAATAGCGTTGCCTGATGACAGGTGAAGCGACAGAGCACTGCGCAAGTTCAGGGAGGCCATTCGCTGTGGGAGAGTATCCGCCATGCCTAGGTGAGACAACAAGTTATCGGCTTGAGGGCCCGGGATGTTGCGCGGGTTCTTGCTGCTCAGAGAAAACCGCCGCCACCATTGCCGAAGCACATCCTATTGCCATGAAACGCGGTGCGCTGATTCAGCCCGCCCCCCCTGAATGCACTCCGAGACCTGGCCGATATCGCGCTCCTTGAGGGCGACGTGCCGGGCCCCGACGAAGGCTGGTAGCCGCCAGTTGATGGCATCTTGCGCAATGTGCACTAGGCTCCACCTATGAAAGAGGTGCATCACGTTCTGCTGGTGCCTGGTTTCTTCGGCTTCGATTCTCTGGGGGACCTGGCGTACTTCGTCCACGTGGTGGACGCGCTCGATGGATGGTGTCGGGCGCACAATGTTGCGGCGCGCATTCGGGTGGTGCAAACGCTGCCTACGGCGTCCCTGCGTCACCGCGCGGCCCGCGTGCTGGATGTGATGGCAAGCGCCGTCGCAGAAGAGCCTGGGCCCTTGCACCTAATTGGCCATTCGAGCGGTGGCTTGGACGTGCGGTTGGTGACAACTCCCAACGTGTCCCTGCCCTCCCCCCACAACGTTGAAGCGCTGGCGGCTCAGGTAAGAAGCGTGGTCACGGTGTCCACGCCTCACCACGGCACGCCGCTGGCGGCCTGGTTTAGCAGTCTGCTGGGCACGCAGTTGTTGAAGGTGTTTTCGTTGGCGTCCTCGTACGTTTTGCGGACGGGGCGGCTGCCGCTGGATTTGGTGGCGCGCCTTGTGCCGTTTTTCACCAGTGCGCTCAGTTCAGTCGCAAACCGCAACAACGCTTTGGACACCATCTACGAACGTTTGCTGGCCGATTTCGCCCCGCAACAGCAGGCGCCCCTGGCTAGCTTTATGGCTCAGATCAACGAAGACCAGGATCTGTTGCCGCAGATCACACCGGCGGCCATGGACACGTTCAACGCTTCAACCTACGACAGGCCGAATGTACGCTATGGTTCGGTTGTATCGCAGGTCAAGCGCTCGGCGCTGAAGTCATTCTTGTCGGCGGGCTTCTCACCCTACGCGCACGCCAGCCACATGCTCTACCTAGCGGTAAGCCATGTGGCCGCCGCCATGCCTGCCGACCGCTTGCCCACCTTCACAAAAGAACAAGAGCGCGTCTTGCTACGCGATCTGAGCACGCTCCCCAACCGCAAGACCAACGACGGCATCGTTCCCACCGCAAGCCAGGTATGGGGCCACGTGATCGCCGGCGTGGGGGCCGACCACCTCGACGTGATCGGCCACTTCTCTCATCGCACCCACGTGCCCCCCCACTTCGATTGGTTCACTTCCGGCAGCGCGTTTGATCGCAAAGCCTTTGTGGCGTTGTGGGACAAGGTGGCGCGGTTTGTGTTTGAGGACGATCGGGGTGCGGTTTAGTCAGGCAAAGAAGCGGTAATCAATTAGGGCAGGCTTGAAGGCTCGAGATCCATGCCTCCAACAATTCAACACCAACCACATCTACGACATTGCTTCCGATCTGAGGCATGCGGGTTTCGTCCGTAGTCTTCATTCGCAAAGTCATCACCGACTTGCCAGGAAGCCCGGGAACGATACGCATGGCCCCCGCGATGTTGAGGTCGCCCTTACTCGGTGGAACATTGCAGGTAGAGGACGCGGCGACTTGCGTATCGTAGCGAAGATCAAACTCGTCGAAGTTGCTCAACGGTCGATGGCAAAGCGCACAATTGACCTGCAGATAGGAGCGGGCCTTGTCTTCCACGCTTCCCGAAGCACCATAGGGGTCTACGTACGCGGCAGGTAGAGGCTGGGGCAAAGGTTGTTCAAAAAGGCCTATGTGCGCGAAGGTCGCAAGTTGATTGCTCTTGATGCCAGACGGATACTCGAAATCTCGGTTCAACTGACGCAGTTCCAGGCCCAAACTAACGAGAGCCGCGTCGTTGTGGCATTGCAGGCACTCGGCCCGACTTGGATAGTGCCAATCAATCTCTTTGCCCATTTCGTCCGACACACCGGACGTTTCGCCTTCGACATTATCGGCAAGAAGATCCGCATCGCTCTGGTCATCCCGCCATTTGTAGCTATAGCCTTTCCACAGATCGGCCTTAAATTTTACAAGCAGCCTCGTCTCGTGCAGTCGTCCAGCGAAGCCAAACGTCTTAACCAAGATCGCACCTACCGGGACCTCCACGTGGTTAGGGTCTCGCTCGTTTAACTTCAGCTGCTTGCCCTGGGGCAAAGCAAAAAACCGCTCCTTGCGGGCGCCATCGGACCACAGAGGGCTCGCAACGTCGTAGGGAATCAGCCCCGGCCCTGGCTTGCTCGGGTTGTTGGGCTCAAAGCAGCCGGTCATGCTCAGGCGTTCGGCGATCAGGGAAGAATTCGCTGGCGCCACGCACGAGGCGTTGATGGGTCGGGCCGCAAGACCGAACGTGGACGGCTCTACATCGGTATGACTGGCCGCATCGAAAACATCAGGGCCATCGCTAACTGCGGCATCAAAGTGGCCGGGCTCTGGGGCGTCTTTCGACGCGCATGCGGTCAAGATCAACATCGAGACCCCTGCACCGAGCGCGCGCCACCTTTGATTCGCGGGTTGTGACTGCATGAGGAAAGGGGGTAGCATACCGCGGATAGACCTTATTGGCATCGGAGCGGGTGCGCTCGGGCGCCCAACGCAAAGGGGATGACAATGCAGTACATACGTCTAGCAACAAGGGCGAAGAGCCAGCTTGTTCTTCTTTCGGCCTTGGCCTTTTGGGTCACCTGCCTCAACAATCAAGCCTTTGCACAGCTTGAAACGGATGGGCCAAGTGACGCCTTCACGTTGAAACCGTTTATTACAGGAGCGCAGGGGGTCACCGACATCGCGTTTTTGGCGGATGGGCGTGCGGTGGTCGTGTTGAGAACCGGTGCGATTTGGGTATGGAAAGGCGTCGACGACATCAAGAAAGACGCCGGAAAGATAGATGTCGCGACCAATCACGGCGAACAAGGGCTTCTCGGTGTGGTTGCGTTGAGATCATTTCGCGAGGTGCCTGACGGGTCCGAAGCTCAGCGCACTGTTTTTTTCTACGCAAGCATGCCCAACTCGGGCGGTGCTCCTCACAAAGTCTTCAGGGGTGTTTTGCAAGCCAATGACACCGTAGTGGTTGATCTCCAAAATCCGATCACCCAAGGCCTTGCGGGTACGGCTAACCACAACGGCGGCGGGCTAATCGTGGCTGGCGGCCACTTATACATCTCGGTTGGTGACACGGGTGCCAATTCGCCAGTGCCCCAGAACAAGTATTCAACCTGCTTGAATGTGCCTCACGGAAAGATTCTTAGGCTCAAC
This sequence comes from Polyangia bacterium, assembly GCA_038257535.1. Lineage (GTDB taxonomy): Bacteria > Myxococcota_A > Polyangia > Fen-1088 > Fen-1088 > JAGTJU01. Next base: position 9,217 of record JBBSJE010000170.1, read on the forward strand.
CTAGACGGAACAATCCCCAACGACAATCCGCTCTCCAACGAAGCGATGGTAACCGCGTGCACGAGCCCCACCGGCAACTTTTCGATGGCCGCCCCTGACAAACGCATCTACGCCTGGGGCCTTCGAAACCCCTACAGGTTCTGGATCGACCCTGCAACAAGCCTGTTGTGGATAGGTGACGTAGGCGAGGTAAGCAAGGAAGAAGTTTCTGTGGGTGGCAAGGGGACTCACTTCGGATACCCCTTTGAGGAGGGGACGAAAAAATATGACCAGCCCTGGAACAACAACTCATGTCAAGGCATCAAGCCAGCAAGTGCCTGCACGCCACCACAGTACGATTGGAATCGCGTGGGGAATGGGGGAACAGACTGTTCGATAGGTGGCCTAATCCCCGATGGAGACAACGGGCAGCTCGCCGCAAATGGAAGAAAACTTTGCGGCTGGCCAGCCAACTTCAAGACGCGCTATTTCTTCGGCGACCATGGTAGCGGCGACGTTTGGACCGCTGAGGTGAAGCCCGACCGCAGCGGGCTGGTTGCCAATTCGGTAAAGAAGTTCGCTCGCGTGCCAAGACTTTCCGGCTTTCGAATCGGCTTTGACGATTCGCTTTACGTGGTGGCTTCCCAATCCAACGTGGTGCAAAAGCTCAGCCCCAAAAACTACGATGCGGCTGCATGCGCGCAGGCTGTTGTGATGCCAATGGGAGGTACGGGGGGAGACGCTGGCGCCATGGGCGGGGCAGCCGGAAGCGCAAACGGAGGCGCGGGCGGTGAGCAAGCAGGCGCTTCTGGCAGCGCAGGTGCGGCAGGTGGTGCCACCGATGACAACGGTGGAGCTGGAGGGGCGGGGGGGGATTCCTCAAACGGAGGCGACAACGACGACGATGGTGGTGCGGCAAATTCCAGCGGCTGCAGCTGCTCTTTAGGCACCCAGAACACCGGCTCGGCCTTCGCAGTGCTGCTGCTCGTAGGAATGTTGGGTTGGTTCACTCGAAGAGCGAGAAAGCGGAAGCGCTAACGATCGTTTCCAAGCGCCGCTCGGCGTGGCGCTCAATAGATTGTCGCCTTGCGTTCTGACCAGCGCCCCCACCCCGTAGTTGCCACCCCTGCCCCCCGGTGCTAGGGGTGGTTTTGCCATCTTTAGGCTGGCATTTGCCCTTGCAACTCAAGCTCAGACCGTCCCACAAGCACCAGACCATCGCGCGCATTTTCGCGATAGGTGCCGTCTATTCGTTTCTGTGGGCCATGCCGGCTCTCGCAGATCAGGACGCAGCCGACGCGGCCCCCAGCCCCGAGGCCACCGCACGAGAGGGCGATCTTCGCTCAGCCGCCAACTTAGACCTGCCTGGGGAGCCGTTGGCCCACGGCAGCGACGCCCCCGCCCCCAGCCCACAACGCGGCGCCCCCCGGCGCCCAATCCACCCAGCCACGGCCGCGCCTGACGCAGCCGTGCTGGACGCGCTGCCCCCCGCCGCCCCCTCGCCCGCTGGCTCGGTCAAGGTGATGCTTCACGAAAGCCCTGTGCTCACGTTGCACGGCACGGACCCAGACCAACTGCAACGGCGCGCCGATGCCGTTCAGCATGCGCTTGAGGAAGCTGCCATCAATGTTGCCCCCGAGAGCATTCGCGTTGAACGCAGGCCGGGCGTTGCTGTGGTCTTCGCGGGCGACACGCCTATCGTGCAGCTTGATGAACGCGATGCCGCGTTGGCAGGCGACGCCACGTTGGGCCTGCATGCCGCTCAGGTCTCCGCGCGAATCAAAGAAGCCATACGAAAGGAAAAGCAACGCAGCGCCATCGCACGCACTGTGTTTTCGCTCTCGCTCGTCGTGTTCTTTGGTTTGATCGCCATTTTCTTGGTGCGCAAATTACTGGAACTATCCGCGCGCGGCCGCGAACTCTTGCTCAACCATTCAGACGCCGCGTTGGCCATTCGTCTTCAATCGTTGGACCTCGTGAGCCCCGCCACCATGCGCAGCGGTCTGCTTGTGGGCCTAAGCGTTGGTCGATGGCTCGCGATTGCGGGCATCCTTTACACCTGGCTGCTGGTAAGCCTGTCGCTGTTCCACGCAACCCGCCCTTACACCGAACAGCTGACCGGTTTCGTTCTGGGCCCCGTTTCACAGCTTGTCAGCCGCGTCGCCAGCTCCCTGCCATTGCTCGCCGTTGCGGTTCTGGGCATTTTGGCCGTTGCCCTATTGGTGCGTTTTGTGGGGCTTTATTTCGCAAGCGCTGAACGTGGGCAAACGCGCCTCGGCTGGTTGCCTTACGATCTCACCGTGCCCACCAGCCTGCTGCTGCGTGGCGGTATCATCTTAGGCGCTTTGGTGTTCGGCGCGCCCGTCATCACCGGAGACGCCGACGGCGTTTTTACCCGTGGCGGGCTGCTGTTGCTGGGCGCCCTTGTGCTGGCCTCAACCCCTTTGCTCGCGTCGGTTGTCGTTGGCATCATGGTGGTGTTCTGGCGACGCATCCGCGTGGGCGATTACACCGAACTGGGTGGGCGATTGGGCAAGGTCGTCAGCGTTGATTTGCTTGCGGTGCGCCTGCAAGACGAGCAAGGCGCGCATGTGCATGTGCCGCATTTGTTGGCAATGATTCACCCCACTCGAACCCTCGGACGCCTTGCACACGCCCATGCGGAAATCTGCGTTCAAGGCACCGATCGCGTCCGTGAACTGTGCGGCCTGCTGCAAGTGGCCTTGGCCAAACATTTCGAGGATCCCGACGTTAATGTTGTGGGCTTTACACAAGAACACGTGCGCATTCGGGTCCGCGTAACCTCACCCCTTCCCAACCCCAGCATCGAGCTTTATGCCGTGCTGTCATCAACGCTTGCTGCCAGCGACTTTATTCTGCTGTCGGGCACGTTGGCGCGAGAGTGAACCATGAACTCGGTGGCGCTGCTGCTTGCCCTGCTGGCTGTTGCTTACATCGGCAGCACGTTGGCCGGCGCAAAAGGACGTGGCCAAAGTCTGGTTTCGGGCGTTGAGTTCGTTTTGTTAGGCGCCATCATTGGCCCGCAATTCTTGGCGCTCGTCACCCCCTCCGTCGTCGTGGCCTTCGAGCCGCTGGCGGTTGTGGCGCTCGGCTGGTTGGCCATGAGCGACGGGTTTCATTGTGGCCACGTAGGGGAAGTTCGCGTTTCGATGCGCCGAGTCCTGCAAGGCCTGATCTTCACCACCCTGATCGCCGCCAGCGTGGCGACCCTGGTTGGCTTCACCGCTTACACAATGGGGTGGCTGCACGGTGAAACCCTATGGGTCAGCAGTGTCGGCATGGGTTTGGTGTCGTGCGAATCCACGCGCCACGCGGTGCAGTGGGTTGCCGAGCGACGCCTGGCCAAAGGATCGCTGTCACGCCTGATCGCCGAGGTCTCGTCCGTTGACAGCGCCGTTCCGCTGCCCGCGCTCGCAGGCTTGTTCTTGTTGGCAGGACATCAGCGCACGCAGGTCACCATGGCAATTCCCAATGCGGCACTTTTGGCCCTCGTGTTTGTTCTGGGCTTGGTGTTGGGCACGGTGGTGGTTGTTCTGTTCAAGATGCCGCTGCGGAAAGTGGAGGCCTGGGGAGTGCTTGTGGGAACTGCGCTGCTAGGCACCGGGATCAGCGTGGGCACAGGGGCCGCTTGGCCCGCCACCTTGTTTTCCACTGGCATCGTGCTCAGCATCTTTGTGTCCCGCAGACCACTCTTGCGCCGCCGATTCATGCGCACCGAACGTGCCGTGCTGCTGCCCGCTTTGCTGTTGGCCGGCACTCATCTAGAGGTGCCAGGGAAAACCTGGTTCTTCCTTCTCATAGCCATCGCGTTCGCCGCACACGCTTTGGTGACCGTGGTTGTCAGCGTCCTTATGCGCGCCCTGTCGCCCGTCGCGCGCAAAGGCGGGCCGCTCCTGGGTGTGGCCATGTTGTCGTCGGGACCGCTGTCCATCTGCGTGGGCTTTGCCTGCGCCCTTCGGTTTCAGAACATCGCCGGCCAGTTGATCCTTGCCACGGCGGTGGCTGACACATTGCTAGGCGAATTGGTGGGCCCCTGGACGCTTCGGCGCGTGCTGCGAGCAGCGGGCGAATTGAATGATCGCGGCGATGCCGCCCCAGCCTTGGCGCCCCAGCAAAGCAGCCCTTCATGAGCGTCCAAGCCGAGGCCCCCCGAGCGCCCGCCATGCGCATTATCCAGCTTGCCGTGATGGCAAGTTTGTTTGCCTTGTTCTACCGCGCACGCCAGTGGATGGGGCTGGAAGCTGGCCCTGCACTGCTCATCGCCGCCGTGGGTTTCCTGCTTTTGGCTGGCATGCTCATGAGCGAAGTTCTTGACGTCGTTGGCCTGCCACACCTCACGGGCTACATCGCCGCAGGCGTATTGGCGGGCCCCCACGTGCTGCATATGGTTGACCACGAAACCGTGCGAGATCTGCGCATCGTCGGAACGCTCGCTCTCGCCTTGATCGCGTTGGCAGGTGGGCTTGAGCTCAGGCTTGAAGAGCTCAGGCAGGGTATGAGAACGCTGACCTATGCGATGATCAGCCAAAGCGTGATCGTGCTCGGGGCCGCCACGGGCCTGTTTGTGCTTCTGGCTTCCTACATACCCTTTGCGCAGGAACTAAG
>JBBSJE010000171.1:0-13808 GCA_038257535.1 Polyangia bacterium
GCCATCACAGAACAAGCAACGATTGATTCGCGTTCCCTTACCACCGCGTCCTGAGTTCTGACCAAAGGTTGTTCGCCGGCCAGGTTGTTCGCCGGCCATCACAGAACAAGCAACGATTGATTCGCGTTCCCTTACCACCGGAGAACTCGACTGCAGGGAGTATCACGGGCGTTGGGTCGCAAATGCCTAAGCCTGCGACATGGCTCACTGTGAAGCACGGACACAGGTGAGATGCTACGCCCTTGGCGCAAAGCCCCCCAACGCCTGGACCTACATTCAGGAATTTTTTCAGGCTTGAGCCGTGCCAGCAGCAAAGGGCTCAACTGCAACGCGGTAGCGGCGAACCATCAACCATGTGCCAGCCGGGAACGCCAGTTTTCTCTGCCTGGTGCCAAGAGCCTGATTCTCGGAGGTGCAGCCTTTGCGGTTCCGGTCTGCGAATTCGGCAACGCATGCTTTGTATGCATCCTCGAAGACTCTATTTCGCTCGAGCGCCTCAATGCGTGACCATTTGTTCCGAGCCGCAACACGGGGGCTAAGCTTCCGCCGCAGAGATAACGTTGATGGTCGATCGTTCCAACGCTGGGAAAGTATTGATTTTCTGCCGAGCACTCTTCTTCCCGTTTTGTTTCTTGCCTTGCGCGCGCGACCCTCTTCTTCGGTGACGCGTGAACTGAGGATCCGGATGAATTCTTCGGGGTCGTCTTTGAATGCGGGGGGTGGAATGAACTCAATCGTGACAGATTCTGGCATTCTTCCCTGATCGTTTTTGCGACGGAAGAAGTGCGCAGGGCGCTTGGCGGTGATGGAGCGACGCTGGCGGATTGCCTCAAAAGAAGTCGCTCCCGGCCAAGAATGCGCGAACTCGACGAGATCGTCCTTAACGGGATTGCAGATCACATACGCTGCTTTCTCAACTTGTGATTCACCATCCAACAACTGCACCATCGAGGTTTGGGTCCCAGACCAAAAATTCTCCCATCTTCCACGATGAGCATTGATACTTCTTGCAAGCAGCGCGTTGAAATCGCGCAGAAAATCAGGAAAGCAACCGTGACCATCAACAATCTCAAGATGGTAGTGATTGGACATCGCACACGCTGCGACGATTCCTATGTTGTACTTTTGTGCGACGTACCCGAGTACGTACCAAAAGGTTTCGGTCACCACTTTGTCAGGTCGCAAGAAGAAGCGGCGCTCGAGGCAACGTCGCGTAACGAGATAGCAAGTTCCCGGCAGAACAGGTCTTGGTCGAGACATGTAAGGTCATCGGCAATCCTTTGCAAACGTTGCGTGGAAAAGGATTGCGGGGTTAAGGCGATGCATCCAAAAACACCGTTCGTTTCCCCATCGGCATTGTGGGTCGGGCGTTGTTGCCGTGAACTCTTGTGAACGTGGCAATTTGGGCGGCTGATGCTTCAATGGGCTCTGTCAGCACCAACCAGATCACATTCTGCCAACATGGCGGTTCGGTTTGCGAGCCGCTGTAGCGCATGTAGGTTCGTTGCAGGGGCAACAACTTATCCAACGCCACCGCTTGAGGCGTCTGCGCTGACTCCTCGGCACGTGTGGGCAGTCGCTGCAGCAGATGACCAAGGGTAAGGTTTTCGCGCCCCACCTTCACCATTACGGCCACGTTGGCCAATTGGCCTTGGGTGCTTTTGTGCAGCCATTGAAGTTCCAAGGGAAATTCCTGGCCGGCGGCACGGTGTTCGCTGGGGGCGTGAAACCGCACGGACTGTAGTGCGTAGGACATGCCGCCCAGGCTTATGCCGCTGCCAGGCTGCACCCTTTGCTCGATGACCCGGCCCGTGTTGTGAAGCTGCACAGGGGCACTGCCATAACGAAACGCAATGTTGGGCAAGTCGCGCGGCAACACCTCTTCAATGTTGACCGGCGATTGGCTGCTTCCTGAGCCGCACGCAGAGTACGCAGGGTCAAGCCGCCCCCAGGCTGCCGGCCCGGTTTCCCCTTCATAGCTCCAACTAGGGCCCTGGGATGCGCACGAAAGCCCTGCGCCGGCCAGCGCCGCCATGAACATCAACATCCTTAGTCGCATCATCAACCCGCAATCCTTACCCTTGGTTGTCGGCCCACCCTCCGGTTTCCTAAAGCCTCCAGGCGCCCCGCAGCGCTTGCCTGACGTTGCATGAGCCTCCACACTGGGTGGCGGTGCTTCTATCTGCCCTTTTCATCTTGGTGGCGTTCTTGGCCGGGTCGTTCCCCACGGGGGTACTTGTGGCGCGCGCGCGCGGCGTAGACCTGCGCAAGGTGGGCAGCGGCAACGTGGGCGCCAGCAATGTGGGGCGCGCGCTTGGCAAACGCTGGGGCGTGCTGGTGATGCTGGTCGATGCCGCCAAGGGCGCCTTGCCCGTGTTGGCGGCCCGGCTATGCGACCTGCCAGATTGGGCGCTTTGTGCAGTGGCATTCTCAGCCGTGGTTGGGCATGTGTTCAGTGTGTTCCTTAAGGGACGCGGCGGTAAGGGTGTGGCCACGGCCCTGGGCGCCGCCCTTGCCTTGACTCCTCTAGCCGCCCTTGCGGCCTTCGGCGTTTTCGTGGCCTGCTACTTGGCGTTTCGAATCTCGTCAGTGGGCTCATTGGCGGCAGCCCTGTCTTACGTAGGTTTCTTGTTCGTGATAGGCCCCGCCCAACCGGCCCATTTCGCGTTTGGCGCCGGCGCCGCTTTGGTGATCTTCGTTCGCCATCAAGAAAACTTGCGGCGTTTGGCTAAGGGCCAGGAGCTCAAAGCCCCCTGAGGCTTCCGACGGATCTACCCCAGCGCCGCAGGTCGCATGCCTGCATCCCTGAGCAGAGCTTGATCGGCCTCAACATCTGGATTGCCCGTGGTCAGCAACTTCTCTCCGTAAAACACCGAATTGGCGCCAGCCAGAAAACACAACAACTGGGCCTCGCGCGACAAGCTGGTGCGCCCCGCCGATAGCCGAACTTTGGACTTGGGCATCAGGATGCGCGCGGTGGCGATTGTGCGCACAAGTTCCAGCGGATCGGTGGGCGGCAAGGATGCCAAAGGTGTGCCCTCAACCGGCACCAACGTATTGACGGGCACGCTTTCCGGCTGCGGATCCAGGTTGGCCAAGGTCATCAACATGGCACAGCGATCGCGCACGGATTCGCCCATACCGATGATGCCGCCAGAGCATACGGTGACCCCGGCCTTGCGAACGTTGCGAATGGTGCTGAGGCGATCTTCGTAGGTCCGCGTGGAAATTATCTTGTCGTAGTACTCGCGCGACGTGTCCAGGTTGTGGTTGTAGGCCGTCAACCCCGCCTCCGCTAACCGCTGCGCCTGCGACTCCGACAACATGCCCAGCGTCACACAAGCTTCCATTCCCAGCTCCTTGACGCCACGCACCATCCCAAGAACGGCGTCGAAAGCGGGGCCTTCTTTCACCTCGCGCCATGCCGCGCCCATGCAAAACCGGGTTGCGCCGGCCGCCTTGGCTTGGCGGGCGGAATCAAGCACTTCGTCCACTTTCAGCATGCGCTGAGGGTCGACGGCGGTTTCGTATTTCGAGGACTGGGGACAATACGCGCAGTCCTCAGCACACCCGCCGGTCTTAACGGACAACAAGGTGCACAGCTGCACCTCCTCGGGGCTGTGGTTTTGCTCGTGAACCGTTTGCGCCTGGTGAATCAACCGGGGCAGCGGCAGGTTGTAAAGCGCAATCACCTCATCCAGCGTGTAGTCGTTCCGAATCACAGTCGCCGTTTTAACAGGCCTGCCGTGGGCTTCCAAGGTTCCTGACGCGCCAGAGGCTAAAGAACACCATCGAAACGCCGAAGTTTGGCAGGAGCCGCCACGCGTCTTGAGCTTGCGGCTCGCCCATCCAAAGCGGGGACGGTTCGTTTGGTGTCACCACAAGTCTTCTGTCCAAAATGCGGCAAACCGCAGCCTGGAGCTCTCGAAAACGCAGGCGACCACTATCGCTGTGTCGGATGTGCGCATGCTTTTACCGCCAAGGGTCGCATGCAACCGCTTCCTCCACAGGTGCTGGCCGGGGGGGCCGCAGCCCTGGTGGCGGGCAGCCGTGACGAACCGGAATTGCCGGGTCGCCCCCGTAGCGTCAGCAACTTGCCTGCGCCTCGGGAAGCCATTCCCTCTCCAGCTTTGGGCATTGAGCCCCCTATGCCACCGGGCATGGCCCTTGGATCCGTGCCAAGCGACCTTCCCGCGCCACGCGCCGCCGTTCCATACGCAAACCTCCCAGCCGCGCGCGAATCCACTACCCTTGGTAACCTTCCGGCCGCTCGCGAAGCGGTGCCTCACCCTAACCTTCCGGCGGCCCGGGAGGCCATTGCCCCACCGAATCTTCCCGCCTCAAGGGAGGCAATCCCACCCTCCAATCTGCCGGCCTCGCGCACGAACATTGGCTTAGGCAATCTACCCGCCCCCCGCGAGGCGGTGCCCCTGCCCAACTTGCCAGCTTCGCGCGCAGACCTTCCGCCATCGAACCTTCCGGCGGCGCGCACCAAGATTGGCTTGGCCGACGTGCCCGCCCCACGGGCCTCGGTGCCGCTGCCCAACCTTCCAGCCTCACGCGCAACGGTGCCGCTCCAAGGCGCACAGCGCCCCCCTACACCCGTGACTTTGGCGCGCCTGAACCTGGGCGACCGCTCGCACGCCGCCGAGCCCAAAGCCACAAAGACTCCTTTGGCTCCGCTTGATTTGGGGAATGCGTTCGCGCAGCTATCACCCTCGCTAGACGGGTTGAACATGGACCTCAGCCCCGATGAGGGCGCCGCGCCTAGCTCGGGGCTTGAGCTTGATCTGCTAGACGACATGTCGTCCCCCGCCCCGCCCAGCAAGCCGCGCAGCCCGAATTATGGAAGCGCCCCAATCAGTGGAATGGGCGTGGGTGACGGCGAGTTGGGCTTCAAGCTGGACATCGAAGGGGGCACGCCAACAGCACCTTCGGAGGGGCGACCCAACCTGGCGGGCTCGTCGGCCTTACCCGCCATTGAAGTAAATGCGATGGGGGTGCTAGAGGACGCGATCCCCACGCTGTCGCCGCATCGCGACAATGTGTCCACGGAAACCACCTCACGGAATCGAGGTCGCGGCCGGATTGTGGTTGTCGCCGCTGGCGTCACCGCAGCCGCAGCGGTGGCTGCGGCAATACTTTTTGTGCTGCCGATCCTGACCAAGGGTAGTTCCGCAGCCGACGTGCTGACCCCATTTCAACCGGCGCTCGATAGCGACAATTACCCCGCCTACAAGCACGCCTCCGACGCGCTGCTGCAGCAAGCCGCTCAAGAAGGAAAGGCCGACGAACTGCGATCAGCGGCCGCCGAATGGTTGCTGTTGGCTGGGCTGGCACATGATGCCCCCAAGGCATTCGTGTCGGACGCTGAGCAAGCCCTTAGCCAAATTTTACAGAACCCTGAGCCTTCCGCGCAGGAGCGTCGAGCGCGCGCCCTGCTTGAGATCGCCCAAGGCAAGCCGCAGCGCGCCGATTCGCTGATGGCGAGCATTGAGGACTCCACAGGCGGACGCCTTGTGCTGGGGTTAGGACAGTTTCTGGCGGGCAACGCGACCGCAGCCGCAAGTGCCTTCGATGTCGCAGTTTCAACGCAACCTCAGCGCGTGTTGCCCCAATTCTTGCTCGCCAGGGCCCTTGAGGCCTCCGGCCAAACCACGAAGGCCCACGAAGCGTACAAGAAAGCCGTAGCGGCCAACCCAGCACATTTGGGCGCCGCTTTGGGGGTCACGCGCACGTCAGGACAGAAAGCACCCGCCCTGCTGGCAAGCCTTGAAAAGCTTGCCGCCACCAAAACCGACGCCGCTTCACCAGCACAACGCGCGGCTGTGCATGTTTTGTTGGGGCGCACGGCAGCCGAACTGGGTCGCACAACCGCCGCTTCAAAAGCGTTTGCTCAGGCGCTGGCGGCGGACCCGGGCCACGTGGAGGCCAGTCTGGCACTTTCCGAGGCTCTGCTGCGCGAAGGCCACTTCAATCAAGCGTTCGCAAGGGTGCAACCAGTGGCCGGCGAGGCAATCAAAACCGCAGACGGTTTGTTCGCGTTGGGAGGCGCCATGATTGCCACCCGCCGCGCGAACGAGGGCCTGCCACTTATCGAAACCGCGATTGCAAAACAGCCCCGTGATCCCCGCGGGCCATTTTTCCGCGCATGGGCTGCCGAGGAGGCGATGAACCCTGACCTCAACAACGCGATTACGCTCTACGAAGAGGCCTTAAAACTGTCCCCCGCTTTCGTTCCCGCTTCCCTGAGACTTGCCTCTTTGATGCAAAGGACCAATCGCGCCACGGAGGCTCTCAAGGTTCTCAAGTCTGCCGAGAACGCGGGCGCACCACCTACTTTGTTACAGATGGCCTGGGGTCAGGCCTTGATCGTGGCCAAGCAGCCGCAGCGGGCCGAAGAGGTTTTTCGCAAAGCTTTGGCGGTGGATCCGGCTTTGGCACCAGCGCGGCTAGGGCTGGCGTCCTCGCTGGAAGCGCAGGGGCGTGTGGGCGAAGCGAAGCTCGAACTGGACGAACTCCTTGTTCAAAACCCCGAAACCGAGGGGCTTCGAGAGCGCTTGGCGGGGCTTGCCGTTCTCTTGGGCGAAAAAGACGAAGCGGTGGCGCATTACCAGGCCGCGTTGGCCTCGGGCAAAGCGGGGCCCGAGGTCCACGTGGCTTTGGGGCGCTTGGCTTTGAGCATGGGCAATCTGGATCTGGCGCAGGCCCAATTAGAGAAAGTGGCCGAAGAATCACCTGCCACGGCGGGAGCGCTATTTACCCTTGGTCAGCTGCGGGAGCGGCAGGGGGCATTGGGGAAGGCGCTGGGGGAGTACAGAAGGGCAACGAGTTATGAGAACACGCCGGAGGTGCAGTTGGCCTACGGGCGGGTGCTGCTTCAAGCGGGCAAAGAGGACGACGCCATGATGGCATTCCGAGAGGCCTTCACCTTGGCCGAGGGTCATTTGGAGCACGGGCGGGTGCTGTTGCGACGGTCAAAGGCCGAAAAGGCCATCGTGGATTTTCAGGCCGCCGTGTCGATCGACCCCGAAATGCACGACGCTTATCTATTGATGGGCAACGCCTACGACGTTATGGGCGAGACAGGCAAGGCGGCGGACGCTTGGCGCAACGTGGTGCGAATCGCGCCGAAGAACGTTGAGGCCCTTTACAAGCTTGGGCGTCTGGAAATGGACCGGGCGCAGGTGAAAACGGCGCTGGACTATTTGCGCAAGGCCGCGGGCGATGTTCCCGAAGATCGCACCTGGGCCGCAGACGTATTTTTTCAATTGGGCTACGCCGAACTACAGGCTGGCTCGAAGAAAAACGCCCGCGACGCCCTGTCGAAGTACCTGACCCTGGCACCCACCGACGCCCCCGACCGCCCTGTGGTGGAAAAGCAGCTCGACCACTTGGGCGTTAATTAGGGTCGTCGCCGCCCACCCGGGTCGCGCCGCCCGACCCAGGGTAGTTCGTCGCGGCCCCCGGCGCGGGCGCTTCCGCGCGAAGGCGATTTTTTCCTAGCAACTTCGCTGGGGGCTGGGCCGATAATCTCCTCGGCAAACCATGGCTTCGCGAAAACGCGGTGGCAGAAGAAGTGGCACCTTCTCAACGCACTCAACTATGAACCCGAACACACCCACTGATGGACATGCGGCGTCGCCCGCTCTGCACCAAGCCCTGGCCAACATGGGCGTGCAACTTGAAAACTTTGCGGGCGAGGTCCGGGAACTCAAAGCTTTGGTTCGGCAGATGGGTGGGGCCCCGCGCGGCGGCGATTCCACCTTGGACATCGACGTCGAAGGCTTCAAACGCACCAGGCGGCAGCGTGCGGCCCTCCTGTGTGCGGCCGCGATGGTGCCCGTGGTGATGCTGGTTGCAGTATGGGGGCTGTGGCCAACGACGCCTCGCAAACCGATTTCCAGCGCGGGTCCAACCCGCAGCGCGGCTCTCATGGGTACCACAAGCCGCGCCCCGGCCCCCGTGACCGCCCCGGTGACTGCCCCCGCCCCGACAGCCCCCATCGCCGCACCCACACCCAGCGCGCCTGATCGGCCCATGTCCCCCTCCACAGCCTCGCGACCGCAGGCCCCTCGCCATGCCATCCCCCGCACTCCGCCACCCGCCGTATCCCCCTCGCCCTCAGAGCCGTTTCGCCGCCCGCCCCCCCCGTTAACGGCGCATGAAACAAGTGGTGGCGCCCCCATTCTCGACTGACTTCGAGGCCCTTGCCCCCCACCTGCGCTGATTTGTCCCGGCGCAAACAAAATTAGATCCTTCCACCTGCCGATGCGTTTAACGGCAGATGGAGGATTGCATGCGAACTTTGCGAACGAATCGTCGGCAGCTGTGTGGGCTCGTGGTAATAGGCGTGGCCGCCTGGTCATTCGGCTGGCCCGCCCACGCACAGCCTAAACAGGGGCAGAACACGGTGCTCGAGGCCGAGGCCCCTTTGGGCCTTACCACCTCAGAAGGCGCCGGCTTGGAGTTAGTGTCGCTGAAGGCCCGCGCGGTGGTGCAGGAGCCGCTGGCGTTCACGGAAATGCAGCTTGCTTTCCGCAACCCTGAAAACCGCGTTCGCGAAGGACGTTTTCGCATCACATTGCCTTCAGGCGCTGTGATCAGCCGCTTTGCCATGAAGGTCAATGGCGCCTGGCAAGAGGGCGAGGTTGTTGAGAAGCAAGCCGCCCGCCGCGCCTACGAAGACTTCTTGCACCGCCGCCAAGATCCGGCGCTGATGGAAACCGAAGCAGGCAATGAATTCTCGGCGCGCATTTTTCCCATTCCCGCCAACGGCATTAAAGAGCTGATCGTTTCGTATTCGCAGGAGCTGGCCAATGGCGCCGTGGGGTACCGTTTGCCGCTGCGGGGACTTCCCCGCTTGGGTGAACTCGACGCGCGCGTGCTGGTGGCGCGCACGACCGCGGCGGCAGACAAACCTGCTTCGTCTTTGGGCGGCGCGCGCGTTCGCCAAGAGGTCATCGAAGTGAACAAGCGCAACTTCAAACCGGATCAGGACCTTGTCGTGGAGCCAATGGCCGCGTCCACGTCGCCGGTTTTGCGACATCACAATCTGGTAGTGGCGCGCATCAACGCACTGACAGCCACCAACAGCGCCGAGCCCATCAACCAGTTGACTGTGTTGTTTGACACCAGCGCCTCGCGCGCCTTGGGATTCTCGCAAGCGGTAAAACGCCTGCAAACCACGCTGGCGGCGTTGCTCAAGCGCAATGACTTTTCGCTTGATGTGCTGGCGTTTGATCAAGAGGTTGTCACAGTGTTTTCAGGCAAAGCCAGTGGCTTTTCCGACGCGACTGCAGCCAAGCTGCTACAGCGTCGGGCTGAAGGCGCAAGCGATCTTGAATCCGCTTTGAAAAGGCTGGTTGATCGCAGCGGTTCGGGGCGACGTTTGCTTTTGGTCACGGATGGGGTTGCCACAGCGGGAAGCACCGAAGGTGAGAAACTGCTTCCCGCCATGAAAGCTTTGGCCACAGCTGGCTACGTGCGGGCCGACGTGATGGCGGTGGGCGGCATTCGCGACGACGAACGCTTGGCCGCGTTGGTGACGGCCGGCTTGCCAAAAGCGGGTGTGGTGTTGGCAAGCGACGCCAGCGCCACTGAGGACGCCCGTCGATTGTTGTTGTCCACACGTGCCGGGTTAAAAGTTGAGGTACCTGGGGCCGCATGGGTGTGGCCCACGCAGCTAGATGGGGTGCAACCGGGAGACGAAGTTTTGGTCTACGCCGATCTGCCTGCACAAACCCCGCTACAAGTGAAGGTGGGCGGACAGCTGCGCCTGGATCGCAACGCAACGGCCACTACCGTGGAGAGACCTTTGCTTGAGCGCGCGTGGATCAAAGCCCGCCTGGCGCGTTTGCAACATCAGCGCGACACGCTGGCGGCGGGCGATCCCGACCTGCGCGCCGCGCTTGCGCAACAGATGGTGCAACTTTCAATTGAACACCGCGTGCTCTGCAACATGACCGCGCTTTTGGTTTTGGAGACCGAGCAAGACTACGTGCGTTTCAACATTGATCGCCGCGCCTTGGCCAACATTCTTACCGTGGGTAGCAATGGCATTGAGGTGATGTCACGCAAAGGTGCGCCCGCCATCGTCGTGGCACCGGCCGTGGCCATGACCAAAGGACGCGCCGGCGTGGCCCCTCCCGCGGACGCCGTCAGCCCATTCGCTGCGAACGACAACGCAGCAGAAATCATGGAAGGCAGCGTGGCAGGGGCGACCAACGCCATAGGCAGGAGCCCCACGTCCGGCGGCGCCCCTCAGCCAGCCCCCGCCGCCGCGCCCGTTATGGAACCAATGGCATCAAGTCCCCGACAAGCCGCACGCGAAATGGCCGAGGAAGAGTCGAAGGCGGACGCGGACACCACGCCATCGCCCCGCGGTCGCAGCAGCGGCATTTCAGCCGGCGGCAGCGCTCCAGCGGCCCGCATCGCCCGCGACGAGGCCGCGTCTGCGCCAAGGCGGTCCATCGCAGCGCCTCGTCCCGCCCCACCCCGCGAGGTGCCGGCCAAGAAGCAAGTCACTCCCGCGCTTGAAGGAAAACTGGCGGCGATCACCGCGTTGCTTCGCCAAGGGCGCTCAGCCGAAGCCTTGGCGCAAGCCTTGGCCTGGAGGCAAAATGAACCCGGCGATGTGCTTGCCATCGTGGCGTTGGGGCAAGCGCTCGAGGCTGTCGGACGCAAGGCAGAAGCCGCGCGCGTTTATGGCTCGATCATCGATCTGTTCCCAGGCCGCGCCGACCTTCGTCGCTTCGCCGCAGGCCATCTTGAACGATTGGGCCAAAGTGGCGCTTTGACGTTGGCGGTGGATTGCCTTAACAAAGCCGCCGCAGACCGAGCTGATCATCCCTCAAGCCACCACCTGCTCGCCATGGCCTATTTGCAAGCCAAGCAGCCAGACAAAGCGTTCATGGCGATCGAAACCGCGCTGGCTCAACATTATCCAGCCGGGCGTTTCGCAGGCGCCGACAGGGTTTTGAAAGAGGATTTGGGACTTGCGGCCGCGGCTTGGGTGGCACGCGATCCCAAGCAAAAATCGGAAATCATGCAGCGGCTTTCAAATGCGGGGGGTGTCTCGGAAAACGCCGCCTCCGTGCGTTTTGTTTTGACGTGGGAAACCGACGCCAACGATGTGGATTTTCACATTCGCGATGGCCGCGGTGGTCATGCGTTCTATAGCAACCCCACGCTGCCCAGCGGTGGCCAGCTTTATGCCGATGTCACAACCGGCTACGGTCCCGAATGCTTCACCGTGCGCAAAGCTGCGGCAGATCGCCCCTACCCTTACAGCTTCCAGGCGCATTACTACAGCAAAGGCCCCATGGGTTATGGCCTGGGTCGTTTGCAAATCATCAATCACGACGGCAAAGGCGGTCTACGCATGGAATCGCGTCCGTTTGTGGTGATGACCGATGGTGCGTATTTGGACCTCGGCAGTTTGGGTGCGGCCAAGGCCGTGGCGGTCGCTGGAAAGGTACTGGCAGTGCCTTAACACGCGATGCCTTTCGGCGCGGCCCGAAACTGGTAGGCTTTGCCAACCATGCTTTGGGCCGACTTGCTTTCGCTTGCGCGCATTCCCCTGGGCGTGTTGTTCCTGTTCGTAGCGCACAAGCCTTGGGTCGCCGTGACGGTGATCGCGGTGGCTGCCCTCACCGACATGTTCGACGGCATGGTGGCCCGGCGTGCCTTGGGCCCCAACGCCTCTGGCCCCCACCGAGGCGACTGGTTGGATCCCGTGTGCGACAAGCTGTTTGTTTTGTTTGTTTTGATTGCACTGGTGTGGACCCACCACACGCCGCTGTCGTTCATGTTCTTGTTGCTGCTGCGAGAGATCTTGCAGATTTTGGCTTTGATCGTTTACGCCGCCATTCCTGCCCTGCATAGCCGCCCTTACAACTACCGCGCAAACCGTCTGGGCAAACTCACAACCGTGTTTCAGTTCGCAATTGCGCTCATGATCGTGTTTGGGCAGCCCACCCCTTGGCCGTTGGGCATTGTCACCGCCACGCTAGGTGTGACCAGTCTGGCCACGTACGTTGCACGGATCAAAGCTCCCGCGTAGCGCCTCGCGCCCGCACCTGTTGTCTGCGGGCCTGGCGCAAGCGTTGTTTCAACAAGTGGTGGGTAAGCGTGGCTTGAGGAGGGATCAAAAACGGCGCCAACACATCGGCCACATTCGCCGCTTGGCCTTCATGCCTGATCTCCAAATGTAAATGTGCTAGCGAGTTGACGATGCCGGTTTCACCCAGCTCACCAATGCGCTCTGCCGCTTGCACGTGTTGGCCCACGTTCACGAAGTAGCGGTTGAGGTGCATATAACACGACACCACTTCACGAGGTGCTTCGTGCGCAATGCACACGTAAATGCCTCCGGCCCCCATCTTATGGTGGCGATAACGCCGAATGCGTTTGGCAGACACCGGCCCGAAACGAGGGCGGTTCGCAAGGTTGACGCCCGCAAACGTCACCACGCCGTCTGCGATCGCCTTCACGTTTTCGCCCGCCGCGCCCGTGATGTCCAAGCCCCGATGCCACCTTCCCCCGTCGCGCGGCTCACCCAAGCCACTGGTGGCCACGCGGGGTGCACCGTCAAGGGGAGACGCCACCAAGATTGCCAGCTGCGGGCTGAACGACGTGGTGCGAGGCAGCCCCTGGTAAAGCTGCAACATGCGCCTGCGAATCGTATAAACCCGATCTTCCCCCCCGCTCGACATCACGCGATCACCCCAAAACATATGCGCCAAACCGGATCGGTGTGCGGCGCCGGTTTTAAACTTGGCATCGATCTCAAGGTGCTTGTCTTGCCACATGCGCAGAAGCTGTGCGCCCACCTTTAGGTTGTGCTCAGACGCCAGCAAACGGTCCGCACGCAGGTCTTTGCGCGCAACGGGCAAAGGCGCGTTGCGCGCGCGCAAATACATCCGTGGTTGCAACCCCAAAAGCCCCACCTCTCCGTGCTCTTGCCGCCGTCCATGGCAAGCGCTGCGATCGGCAACCAAAGCGGCCAACGCAAAGGCATCCACCTCAGCGTCGCTTGCGGCTTTGATGAGCGACAGCGGTGTCGTTCGCAGCCTGCGAACCAGCCTTGCCTCTGTCACGCCGCACACCTGCGCCAGCGCGTGCGCAAAAGCTTCAGCGTTTATGGGATGCGCCGCCGCCGTTGGTTCCTCAGGCCACGAAGCGGGATCCCGCAACTGATGAGCCGGCTCTGGCTTCACGGGCGGCGCGCGCGGAACCCACCCCACTTGCGCCTGCGTTGCAGGAGTTCGGGCACAGACAAGCCCCAACACGCTTAGCCCCATCCACACGCTTAGCCCCACCCCCCACGCCTTTCGGCCCATTTTCCGCCGCCCTTCGCCCCAATGACCTTACTCCACCCAAGCCCACCGAAAGAGTTTACTGGCTCGTCTACGGTCGCACCACCTAGGGGCCGCCTTCGTTTCCTTCAGGGCGCCGCAAACGCAGGATTTTCCACGAAAGATTGGTCCGTCAAGCTGTGCAGAAACGCCAAGAGATCGGCCCGCTCTTGAGGGGTGAGCGTAAATCCGGAAACGAAGCGGCTCTTGAAGGGATTCGCGCGTCCATCGCCGGCCAAGGGGCCCGCTTCGATCACACGGCCACCGGCAGCATAGAAATCAAGCACCTCATCCAGCGTTGCAAAACTGCCATCGTGCATATACGGCGCCGTCAAAGCGATGTTGCGCAACGTGGGGGCGCGAAACTTCCCCATATCCTCCCGAACCCCCGTCACATCAAACACACCGCGATTTCCAAGCGGATAGGCTCCCGATCCCCCAATGTTGAAA
>JBBSJE010000172.1:0-13662 GCA_038257535.1 Polyangia bacterium
TCGCCGAAGTACGCGGCCGCGTCCTCGGGCCACTGGTTGGCCTCTGCCAACAGCATGCGGTCGCCGAAGTGTTTGTCCACGTGCGCGCGCAGTTGCTTCAAAAACGCATGCGTTTCAGGCAAGTTTTCGCAGTTTGTGTTGGGGCGCTCGTAAAGGTAGGGAATGGCGTCCAACCGCAAGCCGTCTACGCCCATCTCAAACCAAAAGTCCAAAGCCTTCAGCACGGCTTTGTGAACTTCGGGGTTGTCGAAGTTCAAATCAGGCTGGTGGTTATAAAAGCGGTGCCAGTAGTAAGCCTTCGCCTCGGGGTCCCAGGTCCAGTTCGAGGCCTCGAAGTCTTTGAAGATGATGCGCGCGTCGGAATAGAGTTCCGAATTGTCGCTCCAAACATAAAAGTCGCGCCACTTGCTACCAGGGGCACTGGTGCGGCTTTTTTGGAACCAAGGGTGGTCCTTGGAGGTGTGGTTAATCACCAACTCGGTGATGATGCGGATGCCGCGTGCATGTGCCTCTCGCAGCAGACGCTTAAAGTCTGCCAACGTTCCGTACATGGGGTGAACAGACATATAATCAGCAATGTCGTATCCGCCGTCGCGCAGGGGCGAGGGGTAAAACGGAAGCAACCACAGCGCCGTTACCCCCAAGTCCTGCAAGTAGTCTAGCTTTGAGATCACGCCATTGATGTCACCCATGCCGTCGCCATTCGAGTCGCTAAACGCGCGAATGGGAATTTCATAGATGATGGCGTCTTTGAACCACAGCTGGTTGGTAACGTTTTGTGGGCGCGAAGAGTTTGAAGCTGATTTGCTGGGTTTCGTGGAACTAGACTTCATAGGTAATACTCAAACGTTTTCTCGGAACGGATGTGGCGTCGCAGTTTAAAGATATGCGCGGGCATGCTTGCGGGATCTAACTCAACGTACGCGCGGTTCCCTTGCCAATGAAAGCGTTCGTCGCTGAGTAGATCGTGAACTTGGATTGTTTGTGTAGGGTCAATGCCCAAAGCGGCAAGATTTAGTTCAATCCAGCCCGCTTGCTTGTGTTGTCCGTCTACATTCACCACCACGAAGATGACATTGTTACCATCGACTTCGGTTTTGCTGTACGCAAGCAACATGTTGTTGTCGCACGGGTGAAACACCAATGTGTCGTTGCGCTGCAAAGCTGCGTTTTCGCGACGAATGGTGTTGAGCCGCTTCATCAAAGGCCGCAGGCTGTTGGGATTGTTGAGATCCCAGCTGCGCAACTGGAACTTCTCGTTGTCGATGTATTCTTCGGACCCTGGGCGCGCTACGGATTCCATCAGTTCGTACGCCGGCCCGTACAACCCGTAATTTGCGCTTAAGGTTCCAGCCAGAATCAGACGCGCCATAAACGTGCCACGGCCGCCAAATTGAAGGTGTTCGGGCAAGATGTCGGGCGTGTTGGGCCAGAAGTTGGGGCGAAAAAAGCGGGCCACTTCCGGACGAATTAGCTCTTGCATGTACCCGCGCAAATCGTCGGCCGAGGTTCGCCAGGTAAAGTAGGTGTAGGACTGGGAAAAACCAAGTTTCGCAAGCGCGTACATCAGCTTGGGGCGGGTGAACGCTTCGGCCAGAAACAACACATCGGGGTGCCGACCTTTGATCTCGGCGATGCACCACTGCCAAAACGGCAAAGGTTTGGTGTGCGGGTTGTCCACGCGAAAAATGCGCACGCCTCTGTCAATCCACACCAAAAACACATCAAGCAACTCTTGCCACAGCGGCTGCCAACTGGGGCCCGCCAGGGCGAAGGGATAAACATCCTGATATTTCTTAGGCGGGTTTTCCGCGTATTGAATGCTGCCGTCGGCCCTGCGCACAAACCATTCGGGGTGCTCTTTGACGTACGGGTGATCGGGCGAAGCCTGAAAGGCAATGTCCAACGCCACGTCGATGCTCAAATTTTTGGCTGACTTCACCAGGATCGCAAAATCGTCGAGGGTGCCAAGCTGCGGATGAATGTGTTTGTGGCCGCCCTCGGGCGCGCCGATGGCCCATGGACTTCCAGGATCGTGCTCACCGGCCTGCAAAGTGTTGTTGGGTCCCTTGCGAAATGACAAGCCAATCGGGTGAATGGGCGGCAGATAAAGAACATCAAAACCCATCTCTGCCACGTAAGGCAGGTGCGCAATCACATCGGCGAAACTTCCGTGCTGCCCCTTGGCCCCCGTCGAGCGCGGAAACAATTCGTACCAGCTGGAAAACCGGGCCTTCACGGGATCCACCCACAGCCCCAAAGCCGGCTCGTGTGTGGTGGAGGTGGCTCTGTCGGCGTGCCGCCGCATATGCTGTGCCAAAACTGGATCCGCGGCCAGTTGGCGTTGCTCCGCTTGCGATGAGGCGGCCTTGAGTGCGGCGGCGGTGGCCTCAAGCCAGGCACTGTCGGCTGGCGGCGCGCGGCGGGCGGCCTGTAAAATCAGGTTGACCCCTTCAAGCACGTCGACATCGACATTTTGTTGCGCTTGCAGCTTCCTGTCGATGCCCCACTGCCAGGTGGCAAATTCGTCAACCCAAGCTTCGATGGTAAATTGCCAAAGGCCCACTTGGTCAGGCGTGAAGCTGGCTTTCCAACGATCGGTGCCAGGCGTTTGCGGCGCCAGCGGCACTTCTTTCCAAGCATAGGTGCCGTCGGTCTGCGGTGGGGCGTAGCGAACCACGCCTGCCAGCACGTCGTGGCCGTCCACAAGAAGGTCGGCGCTTACGACCACGGGCTCCCCCACGATGTGTTTCGCTGCGAAGCGCCCCCCGTCCACTTGGGGGTCCAAAGAAAGAATCATCACGCGGGCGCGACCCCGTAACCCTGCGGGTGGCAGCGGAGCGGTTTCTGTCATGCGCTTGTCCCCTCCCGCCCGATATTTCCGTGTAGCACCCGTAGAAATCCCACAGGGGGAGTAAAGCGCATGATCCCGATGTGTCAAACCTGCGAGGTCGCGGCCCGATTCCGCTAGGGCAGCAATTCAGCGTCTACTTGACGCAATGTGAGTGTCGGCTTTTCAGGCCAGTTTTTTGTCGAAATGGTTTCGTTTGTCAGCTTGCGGGCGGTTACGTCCCCATGGGCAACTCAGGATGGTAAATTGCCCAATTCGTTTTTTTGACCGGAAGCGCCCCAGTGCAAACTTCAGAAACCAGGCCCTTAGTTTCCCAGCCCCCTTCGCCCGAGAAGGAGCCAGCGGCCGTGCCCGCGGTGGTGGGGGAAGAAGAAAAGCTGCTGCGGGTGGTGTTGTCGAAGATCGACAAAGCCAACGAAGATCGGCGCAAGCCCAAGCCGCAAGTTAATGATGTGGGCGCGCTCATCGAGCTACGTGACGCGATGGCCGAGGCCAAGCCTGAGGATCAGGCTTCTTTGCTCGAACAAATGCATCGAATCGAGGCTTTGTCGCGCCAGCGTGGCAAAGGCGAAAACATTCCGATTGATCGCAAGTCTCCGTATTTTGGTCACCTGCGGCTAGAAGAGGGGGGCAAACGGCGAGACGTTCTAATTGGCCAGCGCGGTTACGTTGAACCCGGCGGTGGCGTTCAAATCGTTGATTGGCGAAACGCGCCTGTGTCGCGTTTGTTTTATCGCTACGAAGAGGGCGATTCTTACGAAGAGCGATTGGGCAACCGGGTGGTCGAGGGCGAAGTGTTGGCCCGTCGCACGGTAACCATTGTTGAGTCGGAGCTTCGGCGTGTGGTGGCCTCTGAAGGGACCTACGTACGCGACCACAGATCTGGCCATTGGAGAGACGTGCCCCCGCGCCACGCAAAACTTCAGGTTGAGCGCAATGGCAGCGCCACGGTGGTGCAGTCGGGGCACGCGCCCGCCCCCAGCGCGCGCGGAAAGCTGACTTCCGAAGGCAGCGATGGACGCATCGAAAAACTGCTGCCTGCGATCGCCGCGCTGATCGATCCGCGACAGTTCGAGCTCATCAGTCGTCCCAGCGCGGGTCTCATCGTCGTGCAAGGGTCTGCGGGCAGCGGGAAGACCACGATCGGTTTGCACCGCATTGCCTACTTGGCGTTTACAGATCCGCGCCGTTTTCGGCCTGAACGCATGCTGGTGGTGGTTTATCAACGCGCATTAGCCACGTACGTTTCGCGTGTGCTTCCCGCTTTGGAAGTGCCAGGCGTGCCGGTGATGACGTTTGCCGATTGGGCCGAAAAAATTCGTCACCAAGTGTTTCCGCAACTCAAGGCGCCGCTGACGGACTCCACGCCGTCGCTGGTGATGCGGCTCAAGAGCCATGGCGCCATCTTGAAAGTGATTGAAGATAGGCAAGCCGAACTTGCGGCTTGGTGCCGCAGCCAACTTGACAGTGGCTTGGGCGGGCGCCCGGGCGTGCAGAGCGGCGCGCTTGAAGCCTGGGACAAAGCCCGTGGTCCTGTTGATCAGAGGGTTAGCGCCCTGGGGCGTTGGGCGCGCGAGACATCCTTGGCCCCCGCCGATCGCATGGCGCTTGAAGCCACGGGCAAACATTTGCGCCGGCGTACTCGCGATGCGGTGGGCGAATGGTCGCAACTGCTCACGGATCGCCAGGCACTGGGTGTGGGGTTTGCCAAACACGCGCCCGGCGTGTTTACCGAAGGGCAGATCGACTCCGTTCACAAATGGTGCGTCGATCGCGAACGGCTTCGCCACGAAGCCTTGGAGCAAAGCCAGGCCCCCCGGGCCCCGCTTGAGGAGGGCGATGAGCCAGAAGAGCGGATCGAATACGGGCTTGATGCGGAAGACGATGCGCTGCTCTTGCGCATTTACCAATTGCAGCGCGGACAACTAACCAATCAGCAGGGCCCCGTGGTTTACGAACACTTGATGGTTGATGAAGTGCAAGATTTTGCGCCCATCGAACTGGCGGTGCTTTTAGACAGCACCACACCCGATCGTTCCATCACTCTGGCTGGCGACACCGCACAGGCCATTTCTTCAGATCATGGTTTTTCCAGCTGGTCCGAGATGCTGGATGATTTGGGCATTCCGCACGATAAGTTGGAGCCCTTGCGGGTGAGCTACCGGTCAACCCAGCCCATCGTCGATGCGGCCGAGCATGTGTTGGGGCCTTTGGCGGGCGACCAGCGTCCTGTGGCGCCCCGCACGGGCGCCCCGGTGGAATCTTTTGCGTTCGGCTCCGCGGGCGAGGCCAGTGAATTTTTGGGCCACGCGCTCAAAGAATTGTTACGCGAAGATCCCAGCGTTTCGGTGGCCCTGATCGCGCGGCATTCCGAGCAAGCGCGGCTCTACCACGAGGTGCTTAAGCGTGCGGAGGTGCCTCGCTTGCGCTTGGTGGCCCATCAAGACTTTTCCTTTACCCCGGGCATCGACGTTACAGACGTGCGACAAACCAAAGGGCTGGAGTTCGATGTGGTCATTTTGTTGGAGGCCAGCGACGAATCGTACCCCAACAACGATCTGTCGCGCCGGCTGCTCCATGTGGCGATGACCCGCGCGGCGCATCAGCTGTGGATCACCATGACGGGAAAGCCTTCACCGCTTTTGCCCGACGACCTACAAGGCTAAGCCCTGGCCTGTTGCATTTTTGTAACGTAGCCAAAACGCGCTTTAGATCGCGTATACTCATCACCTTGGAGCTCATGCTTTTGCGTTGGGCGTTCAAATTGCTTTCAGGAGCGTCTGGGGAGGAGGCATATGGGAGGAAGTTCCGGGCCGCACATCTTGCTGGTAGAAGACGATGAAGCCGTTCGAGAGGCGATCGTGGATCAGTTGGAGGATGCGGGCTATTCAGTCGCTGCCGTCGCCACGGGTGCCCAGGCTCTCATGCTTTTGCGCGAAGGGCGCCCCATTGACCTCATTGTTTTCGATTTGCGGTTGCCCGTGATGGACGGTTGGGAATTTCGGATCCAACAAAAGGGCGATTTGAAGCTGAGGCGCATCCCTGTGATCGCCATGTCAGGCGACGCTTCATCAAAGGCGGCCGCCGTAGACGCTGATGCCTTTTTGCAAAAGCCATTCAAAGAGGCGGCCCTGAGCGGCGAGATTGATCGTTTGCTTCGCCAGGAGCAACGGCGGGCCGAACAAGTGGCGCAAATGGAGCGCTTGGCGTCGCTGGGCATGGTTGCGGCGGGCATTGGGCACGAGATCAACAATCCTCTGGCCTACGTGCTTTTGAATCTTCAGCACGCGCTTGATGATCTGGAACGCGGAAGATTGTCGCCGAGCGAGGTGGCCACCACACGCAAGATTCTTGGTGATGCGCGAGAGGGCGCCGAACGCATCCGAAACATTGTGCGCGATTTGGGGACTTTTGCGCGCATTGGAAAAGAGCGTCGCGAGGCCGTGGATCTTCATGGCGCGCTTGATTTGGCCGTGAAGATGTCGCGCAACGAACTTCGCCATAGAGGTACGTTGGTGAAACAGATAGGGCCTGCGCCGCTTGTAGATGGCGACGAATCCCGCTTGGGGCAAGTGTTTGTTAACTTGCTGGTCAACGCGGCCCATTCGTTGGATGAAATCAAAAAAGACCACAACGAGGTTAGGCTTGTGGTGAGCACTGATGCAGACGGGCGTGCCGTGGTGGAAGTGTCCGACACAGGCAAAGGCATTGCCGAAGCGGATCTGCCGCGGATTTTCGAGCCATTTTTCACCACCAAGGGGAATGTGGGCGGCACAGGCTTGGGTCTGGCCATGGCCTATGAAACCATAAGAAAATATGGTGGCGACATTCAGGTGCAGAGCACCCCAGGCGTGGGCACAACCTTTCGAGTGGTTCTGCAGCCGTGGATCAGCACCAATGGCGTTGACGTGGCCGCCTTGCCTGAACCCAAGAGTGGCGCACGCGGGCGGGTTCTGATTGTTGACGACGAGGGCCCGCTGGCCAAAGCGCTGGCTTGGGACATCGGGCGGGAGCACGACGCGAAAATCGCTTTGTCGGCAGAAGAGGCGCTTGTCATCCTGAGTGATGATATTGAGTTCGACGTCATTCTTTGCGACATGATGATGCCGGGAATGAGTGGCATGGATCTGTTTCACCAATTGGCGGCCGTGCAACCCGCTTTGGCCGAGCGGGTGATTTTTATGACTGGAGGGGCTTTTTCTGCAGCCGCGCGCGAGTTTTTGGATGAGGTCAAGGCGCCGCGCCTGGAAAAGCCTTTCGACGTCACGCCCGTGCGCGCAATCATTTCCGAGCGGGTCGCCGCTCGCAGAGCCAGTTGATGGCGCTGCGAGAGCCCTTAGATCAGGCTCTGTCCCCATTTGACCACGTTGTGAGCACCACCACCGCGTTGCACGTCTCGGTTGCAAAACGATCTTGTCGGGGGGGATTCAGTATGATGCCGCCCTTGCTGGTTGCGTGTTGACCCAACCTCATGCCTAGAGCCGTTTCGCCATGGCGCGCGGCCGCCTCGATGAGTTCGGCGAAGGAAAAGTTATCCGGCAGCGCAAAATCGCTGATGGGGCGGAACATGATTTCCGGACCCTCGGGGCCCAAAAGCAAATCGAAGACCAACCGCAGGTCGGCGCGCAAAGCGATCTGCGCAATCACATGGCTCAAGATTTCGCCCGTGGCCAACACCTCGGTGTCATCATCTGCAAACAAGTCGGCGTTGGATGGATCGCGAAGCTCCACCAACACGTGGGGGCGCTTCGGAGCGCGTTCCAACAGCTCACGTACCAAATAATATCCCAGCAGCGTACGCGCATCGGCATCTTCCGCGGTATCGAATCTGTCGCTGCCCACGATCAAGATGTTGTGGTACGCCGTCATGGTGATGGCCGCGAGATCGCCCGGCACCGCATAGTCGCCTTCGATGTGGTTAAGGGAGAGGCGGCTGAGTGTCACGCCACTTTGTCGCAAACGCTTCTCGCGGCCCTTAACGCCGATGGTGGACATCAGATCGATCTGCAGCCGTTCCTGAGGATGGCGATCAAGTTCTTTGAGCACCGTCGGCAGCGTGTGGTTCCAGCCCAAGATTAGAATGCGCCGCTCCGGGGCCTCATAGCTTTGCGCCGACGCCCGGGGCGAAAGCTGCGGCAGGGGGCTGCTTGGGGTTGACGATGGGGTCAAGTCGTAGTCCACCGCAAGCACCACCAGCCGATCGTCTGCTGTAACCACTTCGGAGGCCGCGGGATTCAGAAGCGGGGTGGCGTTGGAAAAGCCGCGCAACAGGCCAATGACAATGGCGTCGGCGAATGCATGCCGCAAACTTCCGACAGGTTTGCCAACCCATGAGCTGGCATCTTTTAGATAGATCTCGGACCCCTCGTCATGGCTGAGAACTTCGTTGAGCACGTAGCTAAGGCCGGCATGTCGCAGGTTTTGGGACATCAAACGTCCCACCATATCGTCGGTGGCCACAATTTGTGCGCGGTCGTGGCCATAGGCCGCCTCGGCCACATCCACCACACGTGTGTTGTTCACGGCCGCCACCATCAAAGGCAAGGGCCCCTTCGAGTCAAGGGCGGCGTACTGACGAACGGTCAGCATCGTTTTCACGGTGCGTGCGTCGCTGTTGGCCACCTCATCGGGACCGTTTTGATCCGAGCCGGGAATGATCAATACCGCGGCGCGCGCGTAGTCGACCCGTCGCAAATGATCGATCTGTAGGGGAGATCCAGAACGCAGAATCACTTGCGTGCGGCGGTAGCGTGGGCCCAGAAGTTCACGCAGCTGCACCACGAGATCAAGGTCAACGTCAGGCACAAGTATCGCGATCTGCAGCTTGCGCGCACCCAACCGCCGCAAAAACCGGCGGATGCGGCCGGTGGAGGCCAACAGTTCGCGCAGAACCTCAGGCGACCGCGACGTCCATCCCAAGATCACAACGTGATTGCGCTTGGCGATCGGGGTGAGCCCTTGTTCCAGCTGCCGAATGGTGCCATGCAGCCACTGGGTCATCACCGCAATAAGCGCGCCCAAGAACAGCACATACCCCAGTATCGTGATGATCGTTGAAATCACGCGACGAAAGGCGCCCTGATCGTCGCCTAAATACCCTGGATCGGTAAGGCGCAAGAACGCCCACCAGATCTCGCTTGCTAGGTCAGCTTGCCCGCCGTTGTAAACGTAGACGAGAATTCCCCCAATCACGCTGATGGCGCCAATCAGCGCCGCCAAAAACATCAGGCGGTATTGGGTTCCCCCCAAGAGGAATCGCTCAAGCGAGAAGACCACCTGCCTGCGGATGCGTTCGATCACGGCAGAATCATCGCATGGCCGGCAGCATGTGTCTGCCCTAGGAAGGAACTTTGGCGCGCGCTGCGGCCTCGCGTAGCTTGTCCTTTTTGCTCTTGCGCTTGCCCTTCACGCCGCCGGGGTTTAGCGGCTGTGGCGCCGCCAGGGTGGGCTCGAAGCCAACAATGGTTTCACGCATAAGCGATAGGTGATGGCGCCGCTCGATGAGCGCGAAATGCGCCGCCGTGGACGCATCGATGAAGCTTATCGCCACGCCGGAGCCGCCCGCCCGGCCTGTGCGCCCGATGCGGTGCAGATAATCGGTGGGCGAGCGGGGCAGGTCGTAATTTACAACCGCCGGCAGATCGTCGATGTCGATGCCGCGGCCGGCAAGGTCGGTGGCTACCAGAACCTGCAGCTCACCCGCTTTGAAGTTGGCGAGCGCTTGGGTGCGCACCCGTTGGCTTTGGTCGCCATGCAGGGCCGAGGCCCGTAGGCCTGCGCGCGTGAGCTTCTGCGCCACAGTTGAGGCCGCTTGCTTTGTGGCCACGAACACCAGCGTGTGCGTCCACGCGTGCGTGTCCAGCAGGTGCCGCAGCAGCATGGTGCGGCGGTTGGCGTCCACCTCGATCACGCGTTGGGCGATGGCGTGGGCGTCTGGCAGGGCGCCCGCGTCGATGTTGATCTGCGTGGGCTCACGCAACAGCGATGCAGCCAAAGCGCGAATCGCCGCAGGAAACGTTGCGGAGAACAACAGCCTTTGGCAATGCGCGGGCAGCAACGCCATGATTCGAGAAAGTTCGTCGGCGAATCCCAAAGAAAATAAGCGATCCGCTTCGTCCAGTACCAGCATCTGAACGTCGGCCAATACAACCGCGTTGTTGTCGCAAAGATCAAGCAGGCGGCCGGGGGTGGCCACAACCACGTCAGCGCCTCCGCGCAGCAACAGCATTTGTGGGTTGATGGAGACACCACCCACCGCCACGCAGGTTTTGGGACGCGCCGGCAAATGTGCGGCCAGGGCGTCAATGGCCGCCGCGGTTTGCACCGCCAACTCGCGCGTGGGCACCAGCAGCAAAGCGAAAACCGACCCATGCGCCCTTGCGGGGCGCATACGCAACGCTTGCAGCACGGGCAGCACGAAAGCGGCGGTTTTGCCCGAACCGGTTTTGGCCGACACCCAAATGTCTTCGCCACGTAGCACCGCCGGAATGGTTGCCAGCTGCACGGGGGTTGGTTCTTGATAGCCCAGGTCGTCCGTGGCGCGAATCAGCTCATCACACAAGCCCAGCGACCAGAACTGGGGCGTAAACAAGTCGCTCACATGAGCTCCAAGGCGGCCACCTCTTGCACGGTCTCCAAACTGATCCGGCCCAGGGCTCCGGCGCGAAACTCGTTGATCAAGGTGGTGGCGGCGCGCGCCAGGTCGGGCTGCCCGGCCATTTTGGACAACCGACGGGCGGCGGCAATGCCGGCCAACAACGCGTGACCATCGCAGTCACTCGGCAGCCCTCCAAAGCGTTGTTCAAGCATAGGCCGATAATGCTTGATCAGGTAATCGCCCAGGTGCATCGCCACATCTTCATCTTCATAAGCCGCGCGTCCGATGCTGTGCGTGGCGGCCAGTTTGTACGAAACGTATTGGCTCATGCCTGGCCACAGCATGCCTGGCGTGTCGAGAAGACTCATTTCCGGACCAAGCTCGTGGAACATCTGATTCTTGGTAATGGCAGGCTCGTCCCCCACAGCGGCCACCCGCCGTTTCAACAATGCGTTCATCAATGTAGATTTGCCCACGTTGGGAATGCCAAGAATCATCAAGCGCAGAGGCCTTTGGGCGCTTCCCCGTTCGGGAACCATACTGCGACAAAGCTGCGGTATGCGTTTCACATCCGCTGGTTTCTTGGCGCACAACGGTACGGCTTTGACCCCTGGTTGCGCGTTATAATGCTGCAACCAGTTGCGGGTGACTTCCAAATCCGCCGCGTCGGACTTGTTCAACAACTTCAAAGCCGGGCGCTGCCCCTGCAAACGCAGCGCTTCAAACATTGGATTCCGGCTAGAAAAAGGCACGCGTGCGTCAAGCACCTCGATCACAAGGTCGACTTTGCCCATGCTCTCGGCCGCCGCTTTGCGTGCGGTGGCCATATGACCCGGAAACCAATTGATAGCCATGCAAGCTTCTGCCACGTCCGTTTAGCACGCTTGACGGCACCGCACCCTTTGACACAAAGCAAACCCCCAAACCAAACAGGCCTGTTGGCCACCAGGTTTCCGCGCTATCTAAGGGCCATGAAGACGCGTCCCCGTTCCCCCACCTTGAAGATTCTGCTGGTCGAAGACGAACAAGACCTGCGAGATACCTTGCAGGAGCTGTTGTCCGATGAGGGGCACGACGTGGTCACAGCGGTGGATGGGGAGCAAGCGTTGGCGCGCCTGAACTCAGAGGCTTTCAACTTGGTGTTGGCCGACATCCGGCTACCGAAAGTCGACGGACTAACGTTGTTCAAGCGGTTAAAGGAAGAGTCTGCGCCTGTTGAGGTGATTTTGATGACAGGCAACGCTGATGTGTCGCAGGCCGTAGCCGCCATGAAAGACGGCGTTTATGAGTACCTCATCAAGCCCTTCGACACCGACGAATTGCTGATTCAACTGACACGTTTGGCCTCCAAGCTGGCGATGGAGCGCGAACTTGACGACGCCCGAGCCAAGCTAGGACGAGCGGAAGAATCGGAGGGCTTGCTGGCGCGGTCCAAAGAAATGCGCAAGCTGCTAACCCGCGTCAAAGCGGTGGCGCAAAGTTCGGCCGCCGCTTTGGTCACCGGCGAAAGCGGGACCGGGAAAGAGCTGGTGGCGCGGCTTCTGCACACCCAGGGGCCACGTGCCGCGCAGCCGTTTGTGGTGATCAATTGCGGCGCCCTTAGCCAGAACTTGATTGAAGCGGAAATGTTTGGCCATGAACGAGGTGCCTTTACGGGAGCTGACCGCAAACGCGATGGTCGCTTCAAAGCGGCCGACAAAGGCACCATCTTTCTAGACGAAATTGCTGAGCTGCCCATGCCTGCGCAGGCGAAGTTGCTTCGAGTGTTGCAAGAAGGCACCTTCGAGCCGTTGGGCAGCAACGCCACCGTGAAGGTTGACGTGCGTGTGGTCTCCGCCACCCACCGCGACCTGCGACAGCGGGTAAAGGAAGGGCAGTTTCGGGAAGATCTCTATTACCGCATCAACGTGGTGGAACTCACGCTGCCGCCCTTGCGTGATCGGGTTGGCGATATGCCGCTTTTGGTCTCGCACTTCTTGCAGCGGTTTGCGCCCACAGGGGCCACGCCCTCAATTTCTCCCGAAGCGTGGGCCATGTTGATGCAGCACGAATTTCCCGGAAACGTTCGCGAGTTGTCGCATGCCATCCAGCACGCGGTGGTGTTGTCGGGACCTTCGCGCAGCATCGGCGTCGAGCACCTTCCAGCCAACATCATGCGTACGTCCTTCGCGGCCGTCGCAACGCCTACTTCCGGCGCGGGGGTAAACACTTTGGCCGAAGCTGTGGCCTCGTTTGAACGCCAGTTCGTGCTGGCGGCGCTCGCCAAGAGCGCCTGGGATCCGGCGGCGGCCAGCGCCTCGTTGGGGGTAACTCCTGACGTGTTGCAGGAAAAAGTGGAGCACTTTGGTCTGCGTCGCGACGCTTAACGTCGTAGAGCGCGGTTTGTAACATATTGAAATGACTACTGATTTATAGACCCGCGCGGAGGCCCCGGTGGCGGGCGCCGAAATCAGGTGCGCGCCGAAAAAATCGCCTTGACTGGCACGATGTTGAGATTCACTCTCAATAACCAGGTCACCCATGATTGTTTGTATTTGTCGTGGAGTTTCCGATCGCAGCGTCCGCTTGGCCATCATGCAGGGCGCCCGTTCGGTTGATGATGTGGCGTCCGCTTGCGGCGCCGGGACAGGCTGTGGGGCGTGCCATGAGGCGCTTGAACAGTTGACTACGGAATCGTCAACCGGCGGGCAAGTGAGCTCGGGACGTTGCCACGGCGTGGCGTCCGGAGTACCTTTCCCTTCGAGATGAAGGGCGATTCCGAAATTATAGATGTTCTCAACGAGGTGCTGACGGCCGAACTTACCGGCATCAACCAGTACTTCCTTCACGGCCGAATCTGCGAGAACTGGGGCTACAAGAAGCTCTGGAATTTCCTTCGCAAAGAATCGATCGATGAGATGAAGCACGCTGACTCGGTCATCGCGCGCATCCTTTACTTAGAGGGTCTGCCCAATTTGCAGCGGCTGGGAAAAATCAGCGTGGGCGAAAGTGTGCCCGAGCAGTTCGAGGCCGATCTGGCCTTGGAAAGAGACGCCGTGGCGCGCCTGAATCGAGGCGTTGAGCTTGCGCGCAGCAAGGGCGACAACGGAACCCGCGCGCTGCTTGAGGGCATCTTGGTGAGCGAGGAAGAGCACATCGAATGGATCGAAGCGCAGCAGTCGCTGATCCAGCATCTAGGGCTGGCCAATTACCTCGCGCAGCAGATGCGCGACGA
>JBBSJE010000173.1:0-13556 GCA_038257535.1 Polyangia bacterium
AGCGTTGCAGGCAGCGCCGTCGACGTTTACGTGCACGTGGCCACAGTTCATCATCGCGCCGCACGTACCAGGCGCCTTGAGCGTGAAGTTCTGGACGGCGTAGTGAACCGGCACGCTTTTGCCAGCGTCCGTGCCTGCCATAACAATCTCCGTCGAGGTTGGCCAAGTGATCGCGACGGCGGGTGCGGTTCCAGAGGCGAGCGCGGAAAACGGCACTTCAGCCGCGATCGCCGTTCCGTTCGTGTCTTTGACGGGGCTGTGGTCATCCTTGTGGAGCGACAGACGCGCCATGTGTTCGCCATTCGCCTTTGCACACTTCGTCATCTTGGCGCGGATGGGGCTGGCGGCTCCTGCGGCGTTGTACGGCATGCCGCCGTCGTTGCACGCGTCGCCGTTGATGTTGAGGTGCACGTGACCGCAGTTGGCTTCGCCAGCGCCGCAGGTGCCAGGTGCCTTGAGGGTGAAGTTCTTGACCTTGAAATCAAACGGAACGGTTTTGTCTGCATCGCCCGCCAAAACCACGGTAGGGCCCCAGTGCGAGGCGAGCGTCACCGACGGGGCGGCGGAGGAGACGGCCGTGAACCAGCCGTTGGCTTGCAGGGGGCGGCCTTCCGCGTCTTTGACGGGGCTATGGTCATCGTTGTGGACGGACAGCATGATGGAGTGGCGGCCGAGCGCTTCTGGGCACTGTGCCAGCTTCGCGGCGACAGGACTTGCGGCGCCTGCGTTGTTGTAGGGAGCTCCACTTGCGTTGCACGCGTCGCCATCGACGTTCACATGGACGTGACCGCATGCGGTCGCACCGGCGCAGGTGCCTGGCGCATTGAGCATAAAGTTCGCTATCGAGAAGGCCACCGGGACGCTCTTGTCGGCGTCAGCGCCAATGTTGACGGCCGATCCCGCGGAAGGCTCAGCAAGCGCAAGACAGGGGGTTCCCGGCGCGCAAGCCATGATCGACACGTGCTCGGAATGCACCGCTGTTCCCGCCGCGTCTTTAGCAGGGCTGTGGTCATCGTTGTGCAGAGACATCGTGATCGTGTGCGGGCCCATGGCGGTTGCACAATGAACAAGTTTCGCATCCATCGGGCTTGCGGCGCCTGCGTTGTTGTACGGCGCACCAGGCGCATTGCACGCTTGCTGATCGACGTTGAGGTGCACGTGTCCACAGTTGGCTGCACCTGCGCAGGTGCCGGGGGCTTTGAGCGTGAACCCAGTCACGGAGAACGCAACGGGAACCGTGGCGTCAGCACCAGAGTAGCTGATGGCACCTCGAGGCGCCGAGATCGAGATCTTCAGGGGCGAGCCAGGCGCTCCGTCGCTGCCGGCGTCGGGAACCTCGCCAGCGGTTCCTCCGTTGCCGGGTGCGCCTGCCATCCCACCACCAGCATCGATGTCCGATGTCGTCCCACCCATTCCTCCCGCCGTGCCCCCAGCCCCACCGGCTCCGTCGTCACTGCCATCGCTGCATCCGCCAATGGCTCCCCCTGTGAATAACAGCGCTGCGAACACGACCTTCTTGAACTTCATCTACGTCCTCCTGTTATGCGAAATCGGTGCCGTGGCTCGGCACCTCAGTCGACGTCTACGTCCCGTGGGCCCGCACGGATCTATAGGCGGTACCGATTTTTTTTTTTTGCGCACCAGAGAGCAAGCGCAGGTCAAGCTGGTAGATGTGAGGAGCTGTCATCGAGGGGGAGCGCAAGTGCCGGGAATCCGGTGCGCTGAAAGTGCGGTAATGTCGCTGCATGCTGTTCGTTCGTCTTGGGCTTGTCGCCTCGTTGTGTGCACTTGTTAGCTGTATCTTGCCCACGAATGTGACCATCCCCGCTTCGGGGCAGGCAGGAGGCCCACGCGCGCCTACGACGGGACCACGCAAACCAGGTGAAAATCCGTTTGCGAATGCGTACTGGATGATTCGACCAAACTCGCAAGCGGCTCGAACGGCCGAGGCGCTGCGCCGTCGCGGCCGCCGCAAGGACGCCGCAGCCATGGAGAAGATCGCGCAGCAGCCTGCGGCGTTCTGGATGGGCAATTGGACCCCCCGCATTGAAGCTGAGGTACGTGCTTTGGTAGAGCAACATGACCGATCGGATGCTCTGCCCGTGATGGTCCTCTACAACTTGCCGTTCCGCGATTGTGGACAGCACTCTGCAGGCGGCTCTAGAACCGCAGCCCGCTATCGCGCGTGGATCGATGCCTTTGCGCGAGGCCTCGACGACTACCGCGCGGTGTTGGTGCTGGAACCGGATGCGCTGCCGATGTTGACCAAGTGCCTCGACGAACAACGGCAAAAAGAACGGCTTTCGCTGGTGAGGTACGCCGTACAAACACTCAAGGCTCAACCCGGTGCCGCCGTGTACATCGATGCAGGACACAGCGCATGGGCCACCGTTGATGATATGGAGCCTCGCCTCAAAGCCGCCGGCATCGCAGACGCCGACGGCTTTTCGTTGAATGTGTCCAACTACCAAGCCACGCCTGATCTGTTGGTGTACGGCAAGGCGCTCTCTGCGGCCGTAGGCGGCAAGCGATTCATCATCGACACAAGCCGCAATGGCAATGGCGCCCCCAAAGACTTTACAGGTGATGACGAGCGCGCGTGGTGCAACCCGCAGGGTCGCGCGCTTGGAGCGGCGCCCACTACAAATACAGGCGAAGCGCTGTGTGACGCGTTCTATTGGCTAAAGCCCCCGGGCGAATCCGATGGCCGCTGCAACGGGGGACCACCCGCGGGCGCATGGTTCGCCGAACGTGCGCTCGAGCTGGCGAAGAATGCGCATTGAGTTGAGGCTGAAGAGGCATCCTCCTCTGCTCCACCTCGTTATGCAATTCGTCTTTGGCCCGGGTGGTTCGCGGTGGTGGGTTTGCCTTACCATGGCAAGCGGCGGCCATCCCAGTTTAAAAACTGTCCGTTGTGCGCGGGCGTGAGGCCGTCAAACAGCGTTTCAAGCGCCGCGCCACATTCATCCACCGCTGTAGGCGCACGTTCGCCGCCCAAGTCGGTGCGCACCCATCCCGGGTTGATCGCCACAACGGTGACGCCCGCGGGCCCCAACTCAAGCGCCATGTTCGTGGTGGCCATATTCAAGGCCGCTTTTGACATGCGGTAGGCGTAAGCACGGCCCGAACCGTTGTCTTCCATTGACCCCATTAACGACGTGACATTCACCAACCGGCCTTTGGCCACAATGAGGTTCTCCGACAGGACGCGGGTTACCCTCAAGGGCCCCAGCGCATTCACGTTGAACACGTCCAGGGCTTGCCCCAGCTTGGCTTCGTTCAGATCGCTTAGCGTGGAAAATGGACTTGAAACGCCTGCGTTGTTGATCAAAAGGTCCACGGGCTGCTTGCCCAAATGGGCGCTCAACGCCTCCACATCGGCCGCCGAAGTCACATCCAGCTTCACCACCTCAAGCCGTTGCTCATAGGCACGTGCCAGCTCATCCAAGTCGCCCGCTGCCTCCGGACGTCGCGCGCCGGCGATCACCTGATCGCCGCGGGCCACGTAGCGCCGCGCCAATTCCAACCCTATTCCCCTGTTCGCCCCGGTGATGACAATGCGCATTGGGGGCATTATAGACTGAACGGTGCGCGACGAGCGGCCTCGGTTCACCCGGGGCTGAAGTCCAGCTTGGCGCCCCTTGTGAGCCGAAGCAGGTCGCGTACTGTGCGATGCGCTTCCAGGGGATGCCTGAGGTGCGCATTCGCGTTGATGCGGTAGCGATTCCGGCGCCCTTCGCGGGTAATCTGCAGCACCCCATCTTCCGCCAATTCGCTGACGATGCGCTGCACGGCCCGTTCGGTTAAACCCACCACGGCCGCAATGTCGCGAATGCGGGCTTCAGGCGCGCGCGACAAATACAACATGACATGGGCGTGATTGCTCAGGAATGTCCAGCCTGGCTTGGCGAAGGCGGCCGATGTCATAGCGTTACCATAGCGCAAATTTACGAAACGTAAAACACGACTTAAGATACATGCATCCTATTTCATGAATTAACTTTACAGCCGTCCCACCGCTGCCTGGAAAGTCACCAGCGCTAGTTGATGCTCTGCCCAGGAATCAATCAGGCGCGTCTGCGCATCGGCAGAGGCCAACTCACGCAGGTTCACAACAAGCAGGCTGGTTTGTCCGGCATCGAAGCGAATGCGCTCCGCCTTCTCTAGCCTCTGCGCCGCCTCCGCGGATTGTTGGCTTAGCACCATGCGCTGCGCGGTGGCTTGCATCACGGTGCGCGCCTGCTGAACCTGCACCTCTATGCGGTCCCGCAGAAGCGATGCGTCCGCTTTTAGCGCCTGTAACAAAGCTGTCCGCTGCATCAATTGGCCGCGGGCTCTGCGCATTTGAATCGGCAGCGCCAAGCTAACGCCTACGGCCACTTGTGTGTCATTGGTGGTTTGCGCGAACGGCGCGTATGCGCGCGGTCTGCCAACGTCTTTGCTGCCCATGGCGTGCACATCTAGTCGAGGCAAAAGCTGGTTGCTCGCCCAATCAACTTCATTTTTCACGCGGTCTATTTCTAGTAGCAAAGCCTTGAGATCGGGACGCTGTGCAAGGGCATCCTCAAGGCGTTGGTTGTTATCGACAAGAATCACGTCGTCGGTGCTGCTGCTTAACGCTTCAAGGCTGGGCACAATAGGGCGACCGTCCCTGTTACGTAGGTAAAGGCTAAGGTCTAAGCCAACCTGCTCGAAGGTTTGCTTCGCCGAGAGCAGACGCTCCTGCCGGCTGTAGATCAACAATTGATTCTCCACGCTGTCTATTTGCGCGATGGCGCCGCTTCTCACTTCCTCTTCGATGCCCGCCTGCCGCCGTTGCGCAAGATCTAACAAGCGGTCGGCCAGGTTTCTTTTCAGGCCAGACGCAACCCAGCGCAAATAGGTTTGTGCCGCGGCCATGCGAACTTCAAGCCGCTTCATACCAAGTTGAAATTCGCTCATTTCTGTTTGCAAGCGGCTGTTGCGGATCTGCAACCGCCCCTCATCAACGGTCCGATCGCGCAACAGTGGCACGCTAGCGCCCAAGCGAAGCTCGCCAGACTCGCTGGTGACTTTGTCGCCGTAATAAACCGGGAAATCGTCGCCATTGCGATAGCCGGCGAACAAGTCAATGCCCGACCATGGCAGGGTTTGGCCCAGGCCGAAGCTGTAGGTGCTTTTCGAGAATTTGCCCGTGGGATCGCCACCGATGGCGCCCTTGACCTCAAGGTCAAAAAATCCTTGCGCCGACAGTTCGCGGCCGCGAGCCGCTTGCACGCGCAAGTTGGCAATTTCCAATTCTGGATAGTGTCGATCTACAGAGGCAAGAACCTCGCTCAGCCCCAAGGACTGCGCTGGGAGTGGTGACGCATTTGCTAGCAATCCATCCTCGGCTGCCATCAGGTAAAGCAAAGGTGTGAGCCAAACCAGGGGCATTAGTACTCCTTCGCCTTGCCCTCTGAGTCTTTGTCAGCCTTCGCGTCTGACTTGACGTTTGAGCCCAGCGGATTGTCGATGTCTACAGGTTCCACGGTGGGTGGGAACCCATTGAATTGTCGCCACAGCTCCCATCCCATGCTCACCTGATCGAGCAGAATCCAGCCTTGGGCGCGCAACCCCTGCCGCAGACGCTCTTCAGACGGCCACGGTGGCTCGTTGGGATCTGGCATCACGAGCACCCGGAAGGCACCAGAACGCGTGGTTGTGGCATCCACGACCGACACCCGCCCGCCAAACGTACCCACGGCCACTGAGGGCCAGCCAACAAACTGCACCGCAGGCCACCCCTCAAAGCGCAGCCGCACGGGACGACCTTTGCTTATCAGTGGCATATCGCGGCCATCAATCCACAGCTCCACCGCTCTCGACTTTGTATCAGGAACGAGGATCGCCAAACCGTCGCCCGCCTTTGTCACCTTGCCGCCTTGTCCCCCATGAATGCTGAGAATGACGCCGGCGCGGGGTGCAGTGACCAGCCGTGAAGCTTGCCTAGACAACTCGACTTCGAGCTTTGCTAGATCCTCTTGTGCATAAGCCACCTCGGCAGAGGTCTTGAATGCCTCGGCGCTGGCGGACTGAATTTTTGCGGTGCCGTCTGCGTCGGCGCCCAGTTGGTCGGCGCGCAACGCGGTTAGGTTCGATTGCTCTTCACTGAGCGCCGCCCGACGTAGGTTCAACTCCGCCTGTGCTTTCACGTAATCAAGCTGCGCCAGCTCCAAGGCGCGCCCAGAAGCTAGCCCCTGGGCCTCAAGCTGCTCCTGGCGCTTCAAATTGAGTTGGACTGTGTGCAATTCAGCTTCGGCCGCCTGCAGTCTCTGAGCGGCGGCAATCACTTTTTGCTCGCCCATTTTCACTTTCAGCGCCGCGGCCTTCACCTTCAGTTGTGTGGCAAGAACGTAGGCCCGCTCTTGACCACCATAAGCGCCTTCCCGTGATTCGGCAGCAGATATGCGGTCCAGGTTGGCTCGACGCCGCTGTTGAAGTCGTTCGACGTAGTTTGGATCAACGTCCGCAAGCTCGACGATTGGATCGCCTTCTTTCACGACGCTGCCCTCCATGACAAACCAGCGCAAGATGCGTCCGGAGATAGGCGCATCAATGGACTGCTCACGATCGATGGGCGATTGGGCCATCACTTTGCCTGCACCCTTGATCGACTGCTGCCAAGGAACCCACGCCATAGCCACAAACGAAAGCAGTAGCGTTGACATGGTTACCCATCCGGCCCGCGACACCAAAGGCGGCATATTGGTTCGCCGCAAAACGCGCGCCGCGAGCACGCCCGCAGGTTCAACGTTTCGCTGCACGGCCACCTTTCCTTGCGCGCTGTTGTTGGCAGGGGAACTCATGGCTGCTCCTCCCGAGGCGGGACGGGCAAGGTGACGGTGCGGCGGCCGGCGCTGACCATGGTCGCCACCAATTGCGAATCTTCGCTCAGCACGATGCTGGTCCAGCCGTTGCCGGGGCGTTCCAGCACTGACAGCAGATGCCGCTGCCATCCTTCAGATAGCCCATCAAGCAGAAGGTGGCACAACACCAAGGCTGGTTTGGCCACCAAAGCGCGCGCCACGGCCAATGCGGCTCGTTGACCGGCGTCAAGGCGACTGATTTCCATGGCGGCGCTGTCGATTTCATTCCTTGCCCAGGCCACAACAAGCGGCTCCAGCCCCACACGTGCGAGAACCGTGCGGATTTCGGCATCGCTGGCCTGCAGATTCCCCAAGCGAACCTGATCGAAGATGTCCTTACCGGCCAACCAGTGAACGCTGAGGATCAAAATGCGATCGCGCAAAGCGCCCGGATCCCACAATTCAACGGGTGTGTCATCGATGAGAAGCTGGCCCTCGGCAACCATGGTGCGACGGTGGATGAGGTCACGCAGCGCACCTAGCTGATCTCGCGTTCCCGTCACAACGGTGAAGCTTCGCGGCTCTACCCGCAACGAAAACGGCGCGGTAAGGGGGCCTTGGTAGCCGTGCAGCACAACGTTGTTGAGGTGAACGGAATCGGCGTCATCGGCGTCCAAATGAACGCCGCCGCAGGTTTCTTGGCTAAGCTCCTTAACAGCGGCAAGTTTTACCAACGCGGTGGTCAGGTCATAGAATTTTGGCAACAGCTTGCCCAGCTTGGCGAGTGACGCCGCCGTCACAGCCATAACAATCTCGGCGGCTACCAACTGCCCGAGCGTCAGTTGACCGGCCACCACCAAGGACCCACCCGCCATCAGAAGCACCGAACTGCCCACGGCTTGCAGTGCCCAGAAGCCCAGCATCTGACCCAAAATGATACGGAAGTGCTTTTGGCGAGCATGCAGCCATTGATCGGCTTCATCTGCGATGCGATGAACCGCAAATTGGCGCCCGCCCTCAGAGCTGAACAAAACAGGGTGTTGCCCAATCTCCTGCAAACGCGCGGCGACCCGATGTTTATACGATGATTCTCTGATGGCCGTGTTTATGGCGCCTCGGCCCAGTACAAAGATTATGAATAGAGAGGCCAGGCTCATCCCTGCACCGAACAACAACAGAAACGGGTGGTAAAACGCCAGCAAGGTTAAGCCGACCAGGATCTGCAGCGTTGCGGAGGGGCCGTCTATCAACAGGCTCCAGGTCGTCTTGTCAACCGTCACAATGTCGTAGAAGTGATTGGAAAGCCGGCGCAAGTCTTTTTGGGAGTGAACCTCTGAAGAGGCGCCCGCGAGGCTTTGTGCGCATTCGATCGCGGTGCTAACAAAAAGACGCTGGCAAATGGCTTCTACAGCCACGGTTTGCGCGGCCTGAAACATCGCCGCCAATCCCAACCCTGCGGCCAGCAACAGCGAAACAACCACCACCGGCTGGCGAAGGCCGCCGAAGGCGATCGTGTTGATCAACACCTGAACCGCGATGGGCGTGGCCAAGGTGAGCACCCCCAAAGCGGCGGCATACACAACCACAACCGTAAGTTCGCGGCGGAGGTGTCGCGCCAGAACGCTCACCCGCTGCAGCGGCTTAGGGGTGGGAGGTTTGGCTAACAACGCGCCGCGCCGCGCTGGTTTTGCGCTGGGCAAAAGTCCTGGCGCCGGCCGCAAGGTGTTCATGGCAATCCAGAGTGACATGCGGGCAAAATAGGCGCAATACAATACCTGTAAATCATGTCGTGTATTTGCATTCCTGTGTTAGTCTGCGTGAGATGCCCGCCCTCTTCAAGAAGCCCGGCTGGGCTTTTGTGAGCAATCACGGTCACGTGATGCTGTGGCTTTTGCGGCATCCGGATGCCCGCATTCGGGACGTGGCGGCGGCGGTGGGGCTCACCGAGCGAGCCGTCCAGCGCATCATCTCTGAATTGGCAGATCACGGAGTGCTGGAAATCCAGCGGGCGGGGCGCCGAAACCGCTACCGAATCAACGGCGGCTGTCACCTGAGCCATCCGCTCGAAGCGCCTTGCACAGTGAGTGAGGTGTGGGGCGTTTGGT
Organism: Polyangia bacterium; assembly: GCA_038257535.1. GTDB lineage: Bacteria > Myxococcota_A > Polyangia > Fen-1088 > Fen-1088 > JAGTJU01. Next base: position 8,933 of record JBBSJE010000173.1, read on the forward strand.
CTGGCGCAGCCGGTGAATGACACCGCGCTTGGCCCCGGGGTCGGTAGATTCGCGTTGGGTGCGTCTGCCGGATGCGCTGTAGATCCTCCTTCATGCGGCGCGGCTAAGGTGTTCGGGTTCTGGTCAATGGCGCAACGGGTGCGACCAATTCCTTTATACTTACCGCGCCCCCTCTTTCTCACTCGAACGAAAGGCTGCTCCGCTGTAGCGGGGACTGCTTTTCTTTAGGAGACGCCATGCCGTTGCGGACACTTCTTATCTCCATCTTAGTGACTTTGTGTTTTCCTGGGTGCGTCGGGACGGCCGACCACTCTCCTTCAGGCGGCGAAGGTGGCGCGGCGGCCGGCGGCGAAGGTGGCGCGGCGGCCGGCGGCGAAGGTGGCGCGGCGGCCGGCGGTGAAGGTGGCGCGGCGGCCGGCGGCGAAGGTGGCGACTCGACCGAGCCTGCTCCCGTGACGTTGATGGTAGTGGCGGGCGACCAGCAGACGGGCCCTATCGATGAAGCGTTGCCGGTGACGCTGAGGGTGCGCGTGCAGCGCAGCGGCACTCCCGTGGCAGGCGCGACGGTGGCGTTTACGCCCACCGCCGGCTCGGGCTCGGTGCAGTCGACTTCGGCCACCACAGACGCATAGGGGGTGGCCACCGCCGGCGCGTGGACGCTTGGCATGCGCGTGGGCCAGCACCAGCTCAACGCGACCTCCGTGGGAGGCACCGCGCCGCTGCGTTTCTCCGCTACAGCGGTCCCCAATGCACCCATCCGGACCTCGGTGGCCATGGGCGACGGGCAGTCGGCGCCGGTGAGCACCGCGGTCGCCACGGCGCCCGCCATGCGGATCACCGATAGGCACGACAACCCAGTGGCCGGGCTAACCGCGACCTTCTCGATCCTTGAGGGTGGCGGGGCCATCACTGGTGCCGCCACCGGCGTGACCGATGCCGATGGTGTGGCCACGGTGAGCGGCTGGCGCCTGGGCGCCACCCCGGGCGTCAACCGCTTGCGGGGTGAATATCCGGGCCTCCCGCCTGTGGAGTTCAGCGCCACCGGCACCAGCGTGGGCCAGGAGTCGATGGTGCTTCATGCCGGCAATCTGCAAACAGCCAGCGCCTCCGCTGCGGTCGCAGTGCGACCCGCGGTGCGGGTGCTCAACGGGCAGGGCCTGCCAATCGCAGCCCGGGCGGTGCAGTTCTCCGTGGTTTCGGGAGGCGGCGCAGTGACGGGTGGCTCGGCGACCACCGACGCCGACGGGGTTGCCCAAGTGGGCAGCTGGGTGCTAGGGCCGGCTGGATCGCAGCGGCTGCGGGCGACCTCGGGCACGTTGGCGGCCATTGAGTTCACAGCCACGTCCGTGGCGACCGGTGCCCCCACGCTCAGCCGCACCGTGCTTCACCAGAACCTAGGGCGGCCGTGGGACATCGCCTTTACGCCCGACGGCGCGATGCTGTTTACCCTGCGCGGCGGCGACATCCGGGTCGTGCTGCCCGGTGCCACCACCCATCAGCTGCTGCACCGGCCCGCCGACGTCATCGCCCAGGATCAAAGCGGCATGCTGGGCATTGCTGTTGACCCCGATTGGGCCACAGACCGATTCATCTACGTTTTCATGTCCGCACGGCCCGCGGGCAGCAGCTCCACCGACAACCGGGTGGTGCGGTTTCGCGTCAACGGCACATACACGGGGGTGAGCGACCGGCAAGACCTGCTCACCGGCATCGCCTACAGCGGCGGCGCGCACTCAGGTGGCCGTCTCCGCTTCGGCCCTGACAAGCTGCTCTACATCACTTCGGGTGACAACCGCCGCCCCACCGTGCCGCAGGACCTCAACTCGCTGGGCGCCAAGGTCATGCGCATCACCCGCACCGGCGGCATCCCCGCGGGGAACATGTCCCCGCCCGCACTCCCCAGTATCTTTGCCTTCGGCTTCCGCAACATGCAGGGGCTGGCCTTCCGCAGCAACGGCGACCCCTTCGCCTGCGAACACGGCCCCAACTCCGACGACGAGGTTACCCGGCTCGTCGCAGGCGGCAACGGCGGCTGGAACCCGGTCGATCCCGCGGGCAGCCCCACCTACTGGGGTTACAACGGCACCGCAATGACCGACCTTACCCGGTACCCCAGCGCCATGCGGCCCACCTGGGCTTTGGCCGACTCAATGGGGATGGCTGGCTGCACCTTCCTTTCGGGGTCGCAATGGCGCGACTGGAACGGGGCCCTTGCGGTGGGCATACTGGGCGGCGAGCGCATTTACATACTGCGCCTCGACGCCGCTGGCACCATGCTCACGCACCCCGAGGTCAACCTGCCGCAGGGCGCCCGCATCCGCTCCCTTGTGCAGGGCCCTGACGGAGCCCTGTACGCTGCCACTGACAGCGAGCAAGGTCAGCTGTGGCGGCTGACGCCGAACTAGTACTGAAGATCGGAAGTCCGTGCCGGGTTTTAGGCAATGGGGGTAAGGGTCCAGGGGAATTGATTGATGACCATCGGGACCAGAGTCCTGAGGGTGTCTCTAAAGGGAGTGCGCTCCCATCGACCGGTGTGATGGCCCATGTCCAAGCACCAAAGATGGACGGTGTCGCGGCGGACACGAAAGTGTCTGACTGGGTCGGCGGTGGGGCCTGACTCAGCGATGATCGAAAATCCATATTTGCGCGCACGCACATGGGTTGCGCCCGCAGCGTGGAGCAGATCTTGAACGAACTGGACTTCGTAGGGTTCGACTTGAGGTTTGGCAGGCATGATCAGGGTCAGCCGCGCTAGGCGGCCACACGCTGATCATTTTGCAACTTGTCGGTGCGCCAGGTCCAGCGAAACGGGTGACATTCGGTGCGATTCCAGTGTGTGATGAAAGCGTTAACCCGCTTGGCCTGCATTTGTCTTGAATGAAAATCACCGTACTTGATCACGCGTCGGTGCAAAATTGAAAACCAGATCTCTACCTGGTTCATCCATGATGCATGTATGGGCGTGAATACGAACCGAAAGCGATGGCCATGGCGTTTGTTGAAGGCCTTCCATCGGTCATCTTTTCCGTCGTAGTGAATGTTGAGATTGTCCCACACGACGTAGACCTTCTTGCCTGGGTATGCACTCGCCAATTCGTCCATAAATGACACGAGCGCATCGGCACTGCGATGCGGGACGACCCGCCCCAAGACGCGGCCGGTTTTCACGTTGAAGGAGGCCAGTAAGCACTGCGTTCCGTGCCGTTTGTACTCGAACTCATAACGTATAGAGGCATCTCGTGGGTCGAGGTGAGTTGGATTTTTCCGAGCAAGCACCTGCATGGGCTTTTCGTCCACGCAAACAACCATGGCATCTTTCGGTGGGTCGAGATAGAGGCGACAGATCCGTTTGGCCTTCGCCAGAAAGTTTGGGTCTGTTGATTTCAGCCATTGGCGAACCCTGTGTGGGCGAAGATTCTCGAACCGCAGGATCCGGCCGACCTCACTTACGCTGATTCGGTAGCCGGTTGCCCTCTCAAGAGAATCGGCAAGCGACTTACGCGTCCAGATGTCGCGAAATGGGGCAGGATGATCAACGTCATCAGGCCGGTGGCACGCCAACTGAACAAGTTGGCATCTGATCTCGAGGGGAATCTGGGCCGGGCGACCTGAGCGCTCCGCGTCCTGCAGCATTCACCCTTTGAATCACTTATTCACCCTTTGAATCACTTATTCACCCTTTGAATCACTTATTCACCGTCGTGATGGGTACCTTGGATCCTGCCAGGACGCACGTTCACTTCACGCGCGCGACCTATCCATTGAGTTCGGGTTCAAGTTGGACGAATAGGTTTGTAGTGTCGACTTCGGGAAGGCCGCCAACAGTGGCCGCTCGCACCACGGGCACCCCCCTTTGGATGGCTGCTTGGACAAACGAACAAGGTACTCTCGGATGCCCGGGCACGACGGTACTGGTTTCTGGAGACGTTTTCGACAGTGGAACGCTGATTGGGTTGCCTGACTGCACGATTCATGACCCCGCGTTGACTTGGGATCCATCAAGTGGGCGCTTCATATTGCTATGGATAAATCGGACTACAGGAAACGCGCCGCAAGTGAACAATGATCGCCTATTCGCTCGCACGACCTTCGACGGCTTCAACTGGACAGCGCCGCAGGATCTGGTGGAATGGAGCCCCGATGCAGCATCGGCGGCCTGCTACACCAACGGCGACTGCATCCTGACATACGGCGAGGGCAGACTGAATGTCCCCCTCGTCACGACTCGGCGATTCCGTGTTGTAGACCACTCCACGGGGTTCATCAGCACTTTCAATCATTCTTCGACTGGAATAAGCGATTACCGAACGCCTTCGGCTGCGGTGCACGCATCGGCTCAATTTGGTTCGTTTTCACCCGAGTGGATGACGGGATTGCATTGGTCGAGTTCATTGGTCGATTACGGGCGGGGTCACGGAACGACCTGGGGTGCGCGCAATTTCGGAAACCCTATGGGGGCCTTTTCTTGGCAGGCTATTAATAATTTGGCTCCCCGACAGAATCTGTGGGTGAAAAACGGCGTTCTGTGAGCCGAAGGGGAAAAGTGGGAGCAAATCGGTGTTGTGTTCCTCCCGAAACGAGTATCGTCCCGGTGATTTGAAAAACTTACAAACCAAAGAGCTCC
>JBBSJE010000174.1:0-13472 GCA_038257535.1 Polyangia bacterium
CCCGCACCTCCACCCGCACCTCCACCCGCACCTCCACCCGCACCTCCACCCGCACCTCCACCCGCACCTCCGCCACCATTCCCCGCGCCGCCAGCGTCCGGAGGCCGCGTGGGGACCAGCGGTGCGGCGTCGCCGAAGTTACCGACGTTGCCCCCTGCATCGCTTCCCCCATCCATCATCAGTCCGTCGTCGTCGACGGTACAGGCGCTTGTCCCGACTGCCAAACCAAGTGTCATGACAAAGACTGTGAAGTGCCGCATGATGACTGCCCACAAAGCATCTCCCGGACCACACGACGACCTCCGCATGGGCGTTCGCGGCGAGACAATGAAATCACCAGCCTTGGCGTCTAGTTAGCCACGGAGCGTTTTCGTCATGCGCAGGCAGGCTTGGATGGTGGAAGAAGCGGGCAACGTAGCGTTTAGAGTAAGAGGGCGTTTCGGAGCCGGCTGTGATGTTACCTACCCGCGACCGTTCATGAACTGGTGATTGCCGCGGGAACCGCCGGTCACTGACACGTGGGACCAAAATTGGCGCTTTGTGGCGCCGACCCTTTATGATGACGGGTCAGCCGATGGTCGATGCGCCAAACCACGCAGACGCTCTGTCCTTGTACGCCAGCGGCCAGTACCAAGCTTGCGCCGACCTGTGCGAACAGCAGCTCCAGGCAGCGCCTCTCAACGCGCAGGCGTGGGGGCGGCTGGGGCTGGCCCGGCAAGCGTTGGGGCAATGGCGGTCTGCGCAGGTCGCCTTCGCGGCCGCCTGTCAGCACGAACCCGCGAACCCTGAATTCCGGCACAACCTGGGGCTGGCGTATGCGCGGCTGGGCGATATTCAGCGCGCTTGCACCGCCTACGAGCAATCGCACAGCTTGGGTCTTCATCACGCTCTGCTGTTCAACAACTGGGGCTGCGCCCTGCGTGATGGCGCCCAGGTCAGCGCCGCAATTCGGACATTTGCGCAAGGGCTTGCGCACGCGTCTGCCGAGGCCCCTGCCGTCTTGGCCCGGCTACACACCAACTTGGGCACAACCTTGTGTCTGGCTGGGCAAAGCCCCAAGGGAATCGATCACCTGCGCGTGGCCAAAGAACTTGCGCCGCAGTTGCCTGAGGTCCACGCCAATTGGTTGTTGGCCGCGCTTTACAGCGAGGAGACCTTGCCGAGCAAACATGCTGATCAAGCGCGTATGTTCGGGCGTGCGCTGGCCATGCAAATTGGCGCGCGCGCGCTTGAACCGAGGCACCGCGATCCGCACGGACCTCTGAACGTGGGTTTGCTTTCACCCGATCTGCGGCAACACCCGGTGGCAACATTTTTGGAACCGCTTTTGGCGGGACGCGCAGATCAAAGCATACGCTTTGTTGCCTACGCCGATGTGGCCAATCCTGATGACACTAGCAGGCGCTTGCAACGCCTCTGCGATGGCTGGCACAACACTTTTGGCATGAACGACGATCGGCTTTTTGGCCAACTGAGATCGGATGGCATCGACGTTTTGTTGGACCTTTCCGGCCACACCAGTGGCGCACGCACCACACTTCTGTGCGGCCGCGCGGCCTTCGTTCAGGTGAATTATCTTGGCTACCCGGCCACCACGGGATTGCCAAATATGGATTTTCGCATCGTGGACGCGCTCACGGATCCTGAGGGTTTGCAAGGGCTGTGCAGTGAAACGTTGTTGTTCATGCCGCAGGGCTTTCTCTGTTATCCAAGCGCCGCGGGTTCGCCCCGGGCGCCTTCGATGCCTACAAATTTTACGTTTGCATGCTTCAACAACCCCGCCAAGATCAGCAACGCCTGTTTGCGCGCCTGGAGCTTGATTCTTCAGCAGGCGCCGCACGCCCAGCTTGTGTGCAAAGCCAAGGTGTTTGCAGACCCGGACGTCGTGACCGAATTTGCGGCGCGGGCGCATAGCTTCGGCCTACCGCCTGATCGCTTGCGGTGTTGGCTCCCGCAAGCCTCCCACGCGACACATCTGGCTGCCTACGATCAAATATCCGCCGCTTTAGATACTTTTCCCTATCATGGCACCACCACAACTTGTGAGGCGCTGGCCGCTGGCGTGCCCGTGGTCAGTTTGATAGGCCACAGCCACGTTCAGCGCGTGGGCCTCTCGCTTTTGTCGCGGGTGGGCCTTGCGGAGCTGGCCAGCACAAGCGAGGCGGACTACGTACGAAAAGCGGTTGCGTTGGCGAGCGACGCCGCCCAGCTGGCAGGCGCCCGCCAAAGGCTCGCGGCCGCGTGGCCTCAAAGCAGCCTCACCCACGGCAAGATGCAAGCGCAAGCCTTCGAGCAACTCTTGCGGCAGGCTTGGCAGCAACGCCTGCGCGGTTAGGGCAGGCGTTGCAACCATCTTCGGCTCAGCGTCTCAATGCAACGACAAAGCGGGGTCAGCAAGCACGCGACGAAGCTTCTTCTGTATGGGCAGTTCCGAATCGTAAACGCGCTTGATCCCGTCGCCCATGGACCGTTCGATGTCGCGGATGTTCGCGACCAAGCGCATCAGCCCGCCAATTTCCACGGAGGCCGCTTGATCAGTACCCCACATGGCTCGATCCAACGTGATGTGCCGCTCAATGAACGTTGCGCCCAAACTTACCGCCGCCCAAGATGGGGCCAGGCCCGTTTCGTGTCCTGAATAGCCCACAGGGATTTCAGGAAAGCGGCGCTTCAAAGTCTCGATCATCTTTAGGTTCAAAGCCTCAACCGGGCAGGGGTAGGCAGAGGTTGAATGAGCGATCGCCAAGTTTTGCATGCTCACTGACGCCACAGCGTCCTCGATCTCCTGCATGGTCGACATGCCCGTGGAGATCATCAAGGGCCGGCCCGTTGCCTGCATCTTGCGCAGCAGCGCGTGGTCGGTTAGCGATGCAGACGCAGCTTTGTAGCAAGGGGGTTCATAGCGCTCCATGAAGTCTACCGAGGGTTCGTCCCAACACGAGGCAAACCACAAGATGTTGCGCTCCCTGCAGTGGCGATCAATTTGATCGAACTCTGCATAGCCGAACTCCATACGCCGACGGTAGTCGATGTACGTCATACGCCCCCACGGCGTGTCGCGTTCGATCAACCACTGATCTTCAGGCACACAAAGCTCAGGCGTCCGCTTCTGAAATTTTACCGCGTCCACACCCGCCAAAACCGCCCCATCTATCAAGCGCTTGGCCAAAGCCACTTCACCATTGTGATTGATTCCAACCTCGGCAATGACGAAAACGGGCATATTCTCGCCAACTTTGCGACCACAAAGGTCGATCACGGACTGACTCATGGCAGGTCTCCTCGCAGCGTAAGAATCCACTCAACAAACTCCCGAAAGGCCCCGTGGCCTCCAGGTGCATGGGTAACAAAATGCGCCGCCGCTTTGACCGATGAAAACCCGTCCTGGGGGCTTGCGGTCAACCCGGCTGAAAAAAGCAACTTCATGACGTCGAGATCGTTGACGTCGTCTCCTATGTAGGCTGCAGCTTCCGGTTCAATGCCCATCTCGGCCAGAATGTGAGAAAGCTGGGCGGCCTTGTCGGCCACGCCACCCCACACGCGCACACCAAGCTTTTCGCCCCGACGCCGAACGATCTCCGAAGCCTCGCGGGTTACGATGCAGGTTGCGATACCGGCCTCACGCAAGCGCGCCACACCCATACCGTCGCGCCGGTCAAAACGCATTAACGCTTCGCCGCTTTTGTCGTAATAGATGCCCCCGTCTGTCAGCACGCCGTCGCAATCGGTGAGCACCGCGCGCATGCGCAAGGCACGTGTGCGGGCTTGCGCGACGGACAAGACTTCAGGCGGGTTCACCACGCTGTCCAGCCTCCATCCACGGACAGCACGGCCCCAGTCATATAGGCCGAAGCCTCGCTCGCAAGAAACACCGCTGCGCCCGTGATCTCTTCTGGTTGCGCCATGCGGCCCATGGGCGTTCGCGATGCGTACTGGGAAACAAAATGGGGGGCTTGCTGCTGCGCCACACCGCCGGGACATAGGACGTTCGCACGCACCCCTTGCTGGCCCCAATACGTCGCCACGAAGCGGGTCAACATCACAACGCCTCCCTTGCTTGCCGCGTATCCCGCCGACTTGAAGAATTGCTGGCTGCCGTCGGGGTTTTGGTAGATGCGCTGGTCAGGGGCCACCAGACCGTACGTGGATCCGATGTTGATGATGCTTCCGCTGCCTTGCTTCGCCATTTGCGACCCCAAGGACTGACAAGTCAAGAAGGTCCCCGTCAGATTGACCTGAAGTTGGTCCTGCCACATCTGCAGCGGGTAGTCCTCGAAACGCGAGGGCGCCGCATCTGGGGACGGATCGAATCGATCGTTGATCGCGGCGCTGTTGATCAGAATGTCTATGTGATCGAAGTGCCCAAGCACCGAGCGGCGCAATTCGTCCACTGACTTGGGATCTTTGACGTCAACCTCAACTGCCAATGAGGGCAGATCGGTTGAGTGGGACAAGGCCGACGTCACCGCAAGCGTGGCCTCATGATTGCTGTCAGCAACGACCACAATCGCGCCTGCCTCCGCCAGCGCGTGACAAAACTGTTGCCCGAGAAGCCCCGCACCGCCTGTAACCACAGCAACCCGATTGTCCAATCGGAATCGTTCTAGACCTCTAACGACATGTTTGGCCATGGTTCACCTCACGTCTTTGTCTGTTGCAAGCGGCTTGGTATGAAAGTTGTCGGTGCGGCGAAACACGGGTTGTACAGGGTCGCCGCAAAGCGCCGAGCGCGCGTCGCCCTTGCTGCACGCGGCTCGCAAAACCTCGAGCGCTTCCCGATAGGCCTGCAACATCCGCTCAAGGTCGGCGTCGGTATGTGCCGCCGACAGGTTGTGGAAACCTGTCCAAAGAATGCCCCTGCGAATGAGCTCTTGCTGCACAATTGACTTCATCAATAGGGGGTCCGTGTTGTTGTTCAGCGGGCTGGCCTCGAAGGTCACCATGCTGCGCGCGCCGTAGCCCACACAGCGTGTGAAAGGCATTTCCAGACGCTGGCTGAGATTGTTGTATTCCTGAGCCAGGGTTCGGCCCATGGCTTCAAGGCGAGGCAAAACGTTGTCTGCTTGCAGTACATCCAAAGTTGCCTTTGCGGCCGCCAACGACAACGCCTCGCCACCAAACGTCGTAAAGAAGAAGACTTGATCTTCAAGCAGCTCCATTACATCTGCGCGGCCCGTTAAAACAGATAGCGGCATGCCATTGGCCACTGCCTTGGAAAAGCAGGCAAGGTCGGCTTCAACTCCAAAACGTTCTTGTGCCCCGCCCATAGCGAGCCGAAAACCCGTCCACATCTCGTCGAAAACAAGCAGCGCGCCCCGCTGCCGGCAAAGCCGCGACAACCCCTGTAAGAACCCTTCGGCCGGCGCCGCAAACACCGTGGGCTCCAAGATCACGCACGCCGTGTCGTCATCAAGCGCTTGCGCGACGCTGTCTAGATCGTTGTACGCAAACGTGTGGGTCAGCGCGGATACGGCAGCGGGAACACCCGCTGCGCGTGCGGTCGTGGCGATGTACCAATCGTGCCAACCATGATAGCCGCAGCAAAGAACCTTCGATCGGCCCGTAAAGGCGCGCGCCAGCCTGATGGCCGCGCTGGTCACGTCACACCCGGTTTTTGAAAACCTGATGCGTTCGGCGCCAGGCACAACAGCATGGATGCGTTCGGCGACCTCAACCTCAAGCGGGTGCATGAGAGAGAACGTGATGCCCTCGGCCAACTGCGCCGCAATGGCAGCGTCAACCACAGGGTGGGCGTAGCCCAAGATCAAGGGGCCAACGGCCATTGTGAAATCAAGGAAGGCATTGCCGTCTACGTCCCAAACCGTAGCGCCGCGTCCACGCGCGAGATATTTCGGGGCCACGCCCTGCACATGCTGGGTAGGCCCCTTGGCTAGAGTCTGCGTACCCGAAGGAATGAGCCCGCGCCCACGTTTCCACAGGGCATTGGATTGTTCGATGGACGGCAAGTTTGCGTTGGTGGTCATAATTTTCGGAGCTCCTGGCTGGTGGCTTCGGCTGGCGCGTGGCGGCTTTGCCAAAGCTGCAGGAGTCGCTTGCTCAGGGCGTTTGCCGATAGCCCCTCATTGTCGAGCACGTCGGGCAACAGCGCTGGTTGAAACCAGCGTTCGGCAAACGCGATCGACACAACCTGAGCGGTTGCACGGGCTTTCAACAGATGCTCGGCCAGGATTGAGTGAAGTCCCCCAACATGAAAGTGGTCTTCCAGAGCCACCACCACCCCGCATTCGCGGCAAGCCGCAAGGGCCTCCGTAACGTCGAAGGGAACCAAACTGCGCAGGTTTACCACCCGCACGGCCACCCCTTGGTCGCCCAGCAGGTGGGCCGCCTGCAGCGCTTCGCCCACCAAGGCGCCGTAGGTCAAGATGGCGATGTCGGTGCCTTCACGTAGGCGTGCGGCGCGCCCCAACTCGAAAGGGGGTTGGTGCGCCACCGGGGCCGGTGATGCGTTGTAGCGCACATAGCAGGGGGCCTTGCTGGCAAGAACCTGTGGCAAAGCTTCGACCAGTTCACGCTCGTTTGCGGGGCAGACGACCTGCATGCCAGGAATTCCTCGCATCAGGGCAATGTCCTCCAGCGCCTGATGCGTAGGGCCATTAGCCTCTGACAACACCCCGGCCACAGTGCCCACCAACTTCACAGGCAGGCGGGCAATGCCTACGTCGGTGCGAATGAACTCGAACGCGCGCATGGTCAAAAACGCAGCGAGCGCATGCACCACGGGCACACGACCGCGCAAGGCAAGACCGGCGGCGGCACCTATCATGGTCTGTTCGCAGATGCCCACATCTATAAAGCGCGAACCTAGCTGCCCCGGCAGGTTGCGAATGGGCGCCCGATTTTCGGCGGTCATCACTATCACGCGCGGATCCTGCTGCGCCAAGCCAGCGAGCGCGGCTTCATACGTTGGCAAAGTTGCTTGAGGCATTAGCGAACCACCAAAGGCTGCGACGAAAGCGTTGCGGCTCCCATTCCATTGAGCTCTTCCAACATTGATTCCACTTCGGTAGGGCTCAACTTCACAAACCAACGATCGGCCCGACCCTCGAGGCTGGCGATGCCTTTGCCCCTCTGCGTGTGAGCCACCACGGCGGTTGGTCTGCCCGGCGAATGTAAGCGATTAAAGGCGTTGTCCATGGCGCCAAAATCGTGCCCGTCCACGTCGATGGTATGCCAACCGAAGGCGCTCAATTTTGCAGCCAAAGGTTCCAAGGGCACCAGATCTTCGGTGGCAACGTTGGCCTGGAAACCGTTGCGATCAATTACCACCACAAGGTTGTCGAGCTTCTGGGCCGCCGCTACCAGCAATGCCTCCCACACCGACCCCTCATTCATTTCGCCATCGCCCAGGACAACGAACACCCGATTGTTCGTTTCACAAAGCTTCAGGTCGAGGGCAATGCCGATCCCCACTGAAAGTAGGTGCCCCAGGGAGCCCGAATGAAATTCAATGCCCGGAATTTGCCGATTGGGATGCCAGTAGATGTGCTCCTGGAGGCTCAAATGGTTGGCGAGGCGTTCAGGAGAAAACCAGCCCAGTTCAGACAAGGTTCCGTAAAGCGCAGGAACATCATGGCCCTTTGACAGCAGCAGATAGTCTCGCTGAGGATCGTCTTGGCGCGCCGGGGAAACGTTTAAAACGCGCGCGTACAGGTGGACCAAAAGATCGGCACATGACAGCGACGCCCCAATGAAACAGCCTCCGCCTGATGCCATGCGGATCACATGCGCACGCACGCGCCGGGCCAAATGCGAAAGCTCAGCGACGGTGGCTTCAGTCATCTTCGAATACCAGGGTTTGATCGCGGCGGATTGTCCGCAGCTTGGAAAGGTGATTGCGATACCAGTTCACGCCAGCCAGATGTGCATTGATGTTAAAGATGTCCAGTCGACGCTGCAGCAACAGCAGGATCTCAGCCAGGGAGAACGGCGGCTTTCCTGGTTCGTAGAGGCTTTCATAGATGGCCTTCACAAACTCATAGTCCTCGGGATAATCGATGGTAAACCTGTGGCTCATCGAAAAATCGAGTCCGGTTTCCCAGGTCACGTTGCCAATGCGAAACTTCTCGGGATGATCCCAAAGATAGGGCGTTGTGTGCTCTCGTTCGTGGGGTTGTGAGGCGGAAGTGGCTGCGCGTTCCAGCGTCGCCATGGCCATCACTTCCACATCGTTGCCATCGGGGTAGGTGGGTGGATGCAGATTGGAAACAAAGTCGAATCGCTTGTGGTTTTCAACAAAAAACGCGATGACCTTGTCAACGATCCGTGGATCGATAAGCGGGCAGTCTGAAGGAATCTTCACAACCGCTTCGGCCTCAAAACTTCTTCCTGCCTGCACGTGTCGCGCCAATAGATCCGTGGGATGGCCCGATATGCAAGCAACCTTCAGCTGCGCGCACAACTCGCGGATGGGTTCGTCTTTGGCCTCGTAGGTTGTGGCGACCACAATTTGGTCTAGTGTGCCCGCGCACTGCAGGCGTTCGAGCATCAAAGCAAGCAAAGGCTTTCCACAGACGGGCTTCAATACCTTGTTAGGGAACCGTGAAGAGCCCATACGAGCCTGAACGACTGCAACTACCCTCATGGCGCCCCCATCGGCTCGGAGATTTCCTGCATCTGAGGTTGATTGAGTGAGCCGCATGCGAAGAGGGCGCGAGGCTGCCGCTGAGTGTCACAGCTTGCAGCTGGAGGGCTTTGCGGGTGGTCAAGCTTTGAGTGGCGCAAGGTTGATGCGGACGACCTTCGCACAAGCGCCAGTGCAACCGATATGACGATCAGGAAAACTTCTCTTGTCCGCTTTGCAAACACCAGCGCGGCAGTTGTTTCAGTTGGGTTGGCAACGCCGAAGTGTGAAAGCAGAATCAGCGCGCCCAGTTCAACCGCCCCGAGACCCCCTGGCAGAAAGAAGGCGGCCACCCTTAAAGTTGAAAGCAAAGCTTCGATGAGGAAGGCATCCGAGAACGAAAGCGAGACATTAAGAAAGTGCAAGATCAGAAATGTTTCCAGCGCTTCGGTAAGCCAGTGACCAAGACACAACAGAAACACAAATTGGCGCGACCGCCGGTTGACGGGGGCAAAGAAATCTAAAAAGCTGGCGCCGGCCAAAGCAAAGCCTTGCTCCCGCTCGGCGCCCCAGCGTCGCAGCCTTCTGACCGGCAACCGGCCAAAAGCGCTGTGAAGCCATTTGACCACGGCGGCCCCACGCATCGTTTGCAGCAATGCGGTGCCGCCGACGAACAGAACAACACCCAAGGCAGGCAGCAACAGCCAGATTCTTGCTGTGCCACCCTGACTGCGGGTCATGATGGCCATCCAGCTGCTGTGTGCCACGACAAAAGCGAGCAACACGTAAACGCCCTCTGCTTGCGCCGTGTAGCCCTTGACGATCGCGACGCTGGCGGCACCTTGTGGCAGCGGCACACCCATGCGGCGATGAATCCAAAAGGGCTTAACCCCTTCCACAAATAGCCCGCCTCCGGGTATGGTCAATAGGATGGCTTCGGCCATGACCCGCAGGCGCAGCAGTGGAAAAAAGCCTGTTGGCCGCTGCAGGCAAGCCAATGTTACCCGCCACGCCTGGGTGGCGAACGCCATCCCGAGAAAAAACGGCAACAGCAGCAACGGCCAAGCGAACCCTATGTTGCCGAGCATGGAAAAGGTCGTTTTCCAGTTAACCCCTAGGGCCATATATGCGCAGGTGCACAAGGCTGCGGCAACCACCAGCCAGCGCCACATGCTGGTCGGCGGCGTTGGCGCTGGCGCGTTGACGCCCGTGCTGTCCGCTTGCCCGATGCTCGGATTCACCTTCACGGTAACAAACTGCCTGCGGCCCGAGGCAAATGTGTTTCACGCCGGCGAACATCAGGTGGCAGTGAAGCAACGTGGTTGCTTGCTCCGTCACATATCGCTTTGCTTTGCCACAATCGCCAGTTCACGGGGAGTGTGCACCAAGCTGTTACAAACAAAACACAGCAACGAAAACGCACTGCCTAGATCTCGGAAGAATCTAGGTGAGAGAAAATGCGAACGCTTGTGGGGAACATCTCTCGCAGAAAGGCTTTGCGAACCCTCGCTAGCATTGGCCTCGGAAGCCAGCTTGACATTCGGCTTCAGGGGCAAGACGGAGTGCAAAAGCCAATGCATCCCACAGCCCTTACGGCATGCGAAGAGGAAAGTGAGGCGCTGTACATTCTGGCGCGCCGTCACAACCCGGCGATGGCTTTTCCCAACCGGGATATGTGGCCGGTGAACGTTGCTTACAGCTGGCAAGATGGCAGTGACCTTTACCGGGAGACGGTCGGCGGTGTGCGGCAAGTCGTGCTCGCCAACGCGGAGTTGAGGCGGCGCGACGTGTTTCACGAGGCACCGAAAGCCTCGCAGGCATCTGATCAAGCGACGAATGCCTTCTATATTGATGTGCCAGGGGATGTGGAACCCAAAGACGCATGGCTTGAGCGTTGGCAAGCCATTCAGGGGTCGTCAGAGCCTCAAGCGGCTCGTTTTGCACCCACGCAATACGTGCACGGCTTCTGGATCGATCAGGAGCAAGGGCTGCTGGGCATTCAATACTGGTTCTTTTATCCCTACAATAACTGGGTGAATCGGCATGAGGGCGATTGGGAGCACGTTACGGTGGTGCTGTCGGGGCCCGGCCAACTTCAAGACCCTGAGGCGTTCAGGCCGGCAACGACCTGGTTTCATTTTCACGACTGGGTTCATCGACCTGAGCGCACGTTGAGCCTGACTGGCGATGACCCAAGCGAACGTCACACGGTGGTTTTCGTGGGTGGCCAAGCCGATGTATGGCGCTTGTGGAGCTGCCAACGCGGCCAAAGTGGGGGCAGCTATCCTTGGCCCGGCCGCTACAGCCGCACAGGCAGCGTTTACCAACGGTTGGCCCCCTCGGAACACATTGGGCCCGCGGCCCGATACCTCTTGCCCGAAGCGTTTCATCTAGAGTTCCTTCCAGAGCCTGAGCGCCTCAACGCCGAAAAGCACACGATGTTGTGGTGGCTGAACTGGCCGCTGTACTTTGGACAAAAGCGCCTGAGCGACAGACATTCGGTTTTGCAAGCGTTGGGCCTGGATCACCCCCCTCGGCACCCGGGCTGGCACAAGAACTGGAACGAAGCCGGCGGTACCCCCGTTTGGCAGGACGAGTTTGTTGCCGCTGGTTTGCCCAGCCTGCCCGGTCAGTGGACAGCGCGCGTGTTGTAGCGGCTCTGTGACCGACCGAACGCGCCGATATCACACAACCGAGACAAAACCGACGCCGTGCTGAAATGGAGAGCCTATAGAAGCCGTGGCGCATTGAGATCTCCAACCGCACAGATTTCCGCCACCGTCGCCGCCCGGCACCGCTTGGTTGGGACCCAGTCACAACGCCCCCGTGTGCTGCTGATCTGTGGCGGTACCCACCACACCCGGCAGATGCACGAGATCGCGCGGCAATTGCCCGATTTCGATGCCGTCTATACGCCTTACTACGCGGACGGGCCGTTGGAGTGGCTGCGCCGAATGGGAAGGGTTGATTTTACCCTGCTGGGCTGGAAGCGTCGCAAGGAATGCCTGCGCTACTTGCGTCGCCACCAACTTCCCATGGACTTCGAGGGAAAAAACAACAAGTACGACTTGGTGTTGACCTGCTCAGATCTCGTAATCCCGCGCAACGTGGCGGGCGTGCCTCTGGTGTTGATTCAAGAAGGCATGACGGATCCCAAACGCTTTTGGTACTGGGCGCGGCGGGTGCTGCCGTTCATTCCCCGCTGGGCGGCTGGCTCGGCCTATACAGGCACCTCGAACCGCTACGACAGATTCTGCGTGGCCAGCGAAGGGTATCTCGAGCATTTCGCTGAACGCGGTGCCGATCGCAGCAAGATGTTGGTTACGGGCGTGCCTGTGCTGGACGACTGTCGCCGCTTCTTGCACAATGACTTTCCCCATCGCGACTACGTCCTGGTGTGCACGTCAGATTCACGGGAGACGCTGCGCCCTGACAATCGGCGCGGTTTTATCCTTCGCGCGCGAAAATTGGCCGCGGGGCGGCCCCTGATCTTCAAACTGCACCCCAACGAGCGCGTTGCCCGTGCCACCGCGGAAATCGCCCGCTGGGCTCCGGGCGCGTTGGTTTATGCGAAGGGTTCGGCCGAAGAGATGGCCGCCAACTGTAGCGTTCTTATCTGCCAGTATTCCACGTTGGCCTTCGTGGGCTTGGCGCTTGGCAAAGATGTGCATAGTTACTTTGATGTCAACGAACTGCGGCGGCTCTTGCCAATGCAAGGTGGCGTGGGCGCACGCAACATCGCACAGGCCTGCCGCGAGTTGCTGGCCAGTCAGCCCGGGCAGCGGCGCCCAACAGCCCCGCATCACAAACGGCGTCGTTGGGGCGACGAAGGTCCGCGTGAGGACGTCGAGGCGCTTTCAGCCGCCCTCACCTGATCCGGCGTAGCACATGCGCAACACTTGGGTGTGGCTGTCTCCGGCGATCGTTGTCAGTTGGGCACTGATCCTCATCGCGCTTGAGCGCCGCTTTGCCTACGACCCTCGGCAGCGGCTGTTTCGTGAAGGGCTGTGGGTGGATTTTTTGGGCTACACACTGGCGCAAAGTTATGCGCTGGGCTTGGCCATCACGTGGATCATCACCTCAATGGACGCCTACACGGGCTGGTCGAAGCGGGGTCTCATTTCCGGTTGGCCTGTGTGGCTGCAGTTTACGTTTTTTCTCGTCACCCACGATTTATACATCTACCTCTTTCATCGGCTGCAGCATCACAACCGTTGGTTGTGGCGAATTCACGAAGCGCACCATTCCACCAAAGACGTGGACTGGCTTTCCGGCTCTCGCTCTCACAGCTTGGAAATCCTCATCAATCAAACCATCGAGTTTGCGCCGATCGCGCTCCTGGGGGCTGCGCCCGAGGTCGCGGCCTTGAAAGTGACCGTTGACGCCATCTGGGGCATGTACATCCATAGCAATGTGAACGTGCGACCGGGCTGGTGGAGTTATGTGTTTGTGGGCCCTGAGTTGCACCGCTGGCACCACGCCATCGAGATTACCCAGGGAGGCCTAAACTTCGGCACCAAGCTTGCGATTTGGGACACGCTGTTCAAGACGCGTCGAGTGCCGCCGGTGAAGCCGCGTGGCTATGGTCTATCGGACGTGGACTTTCCGAATGGCTACTTGTCGCAACATCTGTTTGCCTTTCGCCGTTTTGCGCACCCGAACGCCACAGCCAATACGCCGGCAGAAGTAGCGCTGCCGCGAGCAAGCACGTGACGACAGCCTCTAACGCCGCGTCCAAAACGCGGCATTTCTGTTTTGCGGGCTTGTTGCCACGAGTGCGGGCTCGGGCTCGGGACCTGTTTGCAGCCCCGCCTTCCAACGCAGCAACTGGCGCCGCCGATGGCATTGTGGCGTGGCGAAACCTGTGGCCACGATGCGATCGAGCAGGGGC
>JBBSJE010000175.1:0-13402 GCA_038257535.1 Polyangia bacterium
ATAGCGCCGCAACAGATGGCCAAAACGTAAAGCACATAATTTTTCCCCGTACGCCGGGCGAGCGCCTGTGCCAAAGGCACCAACAACATGAAGAAGGTGTCGAAGAAAATGGGAATCGACAGCAAGTAGCCGGAGATCACAAGCGCCACCCCGGCCCGCTGTTCACCAAACACGGCCAAGAAGCGGCGAATGACTTTGTCGGCCGCGCCGCTTTCGCCCATGCACATGCCGATGATGGCGGCAAACGCGATCGAAAGCCCAATCTTGCCGCCCGTTTCCCCGATCTGGCGCGTCACCAACTCAATGCCTTCAACCCAGGCATTTGCCACGCCGGGGTAGCGCTGCCGCGGCGTCAGCAGGCCTACGACGATGGCCGCAATGACAAGGGAGAAGAACGCGTGCAAACGCGCCACGGTGATCAACAGAATGACCGTCGCCATGCCCGCCAGCAGCAACAAGAACGGCGCCATGCTGATGGGGGGTGTGGCGGCCAGAAGCGCAATCATCTCCGCGTTCTAGTCTGGTTTGGGTGACCGGTTCAACCGTGGTGAGTGGGATCGAGCGGATCTTTGACCTTCACCACAGTCAACGCTGGCGTTTGGGGCTCCCACAGGGCTTCTAAGTGACCCCAGGGGGCTTCGCCCAAGAGCGCCGCGGCTTGAGCGCCCGCCATGTCAGCCGCCTGTTGCAAGGTGACGCCTGCAAATTGGGTTACCAGCGCCACGGCACGGTCAAGCGTCAAGGCCGAACCCGCGAGGCGTTGGGTGTCGTTCCGCAGCGCACGACCGTGCGCATCGAGGGTCACAGCAATTTCACCCAGCGTGTAGGCGCCGGGGGCTTGCCCTGCTGCGGCCATGGCATCGCTTACCAACACCACCCGTTCGGCGGTCTTGGCGCGCACCATGATTTTCACGGTGTCAGCGTCCAAGTGGTGTCCGTCAACAATCAAGCTTGCCGTGAGCTCGTCACATGCCAGTTGCTGCCAAATCACGTTGTCATAACGAGGCACATCCCGCGGGGTGGCGTTGCCCAAATGGGTGGACAAGCGCGCCCCGGCGGCCACGGCGTCGCGAATCTGCTGCCGGTTGGCGCTTGAGTGCCCGATGGCAACGCAAACGTTTTGCGCCGCCAAGAACTCGATCAGCTCCAGCGCGCCAGGAATTTCCGGTGCAAGAGTTACCAGGCGAATGCGGCCCTGAGCGGCGTCCTGCCTGCGCAAAAAGTCGTCGCGCGACGGGGGCTGCACATATGCGGCCTCGTGAGCGCCGCGGGGTCCATCTTGCGGGTTAATGTACGGGCCTTCCATATGAAAGCCCGCCACCGCTTCGCCGCCGTTATGGAGCCATGGTGCCACGCAAACGCGAAAATCGCTGAGGCTGCTGGTGATAAACGTGGGCAGAAATCTGGTAACGCCCGTAAGCAGCAGCTTGCGCACCACATGCTGAATGTCTTGATCGCGAAGCCCGGGGCTGTTGAAGTCGACGCCAGCAAATCCATTGATTTGCAGATCGAAAAAGCCCGGCAGGTGTACAAGTTCAGCCACGTGGGCAGCCTAACGCGGCCGGGGGGTAGTGCCAACGATGTTCTGCTTGCTGCGCTTTGGGTTCACGGCGAAACGCCGCTAATTCACCACGATGCCGCTGAGGGTCGAGCTGTTTTCGTCACAACCATTTTTGCCAGAGTTGCATAGCTCGGGGGTCACGATGCTGTCAGCCGAGCCCCCAGGCGTGTTGGCAGGCGTGGGCCCCAGCACCACTTCGACCACCACATTGGTGCGGCCATCGGCCGCTGTGCCTTGTGAACGTATGACCACCGTGTTGTTGGTGTCCATGCCAAAGTTGCCTTGGCGCAAGTCGGAGTTGTCGTTGCGAATCCAAACTGTGTAGGTCCCCATTGTGTCGGCGGTGGGCGCTGCCGCCACGCCACCGCCGCGGCCAAACGTGGGGGGCGGATAGGCCACATTCACAAGCGGAATGCCAGCTTGATCCACCAGCACGGCGCCCAAGCCATTGGGTTGGCCGGTGATGACGTTCACCTGTGTGGGAACATTGTCGGCGCCTGCGCCCAATCCCGCCAGCAGCGAGGGCAGATCGGGCGCCACAGGATCGTTCAAAATGGAGCGCGCCCTCTCAACGCCTGCTTCCGCCACATAAAAGGCGTTGTTGCGCATGTTCACGTTTGCGCTTATCTGCAGGTTGCCTGACGTCAACCACATCGCCGTCATGCCCAGGCCCATCAACGTCACCAACACCATCATCACCACCAGCAACACGGCCCCCGCGTCGCGGCTGTGGGGCGTGCATGGTGTTCGAGCTTCGCAGCCCCGCGACGAGCGAGGAGCCCGCGTGGACGCGTTCATTGCACAACAATTCCGTACTGTGTTGAGTTGTTGTCGTCACAGGCGTTTTTGCCGGCGTTGCAAAGCACGGGCGGCGGGGGACCACCCAGTCCGGGCATATTTGCGGCGGCCGGAGATCGGCCCAAAGACACTTCCAACACCACCGATGTGCGTCCATCTTGGGCCACACCGCGCGAGCGCACCACCACCGCCCTGTTGCCGTCGATGGTAAATTGACCCTGCCGAAGCTCGGCGGTGTCGTTGCGAATCCAGACGGTAAAGTTCCCCATCACCGTGGCCGTGGGCGCGCCATTGACCACGGCCACGCGCCCGAACGAAGCCGGTGGATACTCGATGCCGGCCAACGGGGCCGCGGGCTCAATCGTGGGATCCGGTCGATCCAACATCACGGCGCCGATGCCATTGACAACGCCTGTAATGGGATCAACGGCCGTGGGGATGCTGTCTGAGGGATGTCCCGATCCCGCCAGCAACGCAATCAAGTTGGGCTCCGCTTGCCCATTTAGAATTTCGCGCGCGCGTTCAACGCCCGCCTCGGCGACATAGAGCGCATTGGCCCTGAGGTTTACGTTTGAGCCCACCTGCAGATTGCCACTGGTCATCCACAGCGCCGTGATGCCCAAACCCATCAGACCCAGGAGCACCATCATCACCACCATCAACACGGCACCCGTGTCACTCGGACGGTTGGGACGATGCTTTGTGCGTGTCGACATCGAAGGGAATCCTAGTTGCGAGGGTAGATGGTGGTGCTGATCGTGCGGTGACGAAACATATCGGGTGCGCCCGGAATGCCGTCTTCAGCGGCGGGTTTGCGGTTGAGCCCGGCATTGAAGAATTCCTGCAAATTGTCATCGGGTGCGCTGGACCGCGCGATCAGCGTTAACCGAATGGCCTGCGGTCGGTTGCACCCATTGATGGGTGGAATGTCACCGGCATTGTTGTAGGTCCATTCGTCAACGGGGGTGCCATCTTCAGCCAGAATTCCATCGGGCAACGTACCCACAGCCGCGCCTCTCAGATCGCAAGCGTAGGCCACCTGCAGGTCCTCAATGCCCTCCGCAAGGGTTTGTGGTCCCAACGCCGTGTCTAGCCGATCCATCTGCAGCAGTGGCACGGGGCCCGCTGTGTCCACAAAGAAGCGCACCCAATTCAACTGGCCAAAATTGCGGATGCCGCTGCTTGTATCAACGTAAGCGTTGGGCACCATCGCCGCTATGTTGTTGCTTGGGTTCCACGTTGACGAGCTGCCGTCCTTGTCCAAAATGTTCCCGCCGGCGTTGATGCCCTCGATATGGAACAAGGTGCACCCTCTATCGAAGTTGCCAGACGCGGGGATACCTGTGTCGTCCACCAACACGATGAACTCGTTGATGCGAAACACGTTGGTCAAGCCCGGCGCCGTGAGCACGGGCGACGTTGGCATGCCCATGGGGATGGTGGCGCCCAACCGTGAATCGGTGAAATTCCCCGACGTTCCCACGCCGTACGCCACCACGATGGAATCGGGTGCGCCTGCCAGGCCGTTTCGAATCCACAAGGGCGCGATGCGTACGGCGCCGTTGTTGTAGAGTGCGTTGGCGCTGGGCAGCGTGTTGCTCAAAAACGCGCGCAAACCGGTGGCGGGGGGTAGGCCTCCCAATCCTGAAACGGGGGGAGGATCGCCGTTGTCGGGACCAACGCCATCCGAATCGGGCCGCACACAACCGATCATACCGGTGCCCGCGGCTCTGAGGTTGCGGGTGAGGGTTTCCATCGCGGCCCACAGGCTTTGCTGAATGTTCAGCAACTTTGTTTGCGTTTCGTAAACTTGTTTTTGACCCGCAAAAAACAAAAATGTTGAACTGGCCACCATTGAGGCAATCAACATCGTGATCATTAGCTCAACCAGCGTCACGCCGCTGTCCCGGCGGCGACATGGTGGGCGGCTCGCGTTTACCACTCCTTCCTCCGTTCCACATCCAAACGCACGATTTTTGGTGCACCACTGTCCAAGTTGTAGGTGATGGTGACCGAAATGTTGTAGGGCGCGCCGGCCCCCGTGTTCAAGACGCGCCATTGCCGCGCCCAACGGTTTAAGGGCGATTGTGGAGCCGCAACGCCGCTGACGTCGAGAAATTCTATGGCGCTCCAGTTGCCGGTGGCTATGGGCGCCAGCAGGTCGATCACCGGCGGACCGCGGCGGGTTATGCGCGCGTTGAACTCTTCCATCGTTTGCGACGCCAAGCGCATGGCGATCTGCCCATCGTTGGCGTTCTGGGTGGCCGACAAAACCGTCTGTTGAATTGCTAGGGTTCCCATGAGCCCGATCATCGCGAGCAGAATCGCAATCATCACTTCAACGAGCGTAAAACCCGCGGTGCCCTTGCTCCTTAAGCTTTGCCTTGACCGCTGTTTCACAGTTGCTCCCTTAGCCGCACAAAGCCTGTGAGAGCGGCCACGTCAACGCGGGCCAAGCGATAGGGGTGACCTGCCGGAAGATCGTTGTTTCGGATCCACACAAACGCGGGCGACCACTGCGGCTCGCCCACCACCTGAACGCCGCCTAAGGTGTTGAATTGGACTTCTACCGGCACCGCTGTCGTCAGCACTTGATCGGCCGGTGGCGTGGCCACGGTCGTTACGTTCAAGACGCTCACGCGGTTTTTCGCTTGCAGCACCCGCAACACGGGACTTGCCAAGGTGGGCAAAATGGGTGGATCGCCCAGGGCCGCCCCATCGCGGGCGATCCTGTACTCGACACGGTCGCTAAAAACGTAAGCATGAACGGGCAAGCGTTCGCTCACCGCCTGGCTTCGCGCCCGTTGAAAGTCGCGGGCGATTGAGGCCGAAAACGCGCGCACGTCATCTTGTTGTTTGTCGCGGGTCATCATCGGGCTGGCAACGGCCGCAAGGATGCCGACGATCACCACGGTGATCATCAATTCGGCGAGCGTAAAACCGCCGTCGCGCGACCGCTTCGATTGCAACGTGACCATGCCCAAGACTCTTCATTGCAAGTCGGCAGCCAGAGCCCAAACCTAAAGATCTGGCCAGTTTGCTTAGGCAAAAGCGCCCGTGGCGCTTCGGCACTGACAAAAATTGTCAGTGCGTCGTCAAGCCGTGCGCAATTTCGTTCAGGGCGCGCACCTGCCACGTGTGGTTTTCGACCACACGTTTGGCTAGAGCTTCTTTGAGATTTCCGTGCCGGCTTCGTGGTCCAAGTACCACGAGATGGTGCCCACGCGCGGGCTTACGCGGGCTGCCGGATAGCGCTCGCGGCCAGGGACTCGACCGATGATCGTGGCCAACATCTCGGCCTTGCTCGCGCCCGTCACCAAGAACGCCACGTGCGAGGCCGCATTGAGCAGCTCGTAGCTAAACGACACCCGCTGCTGGCCGGTTTTAGGATGGTGAGCCACGCCACAAAGGTCGTTCGCGTGCGCCAAATCTTGTTCGGGAAACAGCGAAGCCGTGTGCCCATCGTTGCCCATGCCCAGCAAAACCCAGTCGAAGCGAGGCAAGCCATCGCGCGGGGTGGGCACGTTCTTCAAAATTTCTGCCGCGTAGCGGTCGGATTCCACCGCAGGGGGCTGCTCACCCTGAATGCGATGAATCTGCTCCGGTTTCACGGGCACATGGTTCAGCATCGCTTCGCGGGTCATACGGTAGTTGCTCTCGGCCGCATCCGGGGGCACGCAGCGTTCGTCGCCCCAAAAGAACTCTAGGTGGTCCCAAGGCACCTCGTTGATCAACTGGGGGCTCGCCAGATGCTGATACAGAAGCCGGGGGGTGGTGCCCCCCGACAAAGCAAGGCAGAACCGTCGCTGGGCGCTGGCCGCCAGCCGGGCCGCTTCCGTGAGGTCGTGGGCCACCCGCTTGGCAAGCGTGCCCGCGTCTTTTGAGATAACGATGTTTTCCATCGAGTGGGCCGTAGTTTCCCATGACGTGCCGGAATTTGCATCTATTCATCCGGCAAGCTTCTGTTATCGGGGCCCAGCCGCCTTCCGCAGTCGGTCAGCTATCGCCAATCCTAGGCCTATCTCTAGCGGTAGACACGTAAGCGCCACCTGACAGCCTTGGGCGTCAACCGCCCGCAGGGCATCATAAAGCCGAGGCGCGGCTTGCTCAGGATCCGCGGGAAACGCAACGGTCACCACGCCAGGAGGCCATTCGTCGTGCGGCTTGTCGGTGAGAACGGCCACGCGCAGCCCCTGCGCGGTCAGCGTTGCGGCTTCCGCGGGCATCTCACGCGCGCTGACAAGGCGAACTTTGGCCTCCGGCGCGTAATGCGAAGGCAGCTGGCCTGGGGCGCGAACGTGATCGCTCGCGCGCATGGGCACCGCGTGACCCAGCACATGCGCCAAAGCTTCAAGCGTTACGCCCCCTGGGCGCAAAACCGCGGCCACCCCCGCCGCGGCATCCGTTTCAGAGACATCGACGATGGTTGATTCCAGTCCCACCTGGCAAGGGCCGCCGTCCACAATCAGGTCCACGGCATTGCCCAAGCTGGCTTCTACGTGCGCGGCGGTGGTGGGGCTAACGCCGCCAAATTTGTTGGCCGACGGCGCGGCCAGGCCGCCGCCAAAAGTTTGCAGCAGCGCGCGCGCCACGGGGTGCGCTGGCACGCGCAGCCCGATCGTTTGCAGACCGCCGGTGACCGCCAACGAGGTGTTTTCGTGCCGCTTCACAATCAAGGTCAGCGGTCCGGGCCAAAACGCCGCGGCCAACTTGCGGGCGGTGGAGCTGAGGTTGTGGCCCCACTCATCGATCATGGCGGCGTCGGCCAAGTGCACAATCAAAGGGTGGCTGGTGGGGCGCCCCTTGGCCGCAAAGATGCGACCCACCGCCTGATCGTCGCTGGCGTTGGCGGCCAAGCCGTAAACCGTCTCCGTGGGCATGGCCACAAGGCCCCCCTGGCGCAAGCAGTTGGCGGCTTCGGCAAGCGTGTCGGGGGTGGGGGGCAAAATGCGGGGCACGGCCGCCGCCTAATGTGACGCTTCCGCCTGCGAAAGTCGAGGCGCTTGGACGAGGGCGATGGCTTGGAAATCGCGGTTCCGACGCCAGGTTTGGATCTGCTATGGTGCGCCGCCATGGCACGGATCAATGAGCACTACCGCAAGCTTTCCGCAGGCTACCTGTTCCCCGAAATTGGGCGGCGGGTAAAGGCATTTTCAGAAGGAAACCCGCAGGCCCAGGTCATTCGCTTGGGCATCGGCGACGTCACGGAGCCTTTGGCCCCTGCGATCATCGAAGCCATGACGCAAGCGGTGGCGGAAATGGGCGAGCGCAGCACCTTCAAAGGATACGGCCCTGAACAAGGCTATGGCTTCTTGGTCGATGCCATCCGCGAGCACGATTACGCCGCCCGCGGGGTGCAGATCGCCGCCGACGAGGTGTTTGTCTCTGACGGCAGCAAATGCGACAGCGCCAACATTCAAGAGATCTTCGATATGGCGTCACGCATCGCCGTGACCGATCCCGTGTACCCAGTGTACGTAGATTCCAACGTGATGGCCGGCCGCACCGGCGCCAACGATGGCAAGGGCCGCTACGAAGGTTTGGTGTATCTGGTGGCCAACGAGGCCAACGGGTTCATTCCAGCACCTCCGCAAGAGCGCGTGGATTTGGTTTACCTGTGCTCGCCCAACAACCCCACGGGCGCTGTGGCCACTCGGGACGATCTTACCCGCTGGGTGAACTGGGCCAATTCTGTTGGCGCCGTGATCGTGTTTGATGCGGCGTACGAAGCGTTTATCCGCGACCCGGCGTTGCCACGGTCTATCTACGAAATCCCCGGCGCCAAAACCTGCGCGTTGGAAATGCGCAGCTTCTCCAAGCGCGCCGGATTCACGGGCGTTCGCTGTGCGTTTACGGTGGTGCCCAAAGAGCTCATGGGCACCACAGCGGCGGGCGACAAGGTGTCGTTCAACGCCTTGTGGTCGCGCCGTCACACCACCAAGTTCAACGGCGCGTCCTACATCGTCCAAAAGGGCGCGGCGGCCGCCTACAACGCGCAAGGCCTGGCGCAAACCCAAGCGCAGGTGGATTTCTACATGGAAAACGCGGCCTTGTTGCGGGAGGGGCTTAAGCGGGCGGGCTTTGCTGTTTTTGGGGGCCAGCATGCGCCCTACATTTGGATGAAAACCCCCAACGCGGTGGCGTCGTGGGATTTCTTCAACACGCTGCTTGAAAAAGCCAACGTGGTGGGCACCCCGGGCTCGGGCTTTGGGGCTGCCGGCGAGGGCTACTTTCGGCTTTCAGCCTTCAACACACGGGCCAACGTTCAAACGGCACTAGAGCGCATTCAAAAGGCCTTTGCTTAACGCAGCGTCGTAGGCGGTGGCTCTTTGCCTGGAGCCACCTGCCTACGGCCATCGCTTGGCTATCCTGCCGAGTATCCTGCCGCGTATCCCGCCGAGGCTTCGGCTTCCTGCAGACCAAGCCGCAAACGCCAGCGCTGCAGTTCGGGCAGCGCTGCGGCGTGTTCAACGGGGTCGCGTGCGGCCAAAGCACTCAGCCGCGTGAGCAACGCAGTGGCTTCGTCACGATCTCCACCAAAGGCAAATTTCCGCAACTCGTGTCGGATGCGGACCAGTTCCCGGACTTCTCGAAATTCCATGCAACCTCCTGTTGATCGAACCGACAACACAAGGATGCCATTGAGATATTTCCGATGCGTTTCCTGATTGAAAATTGTTACCGCTAAGGTGTGATCTTGCGCGCTTCCATGTAGAAGCGCTTCTCTTCCGCGTCGCCCATGCTGAAGGCTTTGCGCGGCAGCACACCGTCGAGCACCACGGTTTTGAACAAGTCTTGTTTGGGGATCGGGGGCAAAAAGAAGCCCACGTGGTTGGGTTTGCTGCCCAAATCCTCGACCACGCTTTCGCCATGGATGTAATCGATGCTGGCGTCGCTGTGCTCTGCCAGATAGCGATCCAAGAACAACTGCAACGTTCCCACGGCCAGCGTGTGCTTGGGCTTCTCAAACCGCAACAATTCAAAGCCAGCTGCGGTGTTCATGGCCACCAGGGTCTCGCCGGGTGATGCGGTTAGGCAGCGCTGCACAACCTCGGGCCCGCCGGCGCTGCGGCTGTAGCCGGGATCGTCGGCGCGAAAGTGGGCGTCCATCGCCTGTACGAACGCGGGCACATCCAAGCCGAACAGCACGCGGTGAATGGGCTCAAATTTGAGGCCGTCGTCGTGCACATTCACCAATTCTACCAATGCGTAGCGGGCCGGGTGATCGCCCAGCGCCGCGGCGTCCCGGCCGGCCTTGGTTTCCTCCCAGATGCCTTTGGCGGTGGCCAACGAATGGTTGCCGTCGCCCATCGCGTACAAGAAAACGCCGCGCGCTTGCGTGCCGTACTTGGCTTGCATTTGGGGAAGCGTTCCCAGCGCGGCCAAGCGTTCGGCAATGCCATTGATCGTGCTGGGATCGGTCAGCAGGCTTCCGCGCAGATGGCCGCCGCCTTCCATCAGGTCGAAATCGTATGCGGGCGCGGGCGGGTTGGAAAACAAGGGCTCGATCACGGTCTTTTGCGGATCGTCGATCAGCACCATGATGTGGGGCAACTCCACGGGCGCGTGGCGACGGATCTCCATGCGCGGCGGCAGGCGTTCAACGATGGTGCCTTCGGTGGCGCGAATCAAGGCCGTGGCCTCGGGGCGAAAGTCGTAGCGCTCCAAATCAAGCGCCACCACCAACCCGCGGCGCACACGCCCCGGGTGGCTTTCCCGCTCCACCAGCATGAAACCAGGCGCTTGTTCAGCCAACACGCCTTCGGCAAGATACGAGGTCATCACCTCATTTATTTGGTGAACGCGCGCACCCGTATCGGGTTTGTCTAGATAGACCTCGGGCAGGATCAGGTTCAGCGTGCTGGGGCGCCCCTGGGTTTGCTGCTCCACGCGCTGCCAATACTCAGGCTGCGAAGTGTACTGATCGCAGGCCACCACCGCCCAATGCGGCAAAGACACACCTTCGCGGGGCAGAAGCAGGGAAGGAACGTGAAGGCCCACGCGGGCCAGGGCATCGGCAAGAATTGGCATGAGGGGCCCCATTGCTAACACCGCTTCGGCCCCGAGAACATCCCCAATTGCGCGGTTTATCAGAACAAAGTGCGAGGAGAGGGACTCGAACCCTCACGTCTTTCAACACTGGAACCTAAATCCAGCGCGTATACCAATTTCGCCATCCTCGCGGCGTTTGATTCCAATGGGTTACGACACTTTCGAGGCCTTGTCTATCCTCGGCAGTCTCAAAGGGGGCACAAGTTCACCGCTTCGGGTACGTCCTGTCACCCAATTTGGTGCACCGCAGCGTTTTGGCTGTGGTCTTGCTACGGCGTGGGGCCCGTGGCACTTTTGATCTTTGGATGTGACACCATGAACAACGACAAGAGTTACTTCTGCTGGGTCATGATTACCCAGTCAAAGGATGTGCCAGGTGAATGGGTTGCTCACAATCTGGCCTTTGACGTTGTCACCCAGGGAACGTCCATTCAGCACGCGCTCGAGATGATTGGTGAAGCGTCCTACATGGTCGTGGAGGACGACCTCGAACATGGCCGAGACCCACAGAGCCGGCAGGCGCCAGACGAATGCTTTGATGAGATGTTCAAACTGACCTCTGATGGCCAGAGAATACAGTTGAGCGACGTCTTGACCCCAGAGGGTCAGAAGAGTGTGCGCGCTCTGGTTATACAGATGGCCCTGCGGTTTCAGCACCAACGCCTTCGCGTCACGGCCGGTGAAGGCTTCGACGTTCCTTTGGCGATGATGCCAAAGGCCGGCGGTTCACCCGCTTTGCGCTGTTAAGGTCTTGCCGGGGCATCTTTCGTGGGGGTGCGTTTCAGTTCCTTGATTCGCGCCTTCGAGGCTTTGGGCTGCACCGTGGAGGAGCCCAGCAAAGGGTCTCATTGGAAGGTGCGCAACGGGTCGATCATGTACCCCATCCCTGCGCACAACGGGACCAAGAGCGAGATCGATAACAAGTACATCCGCGGTGCCTGCCGCAACCTTCAAATTGACGAAGATGAGCTTCGCAGCCACCTGTGACCGGCCGCCGTGGGGCGATTTTAGAGGTCTACCCCAGTCAGCGACGTAGGTTGTGGCGGCCAGAGGCGCGAAATTGCGTTACATTTGGTAATTGATCGCTTGCCTTGGTCTACAGGTGTTAAAGCTTCGCTTCACAAAAGGACTCAGTTTCCCACTTTTGGCACGTGGAGGGTTCATCCAATGGGGGTCCCTTTTCGTGCAGACACTTTGCCTTGCTTCCTTGAGTTCGGGCGGCCTCGGCTGCGGCGACGGGCTGTATAAACCGGGGGCCGTGCTGACGGTAGATGCCGACGCGGGCGGGGAAGGGTTCCAGACGGAGGTGCTTCCCAGTGACTCAGCGCCCGAGGTGTTGCCACCTCAGCCTGTCAAAAAGGTGGTGGGCAACGGGGGGGAAACACTAGAAGTGGGGGCGGCTCAGCTCGTGTTCGTTGACAACTCGTTTAGCGCTGACAAACCCGCAAGCGTCAAATTAGAAGCGATTGGCTGGGAAACGGCCAAAGCCTGGCGCGGCGCCATTGGCCCTGTCTACAGAATCACTTTCGACAAACCTCCCCCTAGCACCAAAGGGCCAACTTTTATCGTAGACCCGGTCGAGCAAGGCAAGCTCGCAAAACTAGACGAAGAATTCGGGTCCCCCTTCCTGCCTCCCCATGTGGCCCCCAGCCAACTGGATCGTGCGCTTACCTTAGCCTTCTTGAAGGTGGGAGTTGAGGGGAACAATGAGTGGGTGAGGCTACCCACCGATCCGGATGCCATTCAGGGCTTGCGACACAGCAATTTCAATCTCGTGCCCTATGGCGACACGCCGGAGATGATCGTTGGGCTTGTCTTGTCGTGCGACCGTGACCCGAAGCAGTGCATGGATGTTTTCGGTGTGTCGTGCGAAGCTTTC
Source organism: Polyangia bacterium (assembly GCA_038257535.1). Classification (GTDB taxonomy): domain Bacteria; phylum Myxococcota_A; class Polyangia; order Fen-1088; family Fen-1088; genus JAGTJU01. The sequence continues at coordinate 12,291 of JBBSJE010000175.1, forward strand.
TGTAAGTCTAACGATAGCTACAACTGCGGCACTGGGAGCATGTGCCAATGACCCGCGTCATCTTGATGGCGATGGTCATGGGCCTCCTCACAGCGTCTGCGGCCCATGCCCAAGAAGAAGCCCGGTTTGCCCTGGTCGTGGGCAACAACACCGGCGATGCCCCTGAACGCGCCCTGCAATACGCAGAAGAAGAAGTCTCTCGTCTGGCCGGCTTGCTGCAAGAGCAGGGCGGCTTTCGTCACATTCAACTGGTGCAGGGCCAAGACCGCGGCACGGTAGAGGGCGAACTGCGCAACATGCGGTCGCGCATCGAACAAGCCAAGGCGCAGGGCCACCGCACCTTGTTCATGTTCTACTATTCGGGCCACGGCACCAAAGATGGCTTGGAGTTGGGCACCAGCATGTTGCCCATGCGCGACCTGCGGCAATACCTGGAATCGCTGGACGCCGATGTAAGGCTTGCGTTTGTGGATGCTTGCCAATCGGGCGCGCTTACTGGCGTTAAAGGCGGCCGCCGTGCCCCTGCCTACGAGATTCGTTTGGCCGACGCGGGCGCTGTGAGTGGCCTTGCGATCGTGACCTCGTCGACCGCAAATGAGTTGTCGCAAGAGTCGGACGATCTGCGGGGCTCGTTCTTCAGCCACACCGTGATGGCCGGCTTGCGCGGCCTTGCCGATTCCTCAGGCGACGGGCAGGTGAGCCTTAGCGAGCTTTACGACTACACCTTCAAACGCACCTTGGCGTTTACCGCCGCCAGCCTCGTGGGCAGCCAGCACCCCACGCGCGATCTGAGGCTTTCGGGGGCAGGGGATGTGATTCTTGCGCGCACGCGGCCCAGCGATGCCCGCTTGGTGTTTCCGAAAGAACGGCCCGCCACTTACTCCGTGATCCACAACGGCCAAGTGACGGCAGAAGTGAGCACCAGTCCCCGCGACGCATTTTACCTGGCGTTACCCGCAGGCAAATATCGCGTGCTGCGACGAACGCTTGATGGCGTTAGCGAGCGCACCTACGCGCTGGACGCGGGTAACCACTTGGACATTGAGCCCGATGGCATGAACCCTGTGTTGGCGCAGGCGTTTCAGAGAAAAAAAGGCGACCTTGATGTGGTG
>JBBSJE010000176.1:0-13387 GCA_038257535.1 Polyangia bacterium
GAGGCGCTCAATTTTGCGCTCGCATTGATGGCGAATGTTGCGACGCATTTTCTCGCTTACGTCGGCTTCAGATTCTTTCTTGATGCCCTCGTAGGCCGTGCAGTTGAGTGCGTCGGGCGCCGTTTTGCAGTAATGGTCGCGCACGCGCTCGCAGGGGTTGCGACGTTTGTCCACCATTTCAAACACCAACCACACCGCACCCGCCGCCACCGCGCCTAACAACACGGCGTAGAACGCTTGCCGGCGGCGCCGGTAGCGGTTGACATCGATCTGGCCGGCTTCGCGCCGAATTTGCTCCAACTCCTCAGGCGTTTCGTCCACGCGGGGCAGTTTACCCCAGGTTTGAACGACTTGCTTTCCGTAGGGCCGGGTCGTGGTAAGAGACACTCGTATGGCCACGATTCGCTCCCGCAAGACGGGCCCCATCACCAAAGCCACACGCAAGCCTCACCGTGCCAAGTGGCCGCCCGATCCCAAACGCGTGCGGGCGATTCTGGCCGGCCTAGAGTCGCTTTATCCCGGCGCCGAGTGCGAACTTCATCACGCCAATCCGTTTGAACTGTTGTGTGCCACCATCTTGTCAGCCCAGTGCACCGACGAACGCGTAAACAAGGTAACGCCGCAGCTGTTTGCCGCATTTCCCACCGCACGCGCGATGGCCGAAGCGCCAGCCCCCGTGCTGGAAGAGCTCATCAAAACCACCGGCTTTTATCGCCAGAAAACCAAGTCACTTCTGGGCACGGCCCGCATCCTTGTAGATCAGTTTGGCGGCGAAGTGCCGAAAAGCGCCGAACAGCTGCGCACCCTGCCTGGCGTGGCCCGCAAAACCGCCAATGTGGTGATGGGCACCGCGTTCGGCGAGCCTTCAGGCGTTGTGGTGGACACCCATGTGCAAAGACTGGCGCTGCGTCTGGCGCTTACGCGCAACATCACGCCCGAGAAGATCGAACAGGATCTCATGGTTGTGGTGCCGCAAAACGAATGGATCGCGCTGTCGCACAAGCTGATTTGGCATGGCCGGCGGCTGTGTTTCGCACGCAAACCAAACTGCGAACAATGCCCGCTCGTGCCCCACTGCCCCAGCGCGTTTCGGGAAAGCGCCACGCCCTAGGCACTTCACCAGCGCAACGGGGCCTCGAACGCGTCCAGCAAACTGCGAATCGGCCAAATGAACAGCGGCGCCGTAGCGGCCAGCCACACAAGGTGAACCACAATCTTCACCCCCGCGGGCGAAAACCGCAGGGGCTTCAGATGCGCACGCCACCAAGCACCACCCATCACGGCGGCGCCCTGCAAAGCGAAGAAGGCCAGCATGTAGCCAGGCTCGTAGGCTCCGCGTTCCACGCTCACAAATACAAAATATTCGTGCGCCAAACCGCTCACCAAGAACACGGCGGCAGCCGCGCGGTAAACATGGCCCCCACGGACCAGCGGTACGAACACGAACCGCCGCAAGAAACCGCTGACGAACAAATTCCAACGTTGGCCCCAAAAGTCGGCAGGAGAGCGCGCCACAAACGGCGCGGCAAACACGTCGTCGGTGACAAACCCTGCCAGCGAAGTTAGCCCTGTGACCAGATCGGCAAGGCCCGAAATAATGAAGTAGATCTCAAACGCCCCCGCCCAAACACCCAGCGGCCAGTGCCACGTTTGGCGTGCCTGAAGTTGGATCAACAGCAGCAGCAGCGCGGCCTTGATCAGCGCGCGGCCCCACCGGCGGAGCCCCTGCCGGCGCGCCTGCCCGCGGGCATATGCCGTGGCGCCCCACATCGTGCGCGGCGGGATCAGCAGCCACACCAAAAACCGCCACCAGCAAGCTTGCGTCTGCGGCGCAACCAAGCCGGCTTGCAGCTGCGCGGCTTTAATGCCGCTTGCCAACGCCAAAGCCGCCACCACGGCGCGCGTGGTGGCTTGCGGGATCGGGACCAGCAGGGGCAGCGCGGCGAAGGCAGCGGCCACCAGAGCGGTCCACAGGCGTTTTTGCGGAAGCTGTGGCCAGCGTTGGCGCATCGTCACCAGTGCGCCCCACAGGGCCGCGACGATTGTCACAGCAATTCCTTGAACAACAGCTTCTGGCCACATCCCGGCGGCACCACCTGATGCGAAAATTATGCTTCGGCGTCCCCAAAATATACGCGGTCGTAGTGGCAAGTTGGATCTTCGACCACCGGCTGCGGGTAGCTAACCTCTTGCCCTTCGTAGTTGCGCAAACGCCACGCGGTGGGGCTGCGGTCAATTACGTATTCGGGGCCCACGGGCACCTTACCCATGCCGCCCGGCGTGTCGATCACCAGGTGCGGTATGGCGAGCCCCGAAATGTGTCCGCGCAGCTGCTCCATCAAGCCTACAGCGGTCTCCACACGGGTGCGCAGATGCCCTGTGCCTTCGGCCACATCGCCCTGAAACAGATAGTAGGGGCGCACCCGTGCTCGCAAGAGCTCCGTGAACAGGCGCCGGAGCACACGCGCCGATGAATTTACCCCGCGCAACAAAACCGTTTGGTTGCCGATGGGAATGCCCGCGTCCGCCAACCTCTCACAGGCTTGACGAGCCAGCGGCGTCAGTTCTTTGGGATGGTTGAAATGCGTGTTGATGAAGAGCGGGTGGTATTTGCGCAGCATCGTGCACAATTCGTCATCAACCCGCATGGGCAGCACCACCGGCACACGCGTGCCAATGCGAATGATCTCCACGTGCGCGATGCCCCGCACGGCGGCCACGATCTCTTCAAGTTTCGTGGTGGATAACGTTAAGGGATCGCCGCCCGAAATCAGAACGTCGCGAATGGCTGGCGTGCGACGAATGTAATCGACGGCCGCGTCCAGGTCGGCGCGCGAGATTGACGATTCTTCTTGCCCCACCAAGCGGCGACGGTTGCAGTGGCGGCAATAAATCGCGCAGCGATCTAAAGCCAGCAGCAAACACCGGTCGGGATAGCGATGAAAAATCGCAGACACAGGCCGGTGCGCGTCTTCTCCCAGGGGATCCAAAAGCTCACCGGCCTCAACCTTCAATTCACCCAGCCGCGGCACCACTTGCATGCGCACGGGACAGTGTGGATGTTCGCTATCAATCAACGACGCGTAATAAGGCGTGATGCCCACGCGGAATTTGTCCGGCGCCACCTCCAGCGCGCGGCGCTCCTCGGGCTCAAGCGCACACAGCTGGCCAATGTCTTCCAGATTCGACAGCCGGTGGCGAAGCTGCCACTTCCAATCAAGCCATTGCGGCGCTTGCGGATCAACAAGCGCGCTTAAACGGGGCCCTTCGCGGCTGCTTTGGGGCCCTTGAGACAAAATGGGCAAACTCACAGGCAAGCCCTCAACAAACTAAGGCTCAAGGTCGGCGTCGTTCTCGGCGTCTTCATTGGCCGCGTCCATTTTCTCCTCATCGGACGCGTCGAGCCTCAAAGGCGCGGTGTCAGGAGCGCCGGCATCGAGTTTGGGCGCTGCGTCCATGCGTAGGGGAGCATCAAGCTTGCCGGCATCCCCCGCGTCCTGCGGCCGCCCCCCATCAACTAAGATCGGACCCGCGTCCTCGTCAGGAGCCGAAGACGCATCTTCATCAGGTTTCTCGGCCGCATCTTTGCGCGGGCCCCCATCGGGCAGGCCAAGCGTCACCGGGGTCAGCTGCACCGTGATGGTTGGTTGCAGGGCGTTGGCCGAAGCGCTGCCCTCGCCTATCACCTCGTCGTCATCGTTCAGAGCCTGGATCTCGATGCGAAAGGCGCCGTCAAATTGCGGCGGGATCTGGATGCTGAAGCTGGTTGGCAAATTGATCGTGCCCTTTTGCTCAGGCACCGCAAAGGTGCGCACCTCGTCGTCCACTTCCGTACGCACCGAAAACTGCGCGATGGTGCCTGCGGCGTCGCCCTCCACACGCACCAACATCACAGCGTCCGCTTCGCCACAACCGTGAAGCGCCGCCGCAGCGCTTACCACGGCGAGGGTCAACAATACGAAACCCGTCGCCAGGCGACGGCTGTGCTTAGAACTTGTAATTGCCAAGGCGACTCTCCGGAATGTCGGTGCTGTTGTTTCCCAAAATCAAAACGCCGGCCACCACCCCCGCCGCCAACACAACCGCGCCTAACCCCACCCAAACCCAAGGCGAAACCCCATCGTCCGCTTCGCCGCCAGGCAGTTCTGGGTCATCCATGCCAGAGCGAATCGCGCCGGCTTCCGAGTCACCCGGGGGCCGCCACGCGGGCACAGGGTCGGGGGCCGCCACCAACGTTTCGTCTTCTTCTTCGTCGTCGATGATGGGCGCTGACTCTGCCGCCGTAGGCTTGGGATTAAAGGCGCCGGGCTTGGCGGCCCTGCCAGGGACCGCAGCGATAGGCGCTTGATTTGCGGGCATGCCCAAGCGTTTGCGAAGCGCGCCGATGCGCTGTTCAACCAAGGCCTTGTTGGGCGGGTTGGGAAACTCAACCAAGAAGCGTTCGTAATCGGCCAAGGCGGGTTCGGCCCGCCCCAGCTTGCGCAAACATTCGGCGCGGTTGAACAAAATGACGGGGTCGCTAAGGATCTCGAACGCTTTGGTGTAGGCGGCCACGGCGGGCACACATTTTCCCCGCGCGGCCAACTGACCGGCTTTACGGGCCTGGGCTCGTCCTTCAGCCGCAGATTGCGCGGCCGCCGATCCTTCACAAAAAAAGCACATAGCGGCGAATGCGAAAGCAAACGTGGCCACCAACCAAGGCCGATGCCGCGGATCCAATGTGTTCACGGCTGCCCCAGTTTCTTAATGTGCCCCACCACCGCTTGGATCTTGCGCGGACTTAACACTTCAGCAAAAGGCGGCATTTGATTTTTCCCAGTCATGATCACGCGCTCCAAATCTTCGGTGGGCCGCGACCGCACTTCCAGCGAAGTGAGATCCCGCACCGGCAAGGTTTTGGCCACCTCGGGTTCGCCCTTGCCATCCACACCGTGGCAACGTGCGCACATCTGGTTGTAGATCGTTTCCGGATCCACAGCGATCACAGGCCCCGCGTCGTTCTTGCACGCGCTGGCTAACGACAAAGCGGCCACGATCACGCCAAGGCCCAAGCCAACGTTAGCCCTGCGCAGGCTCATTCGCCGCCATCCGCAGGCACAACGGGCTGATAAATCTGTCCACCGGTTTCCCGAAACTCGGCGGCCTTGGCTTGCAGGCCCGCGGCCAGCGCTTCGTCGGCATTGATGTTCTGTGCCGCCGCGTAGTCACGCACATCCTGCGTGATGCGCATTGAACAGAAGTTGGGGCCGCACATCGAACAAAAATGTGCCACCTTCGCGCCCTCAGCCGGCAAAGTTTCGTCGTGATACGACTTTGCGGTGGGCGGATCCAAAGCCAAGTTGAATTGGTCTTTCCAACGAAACTCAAACCGCGCCTTTGAAAGCGCGTCGTCCCAGGCGCGGGCGCCCGGCAAGCCCTTCGCGAGATCGGCTGCATGGGCGGCTATCTTGTAAGCAATCACGCCCGCCTTCACGTCGTCTCGGTCGGGCAGACCCAGGTGCTCTTTGGGGGTTACATAACAAAGCATCGCGGTGCCAAACCACCCGATCATCGCGGCGCCGATCGCGGATGTAATGTGATCGGAGCCGGGTGCGATGTCAGTGACCAAGGGCCCAAGCGTGTAAAACGGGGCTTCGTGGCACATGGACAATTGTTTATCCATGTTCTCTTTGATCTTGTGCATGGGCACATGCCCGGGGCCTTCGATCATCACCTGAACATCGTGCTTCCACGCCACCTTGGTGAGTTCACCTAAAGCTTCAAGCTCACCAAATTGAGCTTCGTCGTTGGCGTCGGCGTTGCAGCCGGGACGCAAACCATCGCCCAGCGAGAACGACACGTCGTACTTCTTCATCACCTCGCAGATGCGTTCAAACTCGGTGTAAAGAAAGTTTTCCTTGTGATGCGACAAACACCACTTGGCCATGATCGAGCCACCACGCGACACGATGCCGGTGATGCGTTTGGCGGTAAGCGGCACAAACCGCAGCAACACGCCCGCGTGAATCGTGAAGTAATCAACGCCCTGCTCGGCTTGTTCGATCAAGGTTTCGATGAACAAGTCGATGTTCAGGTCTTCAACCTTGCCTTTGACCTTTTCCAGCGCCTGGTAGATAGGCACGGTGCCAATGGGCACAGGCGAATTGCGAATGATCCACTCGCGCGTTTCGTGAATGTTGGCGCCGGTGGAAAGATCCATCACGGTGTCGGCGCCCCAGCGGGTTGACCATTGCAGCTTTTCAACTTCTTCTTGAATCGAAGACGACACCACCGAGTTGCCGATGTTGGAATTGATCTTCACCTTGAAGTTGCGGCCGATGATCATCGGCTCAAGCTCGGTGTGATGAATGTTGGCGGGAATGATCGCCCGGCCGCGCGCAATCTCGTCGCGCACAAACTCTGCCGCCAAGCCCTCGCGTAAGGCCACAAACCGCATCTCTTCGGTGATCACACCTTGGCGCGCGTACCAAAGCTGCGTGGGGGTGGCGTCGCCTCGATCAAGCCGCGTTTTGACCCAAGGGGCCCGCAGTTTTGGCAAGCCTTCTTTGAGGTCCGTGGCGGTGGGGCCGGTGGTGTCATAAACGCGCAACGGCGGCTCGTTGCCCGTGAGCGTGATTTCCCGCATCGGCACGCGCAAACCGTCTTGTTCCAGATACACCTTCCGCGAATTGGGAAAGTCGTCTTCGATGGGCCCTAAGGTGGGCACCGGGGGCGTGGTGTCCACGCGCTTGTTTTTGTTCACCGCATCGGCGGCCGCAACAACTGCAAGTTTCCGTGGAGACCCAAGTGATTCGCTCATCAAACACTCCCTTCGCCGGCATTACCCGGAGCAGGTTCATGGGGTCGCCTTTGGTCGTGAACACCACGCCCAAGACCTCTCAGCCCGAAAGCTCCCCCGCAAGACTGGACTGCGTTCTACGTGGTAACGCCGCGATTTTCAAGCGGCCATGGGCCCCGAAGGCATCCAGCACACCGCGCCATTTGCACCGAAACGGGTTGGTGGATGGCTGTGCGAAGTGCGCGACGCTCCTCAAACACACCCCATGTTTCCGCGAGTTGCTCGCTGGCGGAAACAAGCCCGGTTACGCGGGTCACAGCAGAAGACCTGGTTAAGCCGCGCCGCTGCCGGGGAACAGCTGCAGGAACTCCTCGTAGGAGTCCTTGTGCGCTGACATCTTCGTCAATATCGGGCCAATGAAACCCCTATCCGGCGCCCGAGATGATCCCCTCCTACAAAAACACGTCCGCGGACTTGTCTACCGTGGGCGCGCGCCGAAGCCACGCCGCCAGCGTATCGACATCGCGGCATCCCCGGATCGTCTCAACCTCGCTTGGACTCAGCGTGAAGCCTCGTGCTTCTAGCACCAGCAACAAGGCACTGGCCAACCCCTTCGCCTCGCCCTTCGCCTCGCCCTCAGCCTTGCCTTCAGCCTTGCCCTCGGCCTTACCGCCGTGCCACGCCTTGCGCAGGCCTTCGTCTTGAAATTGATAGTTTTGTGGATTCATCTTCAACGCTTCCTGCGCGGCCGCGCTGAGGGCCGCTGTCACGTAGTCCAAGTATACCGCCGCCTCGCCCTCCCCTAGCTGCAAAATCGCCTGCTTCGCCGCCAACGCTATCCGCGCCGCTTGCTGCGCATCGTCATCCTGCCCATGCGCCACCGCCGACAGAACCGCCATCGCGGGATCCTCCGCCGCTTCCGCCGCGTCCTCGATCCGCGGCAACTCGTCGGGCCCCAACACCACCGCCTGCACATAACCGCTTCCTGGCCCCAGCGACAACGCTTGCCCTGCCCACTTCGCCACCTGGCGATCAAGCGTGACCACCACCAGCACCGTGGGCCTTTCATGCCGGGCTCGCGCCGCGGCCATGTACAGAGGCCACGTGTACATCTTGCGGGGATCGATGCGCCTTTGCACTTCCAGCACCACCACCAATTTCGTCCGCCCTTCCCTTTCCACGCGCAACACCCCGTCGGCTGCAAGCTCAGATGGTACGGCGCTGCCAAGATCCGCGCTGTCACTCACGATCTTTTCATGCGGCGGCAGCATCGCGCCCGCTGCGCTCAACAAACGGGCCAGCAGATCAGGTCGGTCCCGAAGCAACTCTATAATCGCCTCGTGCAAAAATGATGGCATGTACCTTGTTCGGCACCAGCACCCCAAAGTTGCGCGGATTTGGAAGAGCGCCTCCTACAAAAATACGTCCGCGGCCTTCTCTACCGTGACTGCGCGCCGAAGCCATGCCGCCAGCGTATCTACATCGCTGCATCCCCGAACCGTCTCAACTTCGCTGGGGCTCAGCGTGAAGCCTCGCACTTCCAGCACCAGCAACAAGGCACTCGCCAACCCTTCCACTTTGCCCTTGGCCTCGCACTTGGCCGTATGAGCCCACGCCTTGACCACCCCCGCAACCCTGCCCCTTTCCCAGGCCTCGCATAGGGAATCGTCTCGCCATTGTTCGTACCCTTCAATCATCGACAACGCTCCTTTGCTTATACGCGCAGCGCCGCTTCACGAGGACCAGTGTACCGCCGCGGCGCCCTTTCCAGCGGCTGGACTTTAGCTTGATGGAAGAGCGCCTCTTACAAAAACACGTCCGCGGCATTGTCTACCGTGGGTGCGCGCCGCAGCCATGCCGCCAGCGTATCGACATCGCGGCATCCCCGGATCGTCTCAACCTCGCTTGGACTCAGCGTGAAGCCTCGCGCTTCCAGCACCAACAGCAAGCCACTCGCTAACCCCTCAGCTTTCCCCTCAACTTTGCCCTCAGCTTTCCCCTCAACTTTGCCCTCAGCTTTCCCCTCAACTTTGCCCTCAGCCTTACCGCCGTGCCACGCCTTGCGTAGGCCTTCGTCTTGAAATTTATGGTTCTGTGGAATCATCGCAAACGCTTCCTTCGCGGCCGCGCTAAGCGCCGCTTTTACGTAGTCCAAGTATACCGCCGCCTCGCACTCCCCTAGCTGCAAAATCGCTTGCATCGCCGCCGACCCTATCCGCGCCGCTTGCTGCGCATCGTCATCCTGCCCATGCGCAACCGCCGACAGCACCGCCATCGCTGGATCCTCCGCCGCTTCTGCTGGGTCCTCGATCCGCGGCAACTCGTCGGGCCCCAGCACAACCGCCTGCACATAACCGCTTCTTGGCCCCAACGGCAACGCTTGCCCGGCCCATTTCGCCACCTGGCGATCAAGCGTGACCACCACCAGCATCGTGGGCCTTTCATGCCGCGCTCGCGCCGCGGCCACATACAACGGCCACGTGTACACCTTGCGGGGATCGATTCGCCTTTGCACTTCCAGCACCACAACCAATTCCGTCCGCCCTTCCCTTTCCACACGCAACACCCCGTCGGCTGCAAGCTCCGATGGCACTGCGCTGCCCAGATCCGCGCTGTCACTCACGATCTTTTCATACGGCGGCAGCATCGCGCCCGCTGCGCTCAACAAGCGGGCCAGCAGGTCAGGTCGGTCGCGAAGCAACTCTATAAGCGCCTCGTGCAAAAATGATGGCATGTACCTTATTCGGTACCAGCGCCCCAAAGTTGCGGGGATTCTTCCCGTGGTTCAGCAGATCAGAATCTCGCTGTCGAAGACGTGTTGGCGACGCCACGCTTTTGGTTCTCAGTTCAAATACCGTGGGTCGGTTTTGCCTTTGCCGCCTTCAAGCACCTGCATTTGCACGCGCGGGCGGCTGGGGCGCTTGTTTGGTGACGGGGGCGGCAGCGACGGGGCCCGACCGCCACACATCACATACGAAAGCAGCACGGACGACACCGTGCCCACAACAACGGGCCATGCAAACGACAGCAGCGCGATCAGCAGCGAAAAGCACACCAAGATTGACGCCAGCATGCGCGCCTGCAGCACCATGCCCCCCAAAACCCGGGCTTCTGTGCGGTTGAAATACACGCCAAACGCCACGAACACCGAGAGCACCGACAGCCCGCAACCCGCAGATACGTAAGGATGGCCCAGCAGCGCCGCCGACAACCCCTGCGCCAGATAACCCGCAAGGGCAGGTACGAAAAACACCAAAACAAAGCGCGGCCGCCCCAGGGCTTGCTCCATCGCGGCGCCCACAAACCACAAGCCCACCAAGTTAAACAGGAACTGTAAGGGATCGATGTGAACGAACAGCGCTGTCAGCGGCTGCCACAGCTTTCCTAGCGCCACCCCCGGCCCCACCGCCAATTGCGACACGATGAAGTCGCGTGCGCCCGGCACCAGCACGTACACCAGGTAGGCCAAGGTCTCTACCAGCACCATCACCTTCACAAACGGCGTTAACCGCTGCGTCAGCGGTTGCAACCAAGGCGGTAGATCCGGCCGACGTTCAGCGGGCGCAGGCATGAAGATAAAATCTAGCACGGGCGCGTTCCCGAACGGATCGTGTTCGCGTTAGTTAACGCGGACGCTTTTCAACCTACTTCTACATTCAAGGGGCCGTGCCCTCGCGCCCCAGTTTCTGTTGACAGCCGAGATCATCGGCATCCACCAGCCCGTCGCCATTGTTGTCCACCCCGTCCTCACACTGCGGCCGGGCCGGCACAACCACTTCAACGAAGGGCTCTGGCCCGTCTAAGTCCAGCACAAACGGCCCCGCCACCCCGCGCAGCTCCGGTAGCTTTTCGGCCGGAGGCAGTCGCCCGGCCGCGTCCACCCCCACCAGCGTCACCGTCCAGGTTCCTGGAGGCGTCGATCGCCGCAATTCTCCCATCCCGCACACAGCTCGGAAGTTTCGTTGGCTGCCCCCCGCTTCCGTTTCGGTGCCCACGAACGATTCGATCCCGCGAGCGCCACAGTTGCGCGCTGAAAACGCCCCCGGCGGTTGGTCGGCGAAGCGCCAGCGCAAAGTGTACGCAGCCTCGTCGCTACAGGCGGCAAGGCTTAGCCCAATCAGCGCCCAGGCGACGCGCGAAAAAATTGTTTGAAATCGCACGCGCGCTTTATAGCCCTAATTCACCTCGAATGTGACAAGCGGCAATATGGCGGGCAACTGATTCGGCGTTGTGTAAGAGGTGGACAGCTCCGACAACGGCACGCCGGCCGGAGTGAAAAGCTGCAAAGTAAGGTTGTAGGTGCCTACCGGCAGAGCTTGGGTTAAGCCGGCATGGTCGTCGCATGGGAAATTGAAAACAAAAGGCACGAGGTTCGAGATGGCCGCCGTCATCTGCACCTGCGAAGCCCCCGCCTGTGCGCACGAAAGCACCAGTTCGACATCGCCGGCCGGTCGTACGATTTCCCATTCCAACTGCAGTGACTGAATCTCGAAGATAATGGCCCCTACATAAGTTAGGCGCCGGGAGTTAACGGTGATCGGGCCCTGCCCTGCAAATGGCAAAGCGATGCTTGAAACCTCGACGCCATCCGCCCGCAGCAAACGCAACGTAACGGCGTACTGTCCGCTGGGTAAAACCGGAGTTTGCCCCCCGTAATTCACGCAATCGAAGTCGAAAGAATAGTCCGTAGCGGTGGTTAAGTTGCGCGCCACCATGTTCACCGTGGTCACTCCGGCGTCAGCGCAGGCCACCAGCTGCCCGCCCGGCCCCACGTCGCGCACCTCCCAATCGAACGCAATCGAAGAATTGTCCACCGAGTCCATGACGCAAGCGGGCGTCAAGGCGGCAAAAACCATCAAGGGCACAAGTCTTAGGTTGTTCATGACGTTCGTTCTTTCTGGATTCACCTATTGGGCGGTGCACATGCCATTTTTATTCGCGCAGCGGGAGGCGCAGGGCGCCACCACGTGTTGAACTTCCAGCGATGCGGGCTGCCCCCACACCACAGTTCGCACCTGGGGCGGGGGCGTGACAACCTTGGGGGCAAGTTCGCCCTGGGCGTCTAGCGCCCAAAGCCGCATGTCGTAGCGGCCGGGGGGCACCTCGAAGGCCGTTGCCGCCCGCTGACGCGAACAGGCAAACTCATACGCCTGGGGCATCAGACCCGGCTCGTCCACTGTGGGCGTGAGTGTGAGCCGAAGCCGGCTGACTGGGGGGTCGGAGCAATCGCAGCCACCCAGAGGATACCCCGCCTCTGAGCGCAGCGACCAGGCCACCTCCACAGCTCCCCCATTCACGTCTTCGCACGCGCCAACCCCAAGCAAACAAAGCGCGAACAGGACGCCCGGTAGAACACGAGTCACAATGAGCCTAAGGTTAGCATCCCCTGCACGGGAATCCTCCGTGGGGCTGATGGGTTGGTGAACGGCGCTCGCGTCGCTATCATCCGGGTCACGGAATTAGGAATCCTGCCTCAGGATGTCTATAAGATGGGAGGCCCCAGCTCCCAGCGACTCGAAGGAAAAAACACCTCATGCTGCATTCTCTGCTCAACGCCTCTAGCGATATGGACATTCTGGCGCTCATTCAAGGGGCGTCATTAACGGTCAAAGGCGTCATGCTGTTGTTGATCGCGATGTCGGTGATGTCTTGGTACATCATTGGCGCCAAGATGCTTTACCTCAGCCGCGCGCGGTCGCGCTCGGGGTCGTTTTTAGATTCGTTCTGGAAAACCCCTCGGCTTGACGACGTTTGGAAGCTTACTGAAGAGGAAGGGCCCTCCCCCGTCAGCGAGGTGTTCCGCGCCGGTTACGCTGAGCTTGCGAAACTTCGAAAGCGCCGGGCCGAACAGGGCCAGGAAAGCTTCGTACAGAACGAAACCTCCTTGGGCGACATTGAAAGCGTTGAGCGCGCCCTTGCCCGCGCCCGCACCACCGCCATCACCGAAATGGAAAGCAAGATCCCCTTCTTGGCCACCACCGCCAGCGCCGCGCCGTTTATTGGTTTGTTCGGCACCGTGTGGGGCATCATGAACTCCTTCCGTTCCATTGGTGCCAAAGGCGCCGCCAATTTGGCCACGGTGGCCCCCGGCATCGCTGAAGCGCTTATCGCCACAGCCATAGGCTTGGTGGCCGCGATTCCCGCCGTGATGGCGTACAACTTTTTCTCACGCCGCATCCGCGTGCTTTCGGCCGATATGGAAAATTTTGCCAGCGACTTTCTGAACATCGTTCGCCGGAGGTTCTTCTAATGGCAATGACCGTGGGCGACAGCGGCGGCGGGGGTGCAATGTTGGGGGAAATCAACGTCACGCCGCTGGTCGACGTGATGTTGGTTTTGCTGATCATCTTCATGGTGACCGCGCCCATGCTGCAAACCGGGGTGGACGTTGATCTGCCCGAAGCCAACGCACAAACCATCCCCGATGACGAAGGCAAACTCATACTCACCATGACCGCCGACAAGCGGGTGTTTTTGGGCAAACTGGAAGTGCCTTACGACGCGCTTGAGCAAACCTTGAAAGACAACGCCAAGCTCAACGCCGACAAGGAGCTCTACCTTCATGCCGACAAAACCCTGCCCTATGGCGAAGTGGTGCGTGTGATGGCC
>JBBSJE010000177.1:0-13350 GCA_038257535.1 Polyangia bacterium
ATGGATGCGCCATCGGCCTGTAGGCAGGATCCGGTTCAGCTGGGGAACGCGGTTGGCTTCGCTGAGTTGGCTGGTTCAACTGAAACCAACGCCGGTATAACCGTGGTAACGGGGGACGTAGGCGTAAGCCCCGGCACCTCGATCACCAATTCCCCGCCAGGCATGCTCACGATCACCGGAAATAGTCATGCTGGCACCGTCGCGGCGGCCAACGCCATCGCCAGCTTAACGGTGGCCTACAACGACGCTGCAGGGCGAACGCTTTGTCCGGTGAGCGTTGCGGGCAACCTGGGTGGTCAAAAGCTCCCCCCGGGGCTTTATAAATCCACGTCGTCACTCGAAATTTCCTCGGGCGATCTCACGTTGGACGCTTTGGGTGACGAAGACGCGGTCTTCATCTTCCAGATGGCGACCACGCTCATCACCACCTCCGGTCGCAAGGTCATCCTCGTGGGCAATGCCAAGGCAAGCAACATTTTCTGGCAGGTCGGCTCTTCGGCAACCTTCGGGACCGACTCAGTTTTCCACGGAACCGTTATGGCGGATCAAGCCATCACCATGAACACCCGCGCAACGATCAATGGGCGCGTGTTGGCAAGAATCGCGCAGGTGGCACTTGATGCAAATACGATCGTAATCCCCGCCCTTTAAGCGCCAATCGAAAAACCCTGGTTCAGAAAACCTACAAATTACGGAGACTCATTATGACCTTTTATCCCACATCACCAGGCCCCACTTGCGCTGCCACCAACATCAACCTTAACGGAGTGAACCAATGAACCCCTCTTATGGAATTATCGGCTGGATCATCATTGGCGCCCTGGCGGGCTGGATCGGCAGCAAGCTGATGGGAACCGACGCCCGGCAGGGGGGCGTGGCGAACATCATCATCGGAATTATCGGCGCAATCCTCGGTGGGTACTTAACGAGAACCTTCTTCGGAAACAACCTCGGAAACAACGGCCTCATCGCCAGCTTCGGCGTGGCGCTGCTGGGTAGCTGCATCGTGATCTTCCTCTGGAAAGCGCTGTCCCGCCGTCGGATGTGAACACACTGTGCCCGTGACGTCCGCCTGTAGGCGGGTGTCACGGGCTTTGTTCAGGAGGCGGGCTGCAACCCGCCTTTTTTTTTCCGTGAACGTGGAACCCGCGACCGAGACGGATGTCTTCTGCTGTGAACCGTCGGTGCGCGCCCGCCGGCCCCGCTGGCTTCCTGAAGGAGGCTGTGCGGTTGCTGCAACATTCACGGAGGGGCCACCATGCACGAGGGGCAACAGGCGGTCGTGTGCTCGAACGCGCCGCACACGCACGAACAGGTTTTGATTCAGGCTCACCTCCACGGGCAGCCGTGGGGACAATGGATGCTGAACCAGAACGAGCGCAAGACACGCAAATTTTGTGTGGGCTGGGGCCTTCGAAGTGCCGTGCCGCTGGGGCCTGGGTATGTGCCGTCCGAGAATTTTGCGTTGCTGGACGTGAAGCACCGCGATTGCCAGCTTCATCTGACAAGCGCCATGCGGGCGGTGATGTGCGTTGGCCAAGCACGCCACGAGCTGACGCAGACGAATGTTTCTCTTCCGCGTGGGGCGGAAGCCCAGATCGCGTGCGGTGCGCTTACGTTAACGGTGGCGTGGCAGCCGCCAGCGCCCGTGGTAGGCCGGCGACCGGTGTGGCGAGGATGGTCCCAAGCGTGGCCCGCGTTGGTAGCGATCGTGGCCATGATGACGTTTGCGGCGGCCTTGTGGCTGGTGCCGGCGGATTCGCTTGCCTTGTCGTCCGCAGATAACGATAGGGTCATGCGCCTCGTAGGAACGACGATCATTCCGCCAGCAACGCCCGCTGTGGCTACGGCGAAGGTTGATGCGCCTGCAGCGCCGGGCGCAGCGATGGGCAACGCGCCCTCCACGCCCAAGAACGACGCTGTGCCGAACCCGTCCAAGCGGGTGGCCGCGCGATCCGGGGGCGATGGCAGGCCCAGCTCTCGCAACGGCATTCTCGATGTGCTGAGCAACTTGGGAGGCCACGAAGGTTCGCTGCAATCGTTGTTCGCAAACTCAACGAGTGATGGTCTGGGCGAAGCTCTTGAAGGTCTGCAAGCAACGTCGTTGGCGTTGGCTTACAGCACCGGCGGGCTTGGCGTGTCTCTCGACAGCGGCCCCGGGGAGCGCACGTTAGGAGATGGACGCTTGGCCACTGTGAGCGGTGGCTGCGCTGGTAAAGATTGTGGCGCCAAGATGGCCTATGGCCATCACGTGGGCAGGCTTGGCCCTCGCAGGCCTCCCACAGCGCCCACGGTTTCCGTTGTCGGCTGCCGGGAAGGTCTTGAGCACTGCGGCGCTCACGGCGCGCTTGATAAAGAGATCGTGCGCAGGGAGATTCGCAGGCACATCAAAGAGATCAAATACTGCTACGAACAACAGCTCTTGCGTGCGCCGTCGCTTTCAGGCCGCGTGGCTGTTCGCTTCGTCATCTCGCCCACTGGCACGGTGGCGGTGGCTACGGTGGCAGAATCTTCCTTGCAAGATGCACGCGTAGAATCGTGCATGACCACCGCGGTGAAACGCTGGCAGTTCCCGGTGGCGGCGCGTGCGGGCGCCACCATCGTTACGTATCCATTTGCGTTTTCCCCAGCAGGCGGATGAGATCACGCGGTTAAGTGCGTGGACGGGCCTTGCCGCGGTGCTCACTTGCGATAAGGCAAGGTTCTCCCGCGCAGCACAAAACGCCGCCCAGCCTGGTTGCTCTATGTTAGCTTTCCGTTTCCTCCATGCGCCACCTGTCGATTCTCTTATTATGTTCGCTGTGTCTCATCACCGCCTGCGACGACGAAGACGCTGACGGTCCTCTTGACGCCGAGGACTTCACCGGCCTCTTCGAGGCACGACCCTATGGTGTTGCCGTTTGTGACCAACCTGATGGCCAGCTTCAGCACCGTCGCGAGGTGCGCCTGTTCCGCACCGGCGATAGCGACATCAAGCCCTACACGGCTTCACTCCAGCGCTACTTCAAGCGGCACGATCTACAATTTTTCACGCGCTACGCTCCAGAAGTTGTCACCACAGGCTACGCTCTCGACACCGATCTATTGAGCCTGGAGCGCGCGGCGCGCCGTGCCCTACCTGGAATCGATTTGAGCGACGACAGCGTCCTGACGCCGGCTCAAGAAGAAGCGCTTACGGTTGCGGTGACGAATCAAATGTTGTCGCCCCTTGTCGCTTTTGCGGAAAAGTGGGGCCGCGCTGGCGCCGAACTCACGAACATCGTGCTGTTGCCGCAATTGATCCGTCCAGGAGGCGAGGACCTGCTGGGTGAAGGTGAGGAGCTCGCGGGCCTCGCCGTCTCGCCCGCGCTGTTAGCGAAGTTCGCCGCCGCCAACAGCGATGAAGGCCGCATTTGGAGTGGCGTGAAGTTTCCCCACAATTTCACCCCCATGATGTTTGTGAACAAGGGCGTGCTTGACAGGGCCACGCGCACGGACGAGGTGGCACGCGATCTCGTGGTGGCACACGAGTTCGGCCACACGGGCGCACTGGTGCACGTCGAAGAAGCCAACAACTTGATGCTGCCCGGCATCGCGCCCGGCACATTCACCTGCGCCGACAAGTTGAATCCGGCGCAGATCTTGACGCTTAGGCAGACCTTCGGCATCGGCGGCGAGACGCCTGTGGCGCAGGCACTGGTTCAGCCCGCGCCCGCGTCGTGGGCGCCTGGTCAGCGGCTGCGCGAGATCAAGCGCTTGCTGCGGGGAGAGCCGGGCCCCATACCTTCGTTTCTGCGGCCGTTGTTGCATACCCACAGGCCCATAGTTTCCGTCATCGGCAGATGACGCGGCTAAAGCCCGTGGATGCTTTGCTTGAATTCTTTCTGCATCAGTAGCCTGATGTTTGCGCCAACGATGTCGCCCATCGTATGGCACTGAAGAAATACATCGTTTTCGTGGTGCGCCGCCAGCTCCTCGCGAAGATTCACCACCTTTTCGCGATCAGAGATTTGGTCGATTCGCATGATGGCCAACAATTCGCTCAGGCGCGCCTCCTCCCTCTTGGCGCGTGCGGCGATGAGAGTTCTCTCCTCCAACTGGTACTGTTTCACCGTCTCGGGCTCCATGTGCTCGATGCCCAAAAAGATGATCGGGTTGTTCTCCCGAAAGTACTGCGGCAGGTAGAAGCTCTTTGTTCCCTCATAGGACTGCTGATCGAAGTCGATCGCGCGCAGCCTGAACTGGGCGCCCTCAATGTCGGGCGTAACCGCAACGACGAAGTTGTAAGAACGCATGTCCCCCAACAGCCGCACGAAACAGCGCTCGTTGAACTTCACGAATTCCTTCGCGATGCGGATCCGGTTGAACACTGGACCCGCGAGGTGGTCGCGCATGAAGTCGTCGCCCGGGATCCCGATGATGTGTTCCTCGGCCAAGGTCTCGCCGTGTACCAGAAACGTTACCGTGTTCGGTGAGAGCAGCTCTTCCAGCTCAAGACCGTAGACGCGGGAGGCGTCGGTCTGCTTGACGTAGAAGTGATCGTAGTTGTCGTTGAGTCGGTTGATGATCCGGATGCGGAATGGTTTGGTGTTTCCAAAGGTGCAGTAGTCGATGCGCGCGACGGTGAGATGTTTCAGGATCTCAACATCACCTCCGGCCTTGAGCAGCGAGTACATGTACGTTAAGCCGCGGTAAAGTTCACGCTGTTCCGAAGGCGCGTACTGCACGGTTTCCCAAAGCGTGTCTTGGTCCCGCTCATTTAGCAGGGGAATGCTAAACGCATGCCGCAGCAGATCCGCGTATCGCACCGGCAGCTCTGCTGCGCGGTTGTACGTCTTGAGGTAGCCGTACAAGCCCGGCCTGACGGGAAAGGCCGGTTTTTTCTTGGAGGGGATGTTGCCGCGCATGTTTCGCTGTCCCGAAGCAGGTAATTGAAAGGTCAATTATAGCAAGCCAACGCGGCGTGCCCGCCACTTGATATAGGCTGCGCTTCGGCGGCGACCTTGACGACGTGACGTAAGCCCCTTCGTTTGCGTTTGGGTCAATCCTTCTTCATGAGCTCGTTGTAGCGACGCTGCATTTCCTCAGGATCTACATCCTCGATGCTGTGGCCAATTAGCCATTCGTGGCCAAACGGGTCGCGCACGGTTCCCGATCGTTCGCCGTAGAACGCATCGCTGGCGGGGCGGATCAAAGTTGCGCCCGCTTCTACACATCGTGCGATGGCTGCGTCGCAGTCATCCACGTGAAGGTGAATCGAGACGCTGGTGCCGCCGATGGATTGTGGCCCCAGAAGCCCGAATTCCGGGTACTCTTCAGACAGCATCAAAGTGGCGCTGCCGAACTCAAGCTCGCAGTGGCCGATGCGGCCTGTGGGCTCTACCAGCCGGAACTTTTCCTTCACCGTGAACGCTTGAACATAAAAAGCAATGGCCCGGTCAGCGTCTTTCACGCGCAAGTAAGGGAAAATCTCATGAATCTTCATCCTGGAAGTTTCACCTAAGACGGGCGCTGCGTCTTGAAGAAATTTGACCTGTCATGGGTACGTGATTGGGGGAGGCCAAGCGCAGCTGGGCGTGTTGGGAAGTCAGGGGCGCATGTTGAACGTGGAAGCCACAATCCATCGAAGGCAGTCCCGTGCCTGCTCCATTTCGGGCGTGTTGCAGAAGCTAAATTTGCGGCGCACACGCACCGCGCCCGTCACCTCGAAAGACTCGTTGATGGGTTGGTTCACCATGGGACATGCTTTGGTGGCCGACTCGAATCGAGGGCTGGTAAACACAACAGCGGCCCAACGGCACAGCTCTTCGGGTGCGCTCGCCTTTCGCATTTGGTTGTCATGTTGAAAGCTCAGGCTGCACTTGTTGTCGATTGAGAAGAAGTCCCAGCAGGCGCTGCTTTGGCAATCTTTGACATGGTATTGCCAGCTTGCGGATTCAAAATCGCCTGCGCCCTGATCGGCGGCAGCAAAAAGCTGGCACGAGTCGACACCTAATGACGGTGGCGCAGCCTGCTCAGGGGGCAAGCTGTCGGGGTTCATCACGACCTCATCGGGCATGGGTTCATCGGGTTCGGGTTCATCAATCAAGGGAGCCTCTTTTGAACCCTCCCCAGCGCCCTTCTCCGTGATTTCGGCGCGAACGCCGCTCGAATTCTGATCCACGTCCAGCGGTTCCCTGGCGCAGGAAACGACCAACATCGGAACCGCGACCAAGCAAACCAAGTAACGCATGGAACTATGGTAACACGGAGAGGTTTTCAGCGTTAGCCGCGGCGTGTCGTCCCGCCGCCCTTCAGGGTCCCGCTGTCGGTGGGGGTAACCACCGCGGCTGCGAATGCCGGGGCATCCGTGGCGGCACGGGGTAGAGCGTCCGACACTCGTGGACCGTGTGATAGCCATACACCGCAGACGCCCCCGTGACGGCGGCCAAAACCAAAGCGCCGATGCCCAGGGTGAGGGCGGTGTTGGCCGCTACATAATCGGGCTCTGGATCCCAACTCGGTTGCGACGACATGGCTTCGTTGTCTCGCCACGCAAGGCCGACACTCGCCGTGAGCAAACCGAAGGCGCCGATGCCGGCGGCTCCTATGGTGTCCCAAACGGGGGCCGCCATTCGCCGCGTGCAAGGTGCCGTGGCCTGCGGCAGCGGTGACGGCGACTGGCCGACCGGCGCGGGCGTGACCGACAAGAAGCTACACCCGGGTTGCCACGCGAGAGCGCTTGCGAACACGGCGACCACAACGTGCGTAAATTTAACGTGCCTGTTCATCGCATCTCGAGGGGGTATAAGTAAGGGAGGCCACAAGTGCATCGTCGCTCAGCGAGAACGCGCCGGCGTTGTTTTGCCTGCCTTGACTTTGGCGGGAGGGGTAGATGTAACAGCTTTCCAGCTCTTCATTGCCCTTGAAGCCATCGACTAGTTCGAGCAGTCGCAGACAAAGCGGCCTGCAGGGGCAAGTCACGTCATCTTTCAAACAACTTCGCAAAGCGAGCTCGCGTGAGCAAACTTCCATCAGACCCAACAATTGCTCATCAGGCGATGTGACAAACACAGTTTGCGAGATGTATGGGCAGGGGCCATCACAAGCGGCCGCCATCACAAGCAACAGCCATCCGCTGAACCATGACCGCACGTAGAATGTGCGCATCGCCATCACGCCAGATCCTGTTCGAGATGTTGCAACATCAAGCGCGATGTGGCGGCAGAGGGAAACCCCAGTTGGGCACGCACCGTCTCGGGCAAAGGAGCTGCATTTGCCAAGCTTCGCAACTCGGCCACACCCGCCCTTTGCACGTTCTTCCGATCAGTCGGCGGCAATTTGGGCAGAATCCATCTGCGGATGGCGCGGGCCAATTCAGCATGACGAAGCTCATCGGGCGCGATCCTTTCCATGGCTGCGCGCACCTGCCCGTCGCGTGCAACGGCGCCCTGATGTGCGGCCACCAGGGCGCCGTAGCTTTCGCGCACGCAGCCTTCCACTTCATTGGCCCGAGCTAGGTGGGCAAGCGAGGGTGGCTGCGGCTCCGCGGGGCAATGCGGGGTGCCCGCGCGTGCTCCGTGTGCGCTAACGATGGCGCGCAGCGCACGTGCGTGGCGGATCTCGTCCCGCGCGGCGGATCGCGCCGCGTCCACGAGCAAAGCTGGCGCACCATGATGGCGCAAGTGGTTTGCCAACTGTCTGAAGGCCGGCACGGAGGCCGCTTCTAGCTGCGACATGCGAGACAACCAGCGTGTGACGGAAGATTTTGCGTGGTCTTTTGCGAAGCGCAGCCGCGCCGGGCGGCGACCCCCGGGGCATACAGACTGGGTGCCAATGTGCACCCGCAGGTATCCGTCCTTGCTGGTGTGCAACTCGCAGTGGACGATGTCGTCGTAGGTGTCGCTTATGAACTCGCACAGCGGAAGGCACTGCGGATCCACAGGGCGACGGCAAGCCTCAACGAGGGGCGCAACCGATTCATCGCCCCCGGGAATGAGGTACATGTGGTCGTCCGGCGGGCAATCACATGCGGCTAGCCCCACAACGGGCACCCCGGCGGCAATCAAGCTGCGAAGTATCTTGTGAAACCAGGGGGGGCGCAGGGTATTTTCGGACATGTGCAAATCCTCGTGCTGGTGTGGCATTCAGCAAGTGCTGGGCCAGCGGCAAATTGGGGAAATTGGGGGGAGCGCAGGCATCGCCGCGCTCAAATGCGGACACCAATGTCGCGGATTGGGCGCGGCGTGCAGCTAGGACGAAGCCAGTCGGCCAGTCCTTGGGGGGCGAGGAACCGCCACAGCGAACACCCCTAGGGCTGGCAGCTGAGGGCTGTCTTCATTCTGTCAGCGACAAGGTTGCCAATGCGCGTGAGGGCCAATGTGAGATCTCCCGTGCATATGCTGTCGATCGTTCCGTTCGAGCCCAGTGATTCAGCAAACGCTTTCAAGCGCAAGGCCGGAGCTGCCGCGCCCACCTCTGAGCTGCAGATGGCGTCGACGTCAATGACGTCACTGTCAGCCGTTTGAAACTTCTTCACGCTGTAGCGCGCACCTTGAGGCGTGGCCGGCACGCCAGTGATGATTGAGACGGTCACACGAGCTGGATCCGGCTTGAGGCGCTTTAGAAAATCGGAGTATTCCTTCACATTGATCAGCCGACCATCTTCACTGGGCACACAGCTCTGCAGCGGCGCACTGAATTCGCTCTGGGGGATCGGCATGCCATTGCATATGTGGCCCTCGACGTTGCAGCGAAACGACCCGGCTAGCCTCGCGTCGAAGGAGCTGTCAACAAACAGGTCACTGTCCGCTGGCGCCGAGCAATCGTCCTCGTCGGTCAACATCACCACCGCAAGGTGGGCCGCTGGCCTCAGGAAGCCGGCGTTGCTGGGTGTGAGCGTCGGCGACAGCGCAAGGCGCATGGATTCCAACTGATGTTCCCAGCCACACCCTTCTACGCCAAGTTTGGCCAGGCAACTGAACACTTCTTCTAGACTACGCGTGAAGTTGTTTTGGGTTCCGTTGTCATAGGACCGGACGAACGGCGCACCCTCATTCAGACCACAGTCCGGCTTCGCCTGGAAGATACCGCGATCGCCTCCGGCGGCATTGCACGAAGCGGCGCCAGGAATGGCTTGATTGCCAGCGCCAACGTCGCTCGAGATGATCGCCACATGCAGGTCTGGCAAGCCTCCCGGCAATTGCTTAAGCGCATCGAGCAGCGCGGGAAATTTTCTTCGCAGGACATCCTGCTCCTGGCCCATACCTGACGAGTTGTCGATCATGAACAACAAGTCGAGCTGAAGCCGGGAAGGGGCGCCGCCCTCGTGGACGGTAATGGTACAAGGAGCAGCGTCATTGCCGGCGTCCTTGTTTGCCTTGATTGCTGAGTTGTCGCTGGAGCAAGCGCAGGCATGCCAGATGATGATTGCCAATGCCACAGCCTTCAACGGTGTCAAGCGGACATTATCTTATAAATTGTTGATAAGAGCAACTCAGCCTTCGGCTCTGGGCGAACCCGGGGTGCGGCGGCGTCTCACGACCTATACTGAGCCCATATGTCGTCACGGCCACGCGTGGGGCGCCGAGTCTCTGGCCAATCCTTTGGCGTCGCCTGCGGCGCCCAACCCTATGATTCTAGGAGATTTCATGAAGAAGGCGATCTTCTTGTCGTTGTTCCTGTTCGCTTGCCGCGAAGGTGGACAGGCCTCTGCCAAACCTATTCAGGCGTCGCCCCATCAGGTTCTGCCATCGTCGCCGCCTGCTGCCGAAGCAATCGCGCCGCGCGCAGGCTCAAGCGATGAGCGCCGACGCACAGAAATGGCAAAGGCGGCGGTGGGCGACTTGTTTCTTGAGGCATGTTCGTTGACCTTCAAGCCATCGTCAGACGCCGCACCGATCACGACGAAGATAGACTTGCCAGAGCCTTGTCAGTTCGCGAAAGACAAGTCGGGAGCGGCGCAAATGGTCAAGACCGACCGAGGACCCACCTTCCTCATCGTAACGAGTCGTCCGAAAGGCAACGACTGCGACACGCGGGCGCGCGCCGTGGTGATCGGAACGACGGGCCTCCTGGTTTCAACGAAGGAGAAGCGGTTCGCTTCGTGTTCCACGGTTGCGATGGACGCTATGATGTTTCACGTCCTGGCCGCATCGAGCGTGCCCGCCCCGTAACGAGTGAACGTAGGGGTGTCACGTCGTGGTTTGACTCAGGGACACTTGGGCGCAACTTCGCCGAGCAATGCACGCAGGTTCTGGCTTGACGCTGGCAGATTCATCGCCGCTGCGGCCAATTCGCATAGCTTCCCCGTTTGTCCTGCCGATTCGGCTGCACCGATGGCCACAATGTAAGCGCGTGGCGTGGGTCGCTGAGCAACATTTTCAAGCGCAAGATCGAGCGCGAGCTGCGGATCGCCTCCAGGGCCTGCGAAAAATTCCGAAGCGTGATCTGCGAAAGCGGCACGATGGCGGCTGAGGAGATCGCGGTACCCGGCTGCCGCTTTGGCGATGAGGGTTGCGCCTTCGGGATCGCCTTGTGCCAGCAGAAGCTCACCCAAAAAGCCCGTTGGCTCTGGATCCTCCGTTTGCGCCGAAACGCGCCGCAAACGCGCAAGTGCGGAGGCAAGGCCGGCGGCGCCGTCTTCTGTTTCGAGTTCGGCGAGGTGAACGTTGGCAACAACATACTGCGGCAGCAGACGCACGGCTTCTTCGTAGAGGGGGCGAGCCTTATCGGGGCGCTCGGCCATCTCGCCCCACATCACGCCGCGCTGGAAGAACACGAACGCCACGGGGAAGGGGGACACGTCTGGATAGGCGGCCAAAGCCTTGCGATACAGCTCGTCGGCTTCGTCATAGAAGCCCAACGCGGCAGCAGCAGCGGCTGCGCCTGCAAAGGCCGAAAACGAGGGAAACTGCAGAGCTCTGGCTTTGCGACTGGCGTAGACCTCGTTGAGGTTGGCGCCGGTGGCGATGTTGATTGTCTCCAGCAGATCCGCGCGAGACGAAGCGATAGAGGGAGCCATCTCCTGCAAAAGCGCTCGCGCCTCGGTGAAACGATGTACGGCGTTGAGAACACGCGCCCGGGCGAGAGCCTCTGCGGTAGCATCTACCTCCGGCCATCCGGCCAATGCCTCGAACGCGCGGTCGAAGTCACTATAGCTTCCCAGGAAGGCGGTGCGGGACAGCAAGGCGCTCACGAGGGCGCTCCGGATGTCATTGTTCTGGGGCGAGCGCCGCAACAGCTCCGTATAACTTTCGATCTGGGCGCTCAGATTGTTCACGGCAGTGCCCGGATCGGTGGTGGGTGCCGCGTAGCGCTCGTATGGCGCTGCGTCTGCGGAGGTCGCTGCGTCTGCGGAGGTCGCTGCGTCTGCAGAGGTCGCTGCGTCTGCTGAGGGCAATGCGTCTGCGGAAGCGTCGGGCGAGGACATCACCTCCGTGGGAGCTGATGCATCGGATTGCGCATCCACCAGGCCAACATCTGTTGAGCCGCCTTCACACGCGACGACCGTCAAGGCCGGGATGAACAGGATTGATGAAAGCCAGAGCCCTTTCTTTCCACCTAAGCAATGCACGGCACACCTCCAAAAAAAAACCACGCGCGGTCCGAATGGCTCGCGCGTGGCATATTTGATCAAGACGAGTGACTAAGGTGCCGCGAGGAACGGGAAGTTGGTGACACTGTGGGTTGCGTCGTCCACGCGAACGCCGTCTTCAATCGTCTCTGCCACCGAGGATGTCACAAGGACCGAGTAGCTGCGGTCGATGACGTCATCCGTTGGCGTGCGTCCACCACACCTGCCTTCACCTGCGGCCAATGCCATGGCGATCTCGGCTTCAAGGCCAAGGTACACGCCACACTCGCCTACGGCGCTGTTGACGTAGAGCTGGTCATCGACAAGGACATCCGCCAAAGGATCATACCTGTTGGCAACGTCCTGAGACAGCACTTGGGTTTTGCAGCCATTAATCGCGTCGAAGATGGGCAGCGAGGCCTTGATGTCGGCCTTGAAGTCGGCCCACATGGCAGGCATGGCGCTGTTGTAGGCGTTTCTCTTCGCGTCTTTCGCAGCCATATCTGCGCTGAAGCTGGCGATTGTTGCCGTGGTGATGGCGGCCCGCCCCATCCGATCGATTTGATTTCCCAGCGAGGGCGGATTGCCGGCTCCGCGTGGCATCGGCAGCGCAGCGTCGCCGCCTGCATCGCCCATTGCATCACCCATTGCATCGCCCATTGCATCGCCCATTGCATCCATACCTGCGTCCGCGCCGCCAGCGCCCGCGTCGACTCCGGCTGTGCCGCCGATGCCACCGCCGCCAACGCCACCGCCGCCAACGCCACCGCCGCCAACGCCACCGATGGCGTCTATTCCGGCATCAATGCCGCCATCTACACGCGTGTTGTCGTCATCATCGTCGCAGCCCGCTACAAAGGGAGCCGCAATCAAACAACAAGCCAAGAAAGTTCCGTGAATTTTCATGATTTTGTCCTATTAAAAAGTTGTTTCGCTAAAGGCTTATTGCGCCCTGTGCGTGCTGGACCAGACGGCCAAAAGCGGGCTTCCTGTCGGAGCCACGAGGGTCTTGTCCAGTTGAACGACCAACGACAGCACATTGGCGCCAGCGAAGGTGTTGACCGGATCTGCACCTGCAACACCAGTTCGCAGCTGTGTCCTTAGCTGAGTCTGTACGGCCTCCGGGATTGCTGGACAACCCTGTCCCGCCGCGGATTCAGGGAAGGGCGGGGTCTGCCCCATCACCCGCTTCACCGTCTCCTGAAAGCCGGTCAAATTGAAGAAGAACGGATCATCACGCAGGCCTGCGAAGACCTTCATCTTGCCGCTGGCGCTGGTGATGCCAGCCACCTGGTCCGCTTTACCCGTGACGTACTCGTTGCTGGGTCCCCAGCACTCGATGAAGTCCGCCATGTAGAATTTGCAGACGATGCGTGTCTCCGTTTGCGCCATGCCATAGCCGGCGCTTGAATTGACGTGGAACACGTAATTCACCGCGGTGGAGAACTCGGCGTTTGCTGCAGCGAACGGATGAACGTTCATGATGAGGTTCAGCTTCAAAGCATCAGCGCTCATCCACGCGAAAAGGTCCGTCAGATCCGCCGTGGGTTCCGCCACAGCCGAAGGCGAGTCCACGTGGTCCGCCCCCTGCGCCACAAATGAAATTGCTGGCACAATGGCCAAGGCCCCGACGCCAGCCGCGCCGATGACCAATTTCGTTCTCATCCCCTTATTCATGGCTCCTCACCAGAATCTGTGGGCGTAGAAGGAGAGGGGCTGAGGGGCTGAGGGGGAAAAAGAAGGGAGGGGTTTTGAACGGCGGTCGACGGAGGTTGTCCGAAACGGGTATCGTCTCGGTGATCATCAACCCTGACGAA
>JBBSJE010000178.1:0-13266 GCA_038257535.1 Polyangia bacterium
ATTGACACGTATGTGTAACTTTAACGCAAACGCAAAGTCAGCTTAAACTTCCTATGGTGCGCCAGGTCGCCAACCGCCACCGAGTCTTGCGTGGAACGAGGGTAACCTCGGCTGCGAAGCGTAGACAGGGAGCATGTGGGCTTGTGGGATTGAGCCCCGAGAGTTTCAAACACGTGAAGGCCGACGGTGTAATAGTACCGGCAGGCAAAACCGAGGCGTCGCAACGTGACCTGACGACAAGGCTTCACCGGGGTCCGTGACCAGAGCACGCATGCACAGATCCCCCAGGAACCTAGGGATATCCTGATGATTCCTCAATCCTGCGAAAGGCAATCGACAAATGGCTAAAGGCGGGCGTGATGGACAACGGCGGCACGCCCTCATCGAAGACATGCAATGTTTGATTTCACCCACATGTGGGCCGAGCCAGAAGGAGGCAAGTGCTCTCGGTACAGATGGGCTTTTAAGTACGATGACTTACGCTTTTAATTGCCGATTGTTTTGCGTTTCAAATTAGATGCCGGTACGATTTAACTCCCCGGCGCGCGACGACCGCGGCGCTAAGTGGGCAATCTGCCGATTTTCTGTTGCGTAGGTTTTGCAACTCAACGGTGTCTTTGAATAGGAGGCGAGATGCAGTTCCCTTCAATCCTTTCTCTGCGCGTGCGTGTGTTGGCTTCAAGCGTGGGCATAGCCATCGGCATACTGTCGATCGGAGCCTGTGGCCCGGTAGACGAAGACGTGGGTGAGGGCGAATCGCAGCAGCAATCGGTGGTGGGCAATTTGCTCTCCAACCCAGGCTTCGAATCCGGCACAACCAACTGGCAAGACTGGGGCAACAGCCGCATCTCTTCCAATGCGGCCAGCGGCGGCGCGGCGCTGGAGGTTGGAACGAACGCTGGCGGCCGCGCGCAGTATGTTAACGGCGCCCTCGCCCCGGGCGCTTGTTATATAGGCTGAGCGCCAAAACCAAGCTTTCTAACGGCACAGAGTGGGCCGGCATCGGAGTCAACTTTTGGAAGAATGGAACAAAGGTCCAGTCTAATACTGCGCGCACGGTCTCAACGTCGTACAGCGAATCTGCCTTAACCATAACGGCGCCCGCGGCGTTCGACAGCGCAGCGGTATTCGGGTGGAAAAATGCAGGCACTGGCTTACTGCGCCTCGATGACTTTTTGCTTACCCCCTGCCTCACCGAAGCAACCGACCCAACACCGTCTGTGGCTGTGGTGAACAAGAAGGGCGTTGGCACATGGTATTGGGTTAACGAAGCAAAGGCGCTTAATGCCATAGGCGCGCAGTGGTACTACAACTGGACCTTAAAACCGGAATACGGCTACACGGGTTCGGTGCCCTTCGTGCCAATGTTCTGGGGTGCCAGTAGCGTGACCACCGACAACATTACGGCAATCAAAGCCAGCAAGTACGAGGTCGTGCTGGGCTTTAACGAGCCCAACCGCTCAGATCAAGCCAACATGACGGTCGCTCGTGCGCTGGAACTGTGGCCGAGATTGATGGAAACAGGCAAGCGTTTAGGCAGCCCCGCGATGGCCGGCGACCCAAGCGTCTCAGGTAGTTGGCTTGAACAATTCATGCAAGGCGCCAAGGATCGTGGTTACCGCGTCGACTTCATCACCATGCATCCCTACCTTGATGCAACGAATCCGGCCGGTGCCGTCGACAAGCTTAAAGCGATGATTGATCGCACTTATGCAAAATATCGGCTTCCCATCTGGATCACCGAGTATGGACCCATCGCGATTGCGGGCTGGTCGCAAGCCGCCACCTGGGAACAAAGCGCTGAATACGCTCGCAGGTCGGTGACGATGCTGAACTCTTTGACCATGGTGGAACGCTACGCTTGGTTCGCGCTGCCCCCCGATTACCGAGCAGAATATCCTACCAACATGCTCTCGAACAACGACGGATCATTGACCAGTGTCGGGAACGCCTATCGCGACGCAAAGTAGCGGACTTCGCCGCTTACGGCCGTGATGAATACTTGTGCCGCCAAAAGATCGGCACAAAGGTGACATGCCGTCAGCCGTCACTGGGACTCTCGATTCTTGTTCACCAAAGCAATCGCGTCGCCTGCCGATGTGAAAGCCGCACTCTCCAAAGAGTCCCAAGATGAGGTTTCGGTGATTGAGTTCGGTCCCAGAATGCCAGCTCTATCTCCTGCGGGGTTGCGCCCACAGGGGCTCGCCTTGACATACAGGCCACGTAAATCGGTGCGTTGCACGTAGCCACGCAATCGAACGAACCACATGGCTATAGCGTTCTTGGAGGATAGTGATGTGTCGTATTTGCAAGACTGCTTGCAAGCGGTCATCGCTTCGGGCCAGGCTTCGCCTTAATTGCGCATTTTGTCGCGCACGAAGGCGCCATGGCCGCGCAGCCATTGATCGGTCCATGGGCCGTTCACAGGTGCCCCTGGATTCAAAATGCAGCTTGAATCCGGCGTGCAATTGTCAAGCTTCCATGCGGCCCAGCTGACGCCATGTTCGTTCAACCAAGTGTGCCACGTCTGCGCTTCTTCCTGACAAACGCGCCCGTCCAATCCACCGTCGGCGTGGGTGGCGCCCCATTCGGTAACAAATAGAGGCAGTTCATAATCTGTGGCGTAGCTGGCTTTTTTCCGCAGCCACTCAAGATGCGTGCAGGAGTAAAAGTGCAATGTGTACATCAAGTTGGTGCCGTCCAACTTGTCGGCCACGGCGGCTTCAACATCTTGTGACCAGTTGGGCGTTCCCAGCAAGATGATGTTGTCGGGATCACGCGCACGAATGGTGTCGATGAGCGCGCGGTGGTAGGGCTTCAAAACCCCGCTCCAGCTTACCTTCAAGGGCTCGTTAAAAGTTTCCCAAAGCACATTGGGTTTGTCGCCGAACATTTGCGCCATCTCATTGAAAAACGATTTGGCCTGACTCATGTGGTTGTGTGCGTTGTGATCGTGCCAGTCGACAATCACGTAAACGCCTTCGGCGATCGCGTTTTGCACGATCTTGATCATCTTGCTGCGCATGCGCGCGGGGTCTTGCAGATAGCCACCTGCGGGTTCAACGCCCATTGCCGCGCGAATGACGGTGAGTTTCCAGTTGTCGCGCATCCAACGCAAAGCCTCGCGGCTTTCCGCAAAGCCGTCGTTCTCCCAGTTCAGCCACATGCTGCTCACGCCTTTGAGTTGCACCCGGTTGCCTCGCTGATCGCACAGGCGGCTGCCGCACACTTGCAGTTGCCCCCAGCGGTAGGCCGGCGATCCTTCGGGAGCGTCCTTGGGAGGCGTAAAGGGCCCCGTGTTGGGGTTTGAGCCGCCCATCCCCGCCGTGTTGCCGCCTTGGCCGCCTTGCGGCGTTGGCGAGGGATTTTGGGAGGCGCCTGCCGTGTTCATGGAATTGGACCCGCCTTGGTTTCCAGGTTCCGGGTTGTTACCACTTACAGGAACTTGGCCGCCTGTGTTTCCACCTTGTGCGCCCACATCGTCTGTAAGGGGGTCTGTGGGCTCAACCGCGCAGGCCACAAGCCCACCAAAGATCGCTGCAAACGTTAGCCCCACAAGGGCGTGAGGCGCTGAATCATTTTGCGTCATGTCGACTCCTATCGGGGGGCTGCAGAACCGCGTGTGCCCGCACGCCCGAAGGATTGCCCACGCCGCGACAGCAGCCTGGCACAACCAAAGTTACCTCTAGGTCAACGCGCAAGGCCCTCTAGGCGGGAACCCGGCCGGCGGCTTTTACACGTTTGAGCGATAACGGGAGGGGCTAAGCCCCACCCGTGGGCTAGCAAACGCCTATTCGTTAGGCATCAAGGGAACAACCTCGTCCCAATGCTCTGTGATGCCCACAAGCTCTATCACCAGCAGCGCTTCCGCATACGCCCGGTCGGCGCGCACCCCGCGCTTTTTGAGGTGTCTGCCAATGGCGTCCGCCACCGCCAGCCGGGTGGCCATCTCGTAACGGGCGCGCGCAAACGTGCCCCAATCCATCCAGTCGAAAGACCAAATGGCGTCGGCGGTCCAGTCGTTCAGCATTTCGGTGGGCTTGCGTAGCAGCCCCGCGCGTTTTTCGGCGCCGTCGTAAAACCGCGCCCAGGGGCGAGGGCGGTCGGGGAACTTTTCGCCGTCCACCACATTCAAGATGGCGTCGCCAAACCAGGCTTTGGCCAACTCGAACGAAGAATCGTCGTACATGTCCTGGAAATCTTCGGCCACGTCTGTCCAGTCGCGCTTCTTCAACT
The DNA here is from genome assembly GCA_038257535.1 of Polyangia bacterium. Classification (GTDB taxonomy): domain Bacteria; phylum Myxococcota_A; class Polyangia; order Fen-1088; family Fen-1088; genus JAGTJU01. The sequence goes on from JBBSJE010000178.1 coordinate 4,237, forward strand.
TGGGAAACGGCTTCGCCTTGAGGACCTTCCAAGGGTTATCCCCTTTGGCCAGGCGGTCCATAATTCCCGTCTCCAATTGCTTCCAGGCCTCGAAGCCCACGTGTTTTTTGGGCGCCACAGGCACGCGGCCCATCACAGCGCGCTCCGAGCGCAGCGGCTGACCTTCGATTCGAATCTCGCGCTCCACAACAACGGGATCCAGCGGCGCTCTGTCGCCCATGGTGCGGCATGAACAACGATGCGCTGTCACCACACGGCGGCCATCGGGGGTGGCCACCAAAGAATACGGAAACTTTCGGCACGTGGCAGGCTTTTCTTCCACCCCCACCTTGGCGTGCACACCACACAAATTGTCTTTGCGCAGAAACACACAGGTGCCGTCTTTTTTGTATTGAAACACGTGCCCCCGCACGCTGCTGTCGTAGACAAATGCGTTTTTGCGCAAACGCTCAACGGGCACCATCTCGGCCCGCGTGACAGGGCCCAGCAAGTGGATGCTGGTGCAGCAAGAGCCATCGGCGTGGCAAGTAAAACGGGCGCCTGGCCGGGTGACCAGGGCATTGCGGGCGCTTGTGCGGCGAGAAACGTCAGTGTCCATGTGCGGCCGGATTGTATCGACGCTTGTTGGGTGCGATGCAAGCCTCATGGTGCAAAATTGCGTCTCAGAGGCGGTTCTGCCTGATTTAACCAGCCTGTGACCCTGGATGGGCCGTGGAGTCGGGGCCTTGAAGGTGCTAGGTTGCGTTTTCGCGTTTGTCCGCTGGGGCAAGCGGCATCAAATCAAAGCCCAACCCAATCTTTAGGAGAAACACATGACCGCCAAGGTTCAACATCCGGCTCCCGCATTTTCCTGTCTGGCCATGCACAACGGGGAATTTCGCAACGTTTCGTTGGACGAATACAAGGGCAAGTACGTTGTGCTGTTCTTCTACCCGCTCGACTTCACGTTTGTATGCCCCACCGAGATCCTGGCTTTCTCTGACCGCGTAGAGGAGTTTCAGAAGCTGGGCGCTGAAGTTGTGGGTGCATCCATCGACAGCAAGTATAGCCACTTGGCTTGGTTGAACACCCCGCGCGCTGAGGGTGGCATTGCAGGCGTGAAGATTCCCTTGCTGGCCGATGTGACCAAGGCTGTGGCACGTGACTACGGCGTTTTGATCGAAGACGGTGCCGATGCCGGCGTGGCGTTGCGCGGGTTGTTCGTGATCGATCCCGAAGGCAAGCTGCGTCACAGCACGATCAACGATTTGCCTATCGGCCGCTCCGTTGATGAGGCTTTGCGCGTGATCCAGGCGCTGCGCTTTCACGCTGAGCATGGTGAGGTGTGCCCCGCCGACTGGAAGCCTGGCAAAGACTCTATGAAAGAAGACCCCAAGGGTTCAAAGGCCTACTTCCAAAAGGTTAACAAGTAAACCGCCGCGCTGGCCTTTTGACCTGCAGCTCGCGCTGACTCAAGCGCTGGCATTGCCAAACGGCGATGCGGCGCTTTTGTCGTTTCTACGTTCATGATCATGACCCCACCGGCGATAGAGATCTTGTTTAAAGATGACGCGCTGGTGCTGGTGCACAAGCCCGCTGGCATTGTGGTGCACCCCGGCTGGGCGCAGGACGGGGGCGGCATTGTGAAGTTGCTTGCCGATCAGCTGGGCAGCAAAGTGTATCCGCTGCATCGTCTGGACAGAGGCACCAGCGGCGTGCTGGCGTTGGCGCGCAATCCGCAAGCGGCGCGGGCCGGGGCGGAGGCGTTTGCCAAGGGTCAGGTCGAAAAGGTCTACCTTGCCATCGTGCGCGGGCATCCGCCTCCGCATGTGCGCGTGGATCACCCGCTGCCAAGGCAAGAAGGTGGCGAGCGGGTTCCCGCGGTGACCGATGTTTATCGCTTGGGGATGTGGCAGCGGTATGCACTGGTGAAGGCATGCCCCCACACAGGAAGGCTTCACCAAGTGCGCCGCCACCTCAAACATCTGTCATGCCCGGTGATAGGCGACGCCAACTATGGCAAGAGCGAGCACAACCGCTTCTTCCGGGAACAGTTTGGTCTCGACCGGTTGGCGTTGGCGGCTTTGGCGCTGCGGCTGCCCCATCCTGAAACGGGTCGGCCGGTGCAAGCCGCCGTGGCGCCTACGGGCAGTTTGAGGGACTGCCTGGTGCGCCTTGGCCTTTGGGACCTGACCTTGGCCCAGGTACCAGTCGCTTTTGGCCCGACAATTGCTAATGCTTAGCAGCACTCATGGGGCTTGAAATTGAGCGTGAAAGCTTTTCACCAGAGGATTTTCACGCTTTCGAAGAGCGTTTGGAAGACTGCCTAACCGCCTTGCAGTCGCTGCTCGCGCGCCCGGGCTTTGGGCTGGGGCCGCGCAGCCTGGGGGCGGAGGTGGAGCTTGATCTCATCGACGTCCATGGGTCGCCCGCACCCGTCAACGCGCAAGTGTTGGCCGAAGCCCGCGACCCCCGCGTGACCCTTGAGGTCGATCGCTTCAACCTGGAGGTCAACGCGCGTCCCGTCATGTTAGAGGGCGCCCCCTTCGCGGCCCTGGCGCACGAAATTGAAACCGCCTTGTCGCGCGTACACAAAGCGGCGCAAGCCTGTGGCGTAAGGGTGATGCAAATTGGCACCCTGCCAACACTTACGCCCGCCAGTTTAACCCGCGAGGCGCTGACAGATCGCTGCCGCTATCGGGCTTTGTCGGGCTCCATACGCAAGTTGCGCAAGTCGCCTTTTCCCATTCACATCGAAGGCGACGACACCCTCCAAATTCATTTTGACGACGTAACGCTCGAAGGGGCCAACACCTCGTTTCAAACGCATCTGCGCGTGCAGCCAGATGAGTTTGCAGCCTTTCATACGGCCGCACAGTTGGCCACGGCGCCCGTTTTGGCCTTGGCCGCCAATTCACCCGTGTTCTTGGGCCACAGGCTGTGGGAAGAGACCCGGGTGGCGTTGTTTCGGCAATCGGTGGACGATCGCCAAAACGCAGTCAGCGACGATTGGCGGCCGGCGCGCGTGTCGTTTGGTCATGGCTGGGTCCGCAACGGCGCGCACGAACTGTTTGCCGAAAGCGTGGGGCTTTACGAACCGCTGCTGCCGGTGATGGGTCCTGAAGATCCGCTGGACGTCATCGCGCAAGGGCGCGTGCCGCGGTTGGAAGAGCTTCGGTTGCATTACGGCACTGTGTGGCAGTGGAACCGAGCTGTGTTCGACCCTGCGGGCGCTGGTCACGTTCGGCTTGAGTTGCGCGCGTTGCCCTCGGGGCCCACGGTGACAGATATGGTGGCCAATGCCGCGTTTTTGATCGGCCTGCTGTTGTCGCTGGTGCCGGAGCTGCCGCGTTTGCAACACGTGCTTACCTTTGGACACGCTCGGAGAAATTTTTACCAAGCCGCACAACACGGTTTGCGCGCGCACTTGCTTTGGGTGACCGAAACGCAAAAACGCGCCCGATTGATGCCCGTCCGCGAGCTTTTGCCCGAATTGCTTGATCGCGCGGAGCAAGGGTTGCAAGACTACGGCGTGGTTCGCCAAGAAGCGCGCCGCTGGCTTGACGTGATGAGGAATCGATTGCAAACAGAACAAACCGGCGCCCGGTGGCAGCGTCAGGTCTTCGACAAACTGCTGGCGCAAGGCCTTTCGCCGCAAGCCGCGGGCTGCCAGCTTGTGAACGCGTACTACGAGCGCCAACAGCAAGGCCGGCCCGTGCATGAGTGGAGCTTGCCGTGAACGCTTTGGACGTGGTTCACCTTGAACGCACCATCCACATTCCCCCAAGCGTACAAGGCTTTTTAGAAAGCTTGTCTCGTCCTACCGCATTTTTTGCAAGGGGCTCAAATCAAGACGTTGTGCGTGTGGTGGCTGGATCGCTGCACGGCAATGAACCATCGGGTTTGCGCGCCATTCATCGCATTTTGGGCGAGGTGGCGCAGGGCATTTGCACACCTGCCACCAACGTTTGGTTTTTTGTGGGCGCGGTGGAGGCGGCCAAGGTGCCACCGCATGGTTTGCGTATGCTTCCAGGGCGCCGCGATTTAAACCGTTGTTTCCGCGCCCCGTTCGATGGTGTTGATGGCGCTGTGGGTGAAGCAGCCTTGAAGTTGTTTCGCGCACAAAAACCCGAGGCCGTGGTGGATCTTCACAACAACACGGGCCACAACCCCGCTTATTCGGTAACCCCCGAGTTGGCGCCACAACATTTGTGGTTGGGGCGCTTGTTCGCCACCCGCTTTGTTCACAGCCAATTGAAGCTGGGGACGTTTTCCGAGGCGTTTGAAGATCTGGCACCCTCCATCACGGTTGAGTGTGGGCTTGCGGGGCGACCCGAGGCGGACGCCACAGGGTATGCGGGCCTGCATCGCCTGATGGCCGCGCCGCAGGTGGAAGCGGCCTTTGTCAGCCCAGAGCCGCTGCAGATCCTTGTGGATTCCATTCGTATCACCTTGGCGTTGGGTTTGAAGTTGGCGTTCGGTCAGGGCCCACACGCCGAAGCACATTTGACTTTGGATGCTGGTTTAGACAGGCACAACTTTGAGTTTTTGCCGGAGGGCACGGAGCTAGGTTGGGTGCATGCCGGGGGATCGTGGCCCTTGCTGGCCGTTGATGAAGCGGGGGTCGATCGTGCCGCCGAACTGTTCGCGATCGAGGGCGACACGCTGTTCGTGCGCCGCAGCTTCATCCCCATCATGATGACCACTGACGTGGTGGTGGCCACTTCGGACTGCTTGTTCTACGCCACCTCGCGCCGGGAGTAGCGCAAGGTGCCGTCACTCGGGGGACGCGCTGATCAAGGCGGGCTCCGCCACCTGCAGGTCAAGTTCATAACCCAGCGGCCTCACCACTTCGCTAAGAATGGCTTTCGCTTGCGCTTCGGCTTTTTGCAAAATCCCTTGGGACAGAGCCATTTCTTGCACAGCTTTGCGGGCGTCTTCATGCAGCCGCGCGTAGTCCTGCCCGCTCACGGGGTTGCATAGGCTGCCATCCGTCACCACCAGCTCTGGCGCGGGGACGTCTGTGTACAGCAGGCGTGCGGGCGGCAAGCTCACCCGCACCCGGCGTGTGGCGGCGTCGGTTTTGATGTCGATGCTGGTCGCTTGCGCGTCTCCAAGGTCGAAGCCGGCGGACACGGTGCCGCGGAAAAACACAGCCACTGTTTTCTCGCACGCGATGGGAATAAAACCCCATAGTTGTTTGCTGTCTTTGCGCAGCCGCCAGTCGCTGATGGTCATCTCAACGGTGGACAGCTTCATCACGCGTTTGACGGCCTCCACCACAGTGGCGCTTTGCTTGTAGCTCTGCTCCTGTGCGTTCTGACGCAGCGTCCAGACCGTGGCCGCGGCTGCCAAAAGCAGCACCAAGAATGCGGCCGCGAACGCCTTGCGCATCGGAAGAGTATGCGCGAAAACCCTTCGCTCCGCCTGGGAGCCCCAAAGCCACGCAAAGGTAACGTACAAGGCTCGGATGTTGACAGTTACATGGGCTAGCCACCCGCAAGCCAAGCGCAGCTGGGGTTTATGACCAGGGTAGCGGTGGGCACGAGTCTTGCTGTGACCTAAGGCATGACACACGGGGTAGGTTTTTGGTACTACAGGGTTGTTCTGGCAGGTGGTATCTCCCAAGGGGGATTCGTTTGCAGCCAACGTCCAGAGGCGCAAAACGAAGACAAGCCTTTGCCTCCATTGCCACAGAGTGTAGCTGCGCCCATGGCCGCGCAAACGGTGGACGCTGCTGCCGTAGAGGCGCCCAAGCGCACCGAACTGCCGTCTCGCTGGGTTTCCCGGGCTAAACCCGCTGCCCATTGAATGAAACTTCGGGCCCGGTTCTGACTGCGCCCGGGCCTTGGGCCTTTGAGATGCTACATTCCGCCTCGCTTTTAAGGCGCCCGGCGCCACTTGGAGGAATGCGTGGATTTCAAAGACCAAAAAGTTGCCATCTTAACCGCAGGCGGCCTAGCTCCCTGTTTGTCTTCCGCCGTCGGCGGCCTTATCGAGCGCTATACAGAGCTCGCGCCTGAGGTACAGATTTCCTGTTACCTTCACGGCTACAAGGGCCTGCTGTTAGGGCAAAGCGTGGTGGTGAACGAGCAATCGCGGCAAAACGCGCACATCCTCCACAGCCACGGCGGTAGCCCCATAGGCAACAGCCGCGTTAAGCTCACCAACACAGCTGATTGTGTGAAGCGCGGTTTGATCCAAGAAGGCCAATCGGCTCTGGAAGTGGCCGCGCAGCAACTTGCCAAAGACGGCGTAACCATTTTGCACACCGTGGGTGGCGATGACACCAACACCACCGCGGCCGATCTTGCGGCGTTTTTGCATAAGAACGGCTACAAGCTGACTGTGGTGGGACTACCCAAAACCATCGACAATGATGTGTTCCCCATTCGCCAATCGTTGGGTGCGTGGACGGCCGCAGAGCAGGGCGCGATCTACTTTGAAAACTTGGTGAACGAGCAATCGGCCAACCCCCGTATGCTCATCGTTCACGAAGTGATGGGCCGCAATTGTGGCTGGCTTACCGGCTACACCGCCAAGGTGTACCGCGAGCGGCTGCAGCGCCGGGCCTTCCCGATCGGTGTGAACTTGGATCGCTCGCACCTCGACGTTGACGCCGTGTTTGTGCCTGAGATGACCGTCGATCTTGAAAAAGAAGCCGTTCGTTTGCGGCGCGTGATGGATCAACAAGATTGCGTGAATCTGTTCGTTTCCGAGGGCGCTTGCGTTGAGCAGATCATTTCAGAGCTCGAATCGCGCGGCGAATCGGTGCCGCGTGATGCCTTTGGCCACGCCAAGTTGGATTCGGTCAATGTGGGCAAGTGGTTTTCGCAGCAGTTCGCAAAGCTTCTGGGTGCCGAAAAGACGCTGGTGCAAAAGTCTGGATACTTCGCACGTTCGGCCGCGGCCAATTCAGATGATTTGCGCTTGATCAAAAGCATGGTTGACCACGCGGTTGAGTGCGGCTTGCGCGGCGAATCGGGCGTAATCGGCCACGACGAAGACCAGGGCGGCCGGTTGCGTGCCATTGAGTTCACGCGCATTCGCGGTGGTAAGCCTTTCGACACCGACGCGCCATGGTTCCAAGAGTTGCTGGCGGCCATGGATCAGCCCAAGGGCGAAAAGGTTGTGGGCGGCACCCACTAACAAACTCGTTAACCTGCAACACGCTGGCGCTTGCTGCGTTGGCGTGTTGCTGGGTTGAAAGCCGCATATGAACGAAACCGTTATGTGTCCGTTTTGTGGCGAGAGTACCGAAATCTCGGTGGACGCCGATCCCGGCACCGCCAGCAACCAGACCTTCATTCAAGATTGCGACGTGTGCTGCCACCCCATGACGGTGCGCGCGTCGGTGGACGAAGAAGGCAACGCGCAGGTTGACGTTGAACAGGCCTAAAGCGTCTCGACTGCCGACTGTTCTTGACGGCACACTTTAGTGGTTGTGCCCGCCCGGCCCGTGAACGTGGCCGTGCGCAAGCTCTTCTTCGGTGGGTTCGCGCACGTCCACAACCTTCACAGAGAAATTGAGGGTGACGCCCGCCAGCGGATGGTTGCCGTCCACTTTGGCGTAGTCGCCCTGCACCGAAAGCACGGTGGCCACCACGGCTCCGCTGGCCGTCATCATGCGAAAGCGTTGGCCGGGTAGAACTTTTTTGTCGGGCGACAATTTGCGCGCGGGCACATTGCGAATCGCCGCCTCGTCACGCAAGCCGTAGCCTTCCTCAGGGCTCACTGAAACCTCAACGGTGTCGCCAGCCGCTTTGCCTTCCAGGGCTTTCTCCAGGCCCACAACAATGTTGCCGGCGCCATGAAGGTAGGCCAGGGGTTGCCGGCCGTCAGAGGTGTCAAGCACCTGGCCGTCCGCATCCTTGAGGGTGTATTCAATGGAGACAACTTTTTGCGCCGCAATCTGCATGGGCGAAATGTAACAGGCCCGGGCGGTTTTGCGGACTCAGATCCCGCGTTTTGGCGCCAGCACGGCCAAGGCCACGCCACCCAGCACCGCGGCTCCCGATACCAGCAGCCGTCCGCTGACGGTTTCCCCCAGCAGTAGCACCGCGCCGCCGGCCGCCCAGATGGGCACCGTGAGCTGAACCACCGCCGCTTGAGCGCCCGTCAATCCGCGCAGAGCCCGATACCACAAGGCGTAGCCTAATCCCGATGTGAGCGCACCAGAGATCACGGCCAGCCCAGCGCCCAAGGCAGAGGGCATTGGCGTTTGTGATGGGCGCCAAATCATCACCAGAAGTCCCGCCAAGGGCAAGCTCAATGCAAAGCTGTGCGCGTTGGCTTGCAGAGGATCTGCTGCGCGCTTGCCCACTATGGTGTAGGCCGCCCACGCCATCCCCGCGGCAATCATCAGCGCCGTGCCCACCGGGTCGGGTCGCGTGGCCGCTGGCTCGACCACGCGAGTTCGGATCGGCGGCGTGGGCGGTATACCTGCGAACGCAGCCGGGGCAGTCCTGAACGTCACCGCCGTGGCGCCGGCGGACGGCGGTTTCCTGACCGTGTTCCCGTGTGGGCAGCCCCAGCCGGGCGCATCGAACGTGAACTTCGGTGCCGGTCAGACGGTGGCGAACGCAGCGGTTGCAACGTTGGGCGAGGGCGGTGAGGTCTGCGTGTTCTCCTCGGCCGACACCAACCTGCTGGTCGACGTGAGCGGCGCCGTCACCGCCGGGTTCTCCGGTTTCAATCCCGCTCGACTCGTCGACACCCGCCCGTCGGGCAAGGTCGCTGCCGGGTCGACGACTCGCGTCCGGATCGCCGGCGCGGCCGGGGTACCCGCCGGCGCGATCGCAGCCGTGCTCAACGTCACGGCCGTCGCACCATCGGCGAGGGGATTCCTCACGGTCTATCCGTGTGGCGAGACCCAGCCAGGATCGTCGAACGTCAACTTCGAGGCGCAGCAGACCGTTCCGAACGCAGTGGTCGCCACGCTGGGTTCCACTGGCGAGGTGTGCGTGTTCTCCTCGGTCGAGACGAACCTGCTCGTCGACCTGAACGGAGCCTTCACGTGACCGTTCCCCGTTGCGACGTGGCCGTGCAGGC
>JBBSJE010000179.1:0-13240 GCA_038257535.1 Polyangia bacterium
CGGGCAATTGGCCTACGTGGCCACGGGAGCAGACCCGTTAACCTACGCCAACAATGCGGCCACGCGCACGCTGATGGAGGGCGGCTTTCATTCGCCACAAGACTGGTTGGTGGCGTCGGCCAACACCGAGTTTCCAGACGCCCTGCTGCGCCTGTCACGGCTTGTCGCGCACCCCGATTGCGGCGATGCAATTGTGTTGGGCAAAGCCGGATTCGATTTGGCCGCCGACTATGAGCGTTTTGTGTCGAACTACCGCGGAGGCCACGGCGGCTTGCGGGCGGCGGAGTTGCGCGTGCCTTACGTTCTGTCGGGCCCTGGGGTGGCACGAGGCGTGACCATCACCACCGCGCGGGCCGAAGATGTGGGCGCCACGCTGTTTACGCTGCTGGGTTTGCCTCTGCCCGATTTTGCCGACGGAAACGCGCTGCAAGGGGCCTTGCGGGCAAATCACACGCCCTGATTGTGGGTTGCTAAAACGCGAGGCGGGCGCCGAACACCACGCCTACCAGCCCCCGGTCGGCCAACATGTTGACGTGGGTGAACAAGCGAAAAAAACCCATATTAAGCTGCACGCCCACCAGGCTGCGTAGCTTTCCCACACTGGGCGCCACCTCTTCGTTGGCAGTGAGGCGCGCGCTTCCCACATCAACCTTGTTACTGACCTGAGGCGTAACGCCCAAAAGCTGGCTGTTCAAGTCCATCGTGAGCTTGTTGTTGCCGAACTGCCAATCGAAGCCCAATCCGCCATACACCGAAACGATATACAGCAGGCGGAAGCTGGTGGTGATCTCTAACGGCACCGACCAAACCCGCATGTCGGCTTTGAACAAGCCGGCGCTGTTGGCTTCGATGAAGGGACCGTTGCGTTGCTTGGTCAGGGGAATTTTTGACTTCACATTGTCGGTTAAGTTCAGCGTCAGGTGGCCCTTCTCAATGCCCGAGGTGATGTCCACCCCGCCCCACGAGATGACCGGTGAACGATCCGGCAAATTGCCGTCGCGAAACAACTTGATCTGCCCATGCAAACCGAAGTTGTTGTTGGTGCCGTCATACTCGTTGTACTTCACGTCCCCGCGGAAGTAGTTGGCGTAAATGGTGACCGGGCTTAGCCCCAACCAGTGCAAGTTTGTCCCCGCCATAAACGACAAGTTGGCACCCAAGCCCTCAATCGGCGGTTTGCGGCCTTGGCCGTCATTCACGAACTCGTCGTCGGCGTTCGCCGATACGTTCATGGCCACGCCCACCATCAAGGTGTTGGGGCTGGCGGCGTAATCCGCCCCTAGACCTCGGTTTGAAAACGCCTGCGCGTCGCCAAAGGCCTGCAGATACCTACGCGCGTCTGAGGCGCGGTACAGCGCCTGCAGCTCGGTTTCCAGCGTGCTTTGTAACTGTGACAGCGGAATGCCAGCTTGCGCCGCAAAATTGGCCCCTGGGCCCGGCTGCAGCTGGACCGAGATCTCTCCGGCGCGCGCAAGGCCGGGCAAACTGGTAACCGCCAACGCGGCGGCAAGCGGCAAAGTGCAAGGCTTCATTCTGAACTCCTAAGAATTGAAGTTGGCACACGAAAAAACAACAAAGGGCAACAGCCTTGTGAAAGCTGCTGCCCCGTGAGTGGTTTTGGACCGACGCTCAGACCGAAGGTGGTGTGATTTGCGCGGGCGTGATTGAGCTGGTCATTGACCCCACAAGCGTGGGCATCTCGGTCAGCGCCAAGGGCAACACTTCGTCCATCCGCTTTACGTAAATAATCTCGATTTCCTTACGCAAATGCTCAGGAATGTCGATCACGTCTTTGCTGTTGCGCTCGGGCATGATCACCCGCTTGATGCCGGCGCGGTGGGCGGCCAGGAATTTCTCTTTGATGCCGCCCACAGGCAACACGAGCCCCCGCAGCGTAATTTCACCGGTCATAGCCACATCCGGGCGAATGGGCTTGCCCACCAGCAATGAGGTGATGGCGGTGAACATGGTCACACCTGCCGAAGGGCCATCCTTGGGAATGGATCCGGCCGGGATGTGCACGTGAATGTCAGTTTTTTCCAGGAAGTGGTCTTCTAGACCCAGCCAGCGCGAGTGAGACCGAATGAATGAAAGCGCCGCGGTGGCAGATTCTTTCATCACATCGCCCAACTGACCGGTAAGCACCAAGTTGCCTTTGCCGTTCATGCGGGTGGCTTCAATGAACAAAATCTCTCCGCCCACGGGCGTCCAGGCCAAGCCGGTGGCCACGCCGGTTTCGCTGGTGCGCTCGGCAATTTCCGGCACGTGCTTTTGCGGTCCCAAGAAATCGGGAATGCGCTCGACCGTAAGCACCTCTTTGTCTTGAGCTTTGTCTTCGGCCACCAAAACCGCCACACCCCGCACCACTGAAGCGATCTCCCGCTCCAAGTTACGCACGCCGGCTTCGCGGGTGTACGAATCGATGATCTCCGCCACAGCCTTGTCCTCGAACACCACGCGCTCGCCGGTAAGGCCATGCTCTTCCAGTTGCTTTTTGATCACGAACTGCTTGGCGATGTTTAGCTTTTCCTCGCGGGTGTAGCCGGGGATCTCCAAAACCTCCAAGCGGTCACGCAAAGCGGCCGGAATCGGATCCAAAATGTTGGCGGTGGCCACGAACATCACCTTGGTGAGATCGAAGGGCACCTCCAGGTAGTGGTCCGAGAACGAGAAATTCTGCTCAGGGTCCAAAACTTCCAGCAGGGCCGCGGCAGGGTCGCCGCGGAAGTCGTGCCCCAGTTTGTCGAGTTCGTCGAGCATGAACACGGGGTTGTTGGATCCCGCCTTCTTGAGGCCCTGGATGATACGGCCGGGCAGCGACCCCACATAGGTACGACGGTGGCCCCGAATCTCGGCCTCGTCGCGCACACCGCCCAAGGAAATGCGAACGAACTTTCGCCCCAAAGCGCGGGCGATCGAGCGGCCCAGCGAGGTTTTGCCCACCCCGGGAGGCCCCGCAAGGCACAAAATGGGGCCCTTCTTGTCGGCCTTGAGCTTGCGCACGGCTAAGTACTCAAGGATGCGCTTTTTCACCTTTTCCAGGTCGTAGTGATCCGAGTTGAGAATGTCGCGGGCGTTGGCAATGTCGATCTTGTCCTCGGTGCTCTTCGACCAGGGCAACTCGATCAACCATTCCAAGTAGGTGCGCGTCACGGTGTACTCAGCCGAAGACGGCTGCATCACCTTCAAACGGTCAAGCTGCTTAAGCGCGGTTTTCTCGGCGTCAGGCGGCATCTTGGCCTCCAACACCTTTTCGCGGAAGTCATCCAGATCGCCGCCCGAATCGTCGATTTCGCCCAGCTCTTCTTTGATGGCTTTGAGCTGCTGGCGCAAAACGTATTCGCGCTGGTTGCGGCCCATTTCCTCTTGCACCTGGGTGTTGATCTTCTCTCTTACCTTCAGCACTTCGTGCTGGCGGGTCAGGAACTGAAGCACGCGCTTGAGCCGCGCTTTCAGGTCGAAGATCTCAAGCACTTCCTGCTTTTCATCCACTTGCACATCAAGGTTCGAGGTGATGAGGTCGGCCAGTTGGCCCGGATCGGTCACGCTGTCAACCAAAGCGGAGGCCTCTTTGGGCAGCTCGGGCATCAGCTTGATCACCCGCTTGGCCACATCTTTCAAATTGGCCACCAGCGCGTCGAGTTCAACGTTGGACTCTGTGGGGTCGGGAACCGACTGCACGCGGGCGGTGATGTAAGGATCCTGTTCGCTGATCTCCAACATGCGGATCCGCGAAACGCCCTGCAGGATCACCGAGAAGTTGTCTTTGGCGAGTTTGATCACCTTCAAGATGCGGGCGGCGCAGCCCACGGTATAAAGGTCGCCGGGTTCCGGATCTTCGGTGCGGGCGTCCCGCTGGGTGATGATGCCGATAACGGGCTTTTCCTTGCTGATCGATTCCTCGATCAGCTTCACGGAACGCTTCCTGCCTACATCAATGGGGATGATCGAGCCGGGGAAGAGGACGGCGTTGCGCAGTGGCAAAATCGCCAGCTGGTCGGGGATCTCCACCGGTCCTTCAGGAACGTTCTTCTTTGTTGCCATTGATCGGATCGTAATATGGGAAGGGACGCCTTGCGACTTAATTTCGTGACGCGGCGGACACCCCGATCGCCGGTACGAACTTCCCTTGTTCGGCACACGGAAGCCCAAGCGTCAACCCGCCCTCGCCTCGAATCAGCCGAAGCGAGGGCTATTTTCTCCTGACATCGTTGTGTCCGGCAGAGCTGATGCATTTTAAGTGGGTCCGCTTACATTACGAAGCTGGTAAAGGGGAGAAGGTGCTACTTCTTCCCAGGTTTGGGTATCTCGCTAATGGCAGACGAGGCGGCCACCTCGCCGAAATCACGCTTGATGCCACTCTTGCTCAGCACCAAGCTTTCGATCCTGTTGGCCATTTCGGGGTGCTCGCGCAGGTAGGTTTTTACGTTCTCGCGGCCTTGGCCAATGCGTTCGCCCTCGAAAGAGAACCAGGCGCCAGCTTTGTCTACAACGCCCAGTTCGGCGCCCAAATCGACGATGTCGCCCTCGCGGCTGATGCCCTCGCCGTAGAGGATGTCGAATTCAACCTCTCGGAAGGGAGGCGCCATTTTGTTCTTCACCACGCGCACGCGGGTGCGGTTGCCCACCACTTTCTCACCGTCTTTCAAGGCGCCCACGCGCCGAATGTCCAGCCGCACGCTGGCGTAAAACTTCAGCGCGTTGCCGCCGGTGGTGGTTTCGGGGCTGCCGAACATCACACCGATCTTCATGCGGATCTGGTTGATGAAGACCACCAGCGTGTTTGATTTTGAGATGCTGCCGGTGAGCTTGCGCAGGGCTTGGCTCATCAGCCGGGCCTGCAAGCCCACGTGAGAGTCACCCATTTCGCCTTCAATTTCCGCCCGCGGCGTCAAGGCTGCGACGGAGTCAACCACCACCACGTCAACGGCGTTGGAGCGCACGAGCATGTCGGCTATTTCCAGCGCCTGCTCGCCGTAATCGGGCTGAGACACCAAAAGGTCATCGGTGCGCACCCCCAACTTGCGGGCGTATCCAACGTCCAACGCGTGTTCGGCATCAACGAAGGCACATACGCCCCCTCGCTTTTGCGCCTGTGCCACCACGTGAAGCGCCAAAGTGGTTTTGCCCGACGATTCCGGACCGTACACCTCGATGATGCGGCCTTTGGGCAAACCGCCCACGCCCAGGGCGATGTCCAGGCCTAGCGAGCCGGTAGACACCACCTTCACCTCAGGCGCGGCAATGCCTTCGCCCAGGCGCATGATGCTGCCTTTTCCGAACTGCTTTTCAATGCCAGCCACGGCCAGATCAATGGCCTTGTCTTTTTCCACGTCACGCGGACGGGGGACCGCGACCACGGGTGAGGGTGCGTCTTTGCTGGCTTCGCTCACGATGCTGTCCATCGCGGTGCCATTGGTTTTGCCATTCTTTGTTTCTGTCTTCTGCACCGTTGCCATGGGCTCTCCTTAGATCTTTTGCGTTCGTTGAATTTCTTAAAACTTTTTGTGGACCCTTGAGGTCATCCGTCCGTCTGGTCCAGCGCTTTGCGCGCAAGATCCAACGCCGCAAAGGCGGCCGCGCGGCGAATGCGTTCACGCCCGCCCGAAATCAAGCGGGTTTCGCACCGTGTGTGGCTGGCCATGGCTACGGCAAAACACACAGTGCCCACGGGCTTTTCGCCGGCAACGGCGGGGGTGGGTTTTGAACCATCTTTGGAATCGCCGGCAATGCCGGTGATCGACACGGCCACATCGGCGCCCAACACACGCAGCGCGCCTTGCGCCATTTCGGTTGCACACAGTTCGCTAACGGCGCCGTGGGCCAGCAAAGTTTCGGGTTTTACGCCTAGAACGTTGGTTTTGATGGTGTTTGCGTAGCTAACCACTGAACCCACAAACACGTCGCTGGCGCCCGGCTCTTCCGTAAACAATTGGCCGGCGTAGCCTCCGGTGCACGATTCAGCAAACGCCAAAGTTTTTCCATGGCTACGAAACAAACGCTGAACCACCAACGCGAAGCTGTCTTGGTCCGTTCCATAAACGGCGCTGCCCAAACGTTCGTACACTTGGGCTTCAATGTTCAGCAAATCGTCTTTGGCGCGGGCTTCGGCGGCAGCTGTGGCCGCATGACGTATCACCACCCGCACATGGCATTCGGTGGGCGCCGCCCGGTAGTGCAAGCTGGCGTTGGCCACAGTCGCGAGCAAACCAGTGAGGCGATGGTCAATGTGCGATTCGCCCATTCCGTAGACATGCCAGGTTCGCACCAGCATGGGCAGCAACCCGGCTTGCGTGGCGGTGGCTTGCAGCCGCGGCACCACGTGCTCTTCAAAGATGTGGTTCATCTCGCGCGACACACCCGGCATGAAGAACACAGAGGCAGAGCCAAGCTGCACTTGGAAGCCAGGCGCAAGCCCCACGTCGTTGTGCAAAGGCACGCTGCCGCGGGGCACGCGCACTTGGCGTTCGTTGTTGGGGGTCAGCTGAAACTTGTGGCGCTCGAAGCGCGCTTGCATGGCCTGCAGCGACGGCGGATGGATTTCAGGTTGCACGCCCAGCATGCCCGACACCACATCCACAGTGCGGTCGTCTTCGGTGGGGCCCAGCCCCCCGGTCACGAGCACCACCTGGTGCGCTGCGGCCAGGCGGTTGAGGGTGGCGGCCATCATGGCGGGGTCGTCGGCCACCACGGTGTGTTCACCGGGCACTAGGCCTAGGGCAAACGCGCGATCTGACAAAAAGGCCGCATTGCCGTTGACGATTTCACCCCGCAGCACTTCGTCTCCGATCGCCAAAACGGCGAACGATGGACCTGAGAGAGGGGGAACAGAAGACATTTGTTCAGTACAGTAGTGATTCTGTACGAAGCTGTCAAATGGGCTGGGGATTTAGGAGGGGGCATTGCGCCTCAGGCTCCCCGCGAACGCCGCAAGGTCCCTCAAGCATCTCTGGGGATTCCGGCTTAAGGTCCGCTGTGTTATGAAATTGGCGATGCGAATTCGCTACGCCGCCAAAACTGATCCTGGGCTCAAGAGAAGCCACAATGAGGACTTCTTCTCGCTCATCGAGGACGAGCAGGTGTTTTTGGTGGCCGACGGCATGGGCGGCCATGCTTGTGGCGAGGTGGCCTCCAAAATGGCAGCCGACGTGGTGAAGGAATTTTTCGACCGCACCAAGGACGAAGAAAACACGTGGCCCTACAAGATGGACAAAAACCTTTCGTTCTTGGAAAACCGACTTTCGGTGGCGATCAAAAGCGCCAACAAGCAGATTTTTGAATCTGCCGCTCACGATTCCAAGCTCAAGGGCATGGGCACCACGGTGGTGCTGGGGCAAATCACAGGCGATAAGTTTTACGTCGCGCATGTGGGCGATTCACGTTGCTACCGCGTGCGTGGCAACGACGTGTTTCAGCTCACCCGCGACCACTCGCTGCTGGAAGATTACAAAGACGCGCGCCCCGACATGACTGATGAAGAAGAAAAGCGTTTCCCCCACAAAAACGTGATCACACGCGCGCTGGGCATGAAGGAAAACGTTCAGGTGGATGTGCGGGCCGACGAGATCTCCGATGGTGATGTGTTTCTGCTGTGTTCCGACGGCCTCTCGGGCATGATCAGCAAAGAAGTGATGGGAGAAACCGTGCGCAAAGCCGGCGATCTTGAAGCCGCCGTGGCAGGACTCATTGAAGAAGCCAACAAAGCCGGCGGCACTGACAACATCACCGTGCTGGCGCTTGAGTGCCGCCGCGACTAGACGCTGGCGCTCAACGGCAACGACAACACAAACGTGGCGCCCCCTGCCCCCTCTGCGTGGGCCTGCAGTTCTAAAGTGCCCTCATAAGATTCGATCATCGAGCGGCAGATCGAAAGCCCCAGGCCCGTGCCCTGCCCGGGCTCTTTGGTGGTGAAAAACGGATCGAAAATGCGCCGATGCAGGTGTTCGGGAACACCCGGGCCCGAATCCTTGACCAGCACGCGCAGCCACTTTGCCTCCACCCGCGTGCTCAATGTGATTTTGCCTTCGCCTTGCATCGCATCGGCCGCATTTAACAGCAGATTTACAAACACCTGTTGGAGCCGCTCCGCCGAAGCCACAACCAGCGGCCACAGCGACGCGTCTTGCTCGCCTTCGATTTCTATTCGAACGTTGCGCAGCCGGCTGCCCATGGGGGCCACCAAATCGCGCGCCGCCTTCACGGCCATCAGCACATCGGTGGGCCCCGGGTTTTGGCGGCTGGGACGCGAATATTCCAACAGGTCGGAAATCGTGCGGTGAATGCGTTCGGTTTCGCTTTTGATTCGCCCCGCAATTGTTTGCCGTTCGGACACGGCCAGATGCGCCGCTTCGGGATCCTCGGCGTCTTGTTTCAAGATGTCGGCGTAACCCAAGATCGCCGCCAAAGGGTTGCCGATTTCGTGCGCCACTCCGGCCGCCAGTTGTCCCAACGACGCCAGTTTTTCGGTACGAATGAGCTGCTCGCGTGAAATGGCCAGCGACGTGGCCATGCGATTGAACGATTCGGCCAAGCTCACGAGCTCGCGCGGGCCGTCCACCGGAACCGCCGCGCCGAAATCACCTTTGGCCAACGCCGCCGTGGCTTGTTCCACCTGCCGAAGCGGCCGCACCACCAGCGACGTGATCAGCACGTAGCCCAGGGCCACCAGCAAAATGGCGTTGCCCAAAGCCAATGCCGCCAACACCGAACCCGACTTTGCCAAAAAACCCATCATCGGCGGCGGCGCTTCGATCACCAGCCGCACAAGCCCCACCACTTGCCCCGCCGCCATGACCGGCGCGTAGGCCAACAGCTGCGTGACACCCGAAGCCCCCTTGCGGTAGTGCAGGGCCGAAGGCACGCCGGCCAGCGCGGCCAGCGCCACGGGGGGATCTTGATCATTGGGCTCACGAGGGGGGCGCGCCACCACCAGCCTTCTTTCGTTGTCCAGCACCGACACTTCCGCCAGGCGCCCCGCTTCCAAAAGCTGCCGCACCAGGGGCGAGATGCGCGCCACGGTGGCCTCCGCGTGCAAGCCCAGCGTGGGATCCACAGAGGCCGAGATCGCCGAAGACGCCGCCGCCGCCAGCGCCACCGCCGTAGATTCCCGCTGCTGCCGCAAACTGTCCGCCGCCGCCCACAACGACAACGCGCCGGTGGAGATGACGGCAAACAAAGCCACCACCGCCAAGCCCAAAAGCACCTGGATGCGAAGCCCCGGCGTGCGCCGCCGCGCCGGCAGCTCGATCAACGTTTGTGTGGGCTCGTCGGTCACGCCCGCGGGCACCGGAGCAACGCTCACACCGCCCTTGGGCTCTGTGGTTTGCGCCATGGGGAAAAGCAGCTAGCGTCGCGCACGCGCACGTTCAGCTGGACAGGTGCCGTTGGGCAAGCCCCGCGCCTTGTCGCAAAGCCCAAACAATTCGTGCCGGTGGTTCACAATTTGAAACCCATTCCGGCGCGCGATCTTGTCTTGCAGCGCTTCGATTTCGTGGTTCTCGAATTCAACCACGTAGCCACATTCTTTGCAGATGATGTGGTCGTGATGTTCGCCATCAACCGCCACTTCGTAAAGCGTGTGGCCGGAACCAAATTGGCGAGATTCCGCGAGCCCCGCCTCTTCCAGCAGCTTCACCGTGCGGTAAACCGTTGCCAGGCCTACGCCCGGATTTTTTGCACGCGCGCGCGCCAGCAGATCTTCCAGACCCACGTGACCGCTGCTTTCAAGAAACGCGTCAACGATGGCTTCGCGCTGCGACGTTGTCTTTAGACCCTTGCGCCGCAAGTACGAATGCCACGGATCCTTGCTCACAGTCTGAATCACTTTTCCACCCACGGAGGCCTCACGGCGAATGTTTGCGCTTGCGCCCCCCGGCCACACCCAGCTTGGGCGCGGAGGCCTGTCAATCATTACCAGGGGTTCGCCAGCAATCAAGCGCCCGGGTTGCTCCTGTCAAAACAACGCAGAGCGAAATCTTGCATCTTCGCTCCCGGAAGCGGTTTTTGATGATATAGAACGCCCCCAGATCATGGGACTACTGGACATATTTAAGTCCAAGGATGAACGCGCTGAAAAATCGCGAGAGAAAACCATCTCTCGCGCGTTGAACAAGTACGCTCAATCCCCAGACCGCCTACGGGCACTTGAAACTTTGGCTCAAGACGGGTCGGAGGAAGCGCTGTTCGGCCTGCTGCGCCGCTTTGGCTTCCAATACGACAAGTCGATCGAGGACGAGCAGGAAAAAGAGTGGGTGTGCGACACCCTCGTGAGCAAGGGCGCCAGTGCACTACCTGCCGTTCGCCGCTACTTAAAAAGCGCCGATTCGGTCACCTGGCCTTTGCGTGTGCTCTCCCAGATTGCGAGCTCCGCTGACGAAGAGCTGGAGGTCATCAAGGAGGTGCTGGCGCGGCACGAGCCTGGCTACGAACGCGATCCCACCAAAAAAACTCAGATTCTGAGCCATTTAGGCCAGATGAAAGACAACGGCATCTCCGCATTGGTGGCTCCCTATCTAGAGGATATGGACGAAGGCGTGCGCTACATGACCTGCGAAACCTTGCTACGGCACAAAGACGAAGCCGTTAGCCGCGTGGCCTTGTTAACGTTGTTCGCTTCCGAGACCGAAGAAAGCCTTCGTCTTCGCCAGCGCATTGCTCAAGGGTTCGTGGAGCTAAAGTGGCCCACAGGCGAATTTCGCGCCGCCGTTGAAAAGAAGTTGCCCGAGGCCTTCAAACTAGACAAGGCCGGCTTGTTTCAAAAGAAGTAACCCGCTTATCTCACTGGAAAAACCTTTCGATGCCCAAGCGAACTGACCTCAAAACCGTGTTGCTGATTGGCTCTGGCCCTATCGTCATTGGCCAAGCTTGCGAATTTGATTATTCGGGAACACAAGGCGCCAAAGCGCTGCGTGAAGAAGGGTATCGGGTGGTGCTGGTTAATTCCAACCCAGCCACCATCATGACCGACCCGGAACTGGCGGACCGAACCTACATCGAGCCGCTGACGGTTGAAGTGCTCACCAAGATCATCGACCGAGAGCGCCCCGACGCTTTGTTGCCAACGCTCGGCGGACAAACCGCTTTGAATCTGGCTTTGGCCTTGGCCAAGGAAGGCGTGCTGGAAAAGTACGGCGTGCAGCTGATTGGCGCGCAGATACCCGCCATTGAAAAGGCGGAAGACCGCGGGCTGTTCAAGGCCGCCATGTCGAAAATTGGCCTCACCAGCGCGCGCTCGGGCTACGCGCGCACCTTGGAAGAAGGCCGCGCCATTCAGCGCGAAATTTCCGAGGCCTCGGGCGAGGCCTACCCAATGATTCTGCGGCCCTCGTTCACCCTGGGCGGGTCAGGCGCCGCGATTGCCTGGAACGCCGAGGAGTTTGACTCCAAGCTGCTGTTTGGTTTGCAGGAAAGCCCACGCAGCGAAGTTCTGGTTGAACAGTCTTTGTTGGGTTGGAAAGAATACGAGATGGAGGTTGTCCGCGACACCAAGGACAACGCCATTATCATCTGCAGCATCGAGAATTTGGATCCGATGGGTGTGCACACAGGCGATTCCATCACCATCGCGCCTGCCATGACCCTTACGGACAAAGAATACCAAGCGATGCGTGACGCCTCGCTGGCCGTGATTCGCGAGATTGGTGTTGAAACCGGCGGATCCAACATCCAGTACGCGATCAATCCACGCACCGGCGAGATGATCGTGATCGAGATGAACCCGCGCGTGTCGCGCAGCTCGGCGTTGGCGTCGAAGGCCACCGGGTTTCCGATTGCCAAGATCGCCACCAAGCTGGCCGTGGGCTACACCCTGGATGAGATCACCAACGACATTACACGCGAAACGCCCGCCTGCTTTGAGCCCTCTATCGACTACGTGGTGACAAAAATCCCACGGTTTGCGTTCGAGAAGTTCCCAGGTGCCGATACCACCTTGGGCCCCCAGATGAAATCGGTGGGCGAAGTGATGGCCATGGGGCGCACTTTTAAAGA
This sequence comes from Polyangia bacterium, assembly GCA_038257535.1. Lineage (GTDB taxonomy): Bacteria > Myxococcota_A > Polyangia > Fen-1088 > Fen-1088 > JAGTJU01. The sequence goes on from JBBSJE010000179.1 coordinate 11,989, forward strand.
GTCGTTGGGCAAGGCTTTGCGTTCACTTGAAACTGGGCGCTGGGGCTTTGATTACAGCAAAGACAATGAACCCATGCCCTCGCTTGAAGAGCTCAAGCGACTGATCTCCACCATGGGCCCCGATAGGCTGTGGCTGCTGGCGGAAGCCATGCGCTTGGGGCTATCAGTGGATGAAGCCCATCAGCTCACCGCGATCGACCCTTGGTTCCTCACCCAGATTTCCGAGGTGCTGGCGGAGGAAGAATCGGTGCGCGGCAAAGGCGCAAAGCTTCTGAACGAGCCCGCCGCTTTGTGGCGTGCCAAACGGGCAGGCCTTGCCGACCGCCGATTGGCAAAGCTTACGGGCACCACCGAAGATCAGGTGTGGCAGGCGCGCAAGCAGCACAACGTTGAACCCGTGTACAAGCGGGTTGATACCTGCGCCGCCGAATTTGAAGCGCACACGCCTTATATGTATTCGTCGTACGAAACCGGGGCGATCGCCTCCCCGGCCTCAGGAACAGCCCCTGAAAGCGAATCCGAGCCCACGCAAAAGCGCAAAATCATGATCTTGGGCGGCGGACCCAACCGCATTGGCCAAGGCATTGAATTTGACTACTGCTGCGTACACGCGGTGCAGGCCCTGCGCGCCGAAAACTGCGAAGTGATCATGGTCAACTGCAACCCAGAAACGGTTTCCACCGACTATGACACTGCGGATCGATTGTATTTCGAGCCACTGACCCGCGAAGACGTGCTTGAGATCTTGCGTGTGGAAAAGCCCGAGGGCGTGATCGTGCAGTTCGGTGGCCAAACCCCGCTGCGCTTGGCGGTTCCGCTCCAAAAGGCCGGCATCAACTTGCTGGGCACCAGCGCCGACGCCATCGACCGCGCCGAAGATCGGCAGCGTTTTGGTGAATTGGTAAACAAATTGGGGCTCAAGTCGCCCGTCTGGGGCACGGCGCATGGATTGGCTGAGGCCCGCGCCATTGCCGATCGCATCGGATACCCCGTGATGGTGCGTCCGTCATACGTGTTGGGCGGCCGCGCGATGGAGATCGTTTACGACGCCAGCGGGCTGGAACACTTCGTTGGCAAGGCCATGGAGGCTTCGCGCCGTGAATCGCTGGCTTCAGGCGGCGGCGGGGGCGATGAAGACGCGCCGATTCTGGTCGATCAGTTCCTTGATGACGCCATCGAGTTGGATGTTGATGTGGTGGCTGACGGTGAACAAGCCATCATCGGTGGCGTGATGGAACACATCGAAGAGGCC
>JBBSJE010000180.1:0-13235 GCA_038257535.1 Polyangia bacterium
CACGGACGTAACCGGAAACGTGACGCTACCCGAGGGCGTTGAGATGGTTATGCCTGGCGACAACATCCACATCGAGGTGGAGTTGCTGACCCCGATCGCATGCGAAGAAGGCTTGCGGTTCGCCATTCGCGAAGGTGGCCGCACGGTCGGCGCCGGCGTTGTGGCGAAGATTGTTTCGTAGGCTGTTTCATAGGCTGCGCGTCTGATTGATCATATGAAACCTACTTCTGCAAAGAGCGTCTTGGGCGGGGCCGTTGGCCTCGCCGCTTGGCGTTTCCCTTTCTGTGAAGGCTTCGGCCTTCACGCTGGGGTGGGTTTTTCTAGGGCAGTAGCTCTAATTGGTAGAGCGGCGGATTCCAAATCCGCATGTTGGGGGTTCGAGTCCCTCCTGCCCTGCAGTGTTAGACGACAAGGCGAATAAGACCGATGGGCTCCAACAAATACCTTCACTTCTTTTTCGGCTGTGCGGCCCTGATTTTGGCGCTGCTGTTGTCGCTGAGCATCGACTGGGCGTGGAACTACTTCGCCAAGCCGCCACAGCTCACCGTCAACGCCATCGCCATCGGTGTTGCGATCATCGCGACGATCGTCGCATACCGCAGCGATCGCTTCTACGACGGCGTCTCCAACATCTTCTACGAGCTTGAGAAGGTAACTTGGCCTACGCGCAAAGAAACCTCGGCAGCAACTGTGGTGGTTATCGTGACGGTGGTGATCGCTTCGTTGCTGTTGAGCGCCATCGACTCGGTGTGGTCGTTTGTGACAACGAAGGTGCTTAGCTGATGGCGATCGAGGGCTCACCCATGAAGTGGTACGTGGTTCACACTTACTCCGGACACGAGAACAAGGCCAAACTCTCGTTGATGGACCGCGTGCGCCAAGCGGGCATGGACACACGTTTTGGCGACGTGTTGATCCCCACCGATACGGTTGTTGAGTTGGTGAAAGGCCAAAAGCGCTCCACCACGCGGAAATTCTTCCCCGGCTACATGTTCGTGCAAATGGACATGGACCAGGAGACCTTCCACCTGGTGAAGAACACGCCCAAAATCACCGGGTTTCTAGGCGGCACCAATCCGCAGCCTGTGAAGGAAAGCGAGATTCAAATGTTGGCCGAGGGATCCCCCAAAGCCAAACAGCGGGTTTCTTTCGATGAAGGCGAGACCGTACGCGTGACGGAAGGGCCATTCGCGAATTTCTCGGGCGAAATCATCGAAGTTAAGTCAGACAAAGAGAAGGTTCGGGTGAACCTCTCGATCTTTGGTCGCGCAACGCCAGTTGAACTGGAGTTCCGACAAGTTGAAAAAACAGGTTAGCGAACCCGGACATTCCGGACTGGTGAATTAGCTATGAAGAAGGTCAACGGTTACATCAAGTTGCAGATTCCCGCCGGGAAGGCAAACCCGGCTCCACCGATTGGTCCCGCTTTGGGCCAACACGGTGTGAACATCATGGAGTTCTGCAAGCAGTTCAATGCCAAAACGCAGGCCCAAGCCAAAGAAGACCTCACGATTCCCGTCGTGATCACGGTTTACAGCGATAGGTCCTTCACCTTCATCACGAAGACGCCTCCGGCGGCCGTGTTGATCAAGAAGGCCGCTGGTTTGCCAACCGCCAAGAAGCCTGGATCGGGATCGAAAGAGCCCAACAAGATCAAGGTCGCCAAGATCACCAAGAAGCAGCTTGAAGAGATTGCCAAGACCAAGCTGACCGATCTGAACACCGTAAACATTGAGGCCGCCATGCGAACCATCGCGGGCACCGCCAAGTCGATGGGCGTGGACATCGAAGGCTAAGTAGAAGGCTAAGCAGAGTCGCTCGTTTGTCTCCGGTGGAATGCCAGAAAGACCGGAGATTGAAAAACCACTATTGGAAGTAGGAAGCACATGGCCAGTCAGGGAAAAAAGTTTAAAGAAGCTGCCAAGAAGGTAGAGCCGGGCAAGCGCTACACGCTCGATGAAGCGTGCGCGTTGCTGCCAGCCACCAAGGTAGCCAAGTTCGACGAAAGCGTGGACATCGCGGTTCGCCTGGGTGTTGACCCCAAGCATGCCGACCAGATGGTTCGCGGCGCGGTGGTTTTGCCCCACGGCACCGGAAAGACGCTTCGCGTTGTTGTCATTGCCAAAGGCGACAAGGTCAAAGAGGCTCAGGACGCAGGCGCAGACTTCGTGGGCGCTGACGAACTGGTCGAGAAGATCCAAAAAGAAAACTGGACCGACTTCGACTCTTTGGTCGCGACACCCGACATGATGGGCCTGGTTGGGCGTTTGGGCCGGGTTTTGGGTCCCAAGGGCTTGATGCCAAACCCCAAAGTGGGCACTGTGACCGCCGATGTGGCCAAGGCCGTGCGCGAGCTGAAAGCTGGCCGCGTTGAGTTCCGCGTTGAAAAAGCGGGCATCGTTCACTCTCGAATTGGCAAGGTTTCGTTCGGACCGGAGAAGCTCCGCGAGAACGCAAAGGCCCTTTTAGAGACGTTGATGCGTTTGAAGCCCTCGACAGCGAAGGGCGCATACGTTAAATCGGTCAGTCTGTCGACGACGATGGGTCCGGGCCTCCGCTTGGACACGGCGCCGCTGGTGGCGGAGCTGGAAGCAGCCCGCTAACAGTACGATAGAGGAGCATTAAAGTGGAACGCAGCGCAAAAGTAGATGCCGTCGTCGCCCTGAAGGAAAGCCTTGCCAAGGCCCACAGCTTGGTTATTGCCGATTTCCGGGGTTTGACCGTCGATAAGGACACCGCCCTTCGGAACGAGTTCCGTCAGGCTGGCTGTGAATACAAGGTCGTCAAAAACAAGCTTTTGGGCTTGGCTGTGAAAGACACGGCAATGACGTCCATCAAACCCATGCTCCGGGGCCCCACCGCGATCGCGTACTCATTTGAGGACGCCGCCGCTCCAGCCAAGGTTTTGGCCAAATTCGCCAAAACCGAAGAGAAGGTGAAGATCAAGGGCGGCTATGTCGAAGGCCAGGCATTGGATGCCAAGGGCGTCGAGATGCTGTCCAAGATGCCCGGAAAAGATGAGATGCGCGCCATGTTCTTGGCGACGCTCAACGCCGTGCCGCAAACATTCATGCGGCTTTTGAACGCGGCACCGCAAAACTTTGTTTACCTGCTCAAGGCGCGTGAAGACGCGCAAAAATAAGAACCCAGAACGATCAAAGAGGCTTTGAAGCCCACGCAATTAAGCCTCACTGGGCCGACGAGCAGCAAAGATTCAACAAGCAATTAGAAAGTTAGAAGGAGATCTCTAAAATGGCCGACGTGACCAAGGAACAAGTCGTTGATTTTCTCTCGCAGATGTCCGTTATGGACCTCGCAGCCCTGACCAAGGAGCTGGAAGGTAAATGGGGCGTCTCGGCAGCTCCCGTTGCCATTGCCGGCGTGGCATCTGCTGGTGGTGGCGAAGCCGCTGCAGCCGCCGCTGAGCAAACTGAGTTCTCGGTCATCTTGGCCGAGGCGGGTGGGAACAAGATCGGCGTCATCAAGGCCGTTCGCGAAGTCACCAGCCTGGGCCTGAAAGAGGCCAAGGACCTGGTTGACGGCGCCCCGAAGGCAGTCAAAGAGGGCGTGTCCAAGGACGAAGCCCAGTCTATCAAAAAGAAGCTCGAAGAAGCTGGCGCCAAGATCGAGATCAAGTAATCCCGTCGATTGCGAAATCTCGACTTGACGGCAAACCCGTCGATACAGCCGCTGGTCGTCAGTTCACCCCCAGGCCATTACGCCTTGGGGGTAGGACTGTCGACTGTCGGCCTTTTGAGCGTTGAATAGGGGAGAATCAATGGCGTCTCAGATCCAGAACAATTTCCGCGCGCGCAAGAGCTTCGCCAAGATTCGGAAGATCATCGACATTCCGAACCTGATCGAAATTCAGAAGCAGAGTTACGACAAGTTTCTTCAGATCGATATACCCCCTGAACAGCGCGCGGACATTGGTCTGCAAGGGGTGTTCAAGAGCGTGTTTCCGATCAAAGACTTTTCGGAAACCTCTTCGATCGAGTTTGTCAGCTACATGCTCGATCGCCCCAAGTACGACGTTGACGAGTGCCGCCAGCGCGGCATGACCTTCGCCGCTCCCATCAAGGTGACTGTTCGCCTGGTGGTGTGGGACAACAACGACGAAACCGGCGTCCAGTCGATTCGTGACGTGAAGGAGCAAGAGGTTTTCTTCGGTGAAATTCCGCTGATGACCGAAAACGGCACCTTCATCATCAACGGCACCGAGCGCGTGGTTGTCAGCCAGCTGCACCGCAGCCCCGGCGTGTTCTACGATCACGACAAGGGCAAAACCCATTCCTCTGGCAAGCTGCTCTACTCATGCCGCGTGATCCCCTACCGCGGTTCATGGCTGGATTTCGAGTTTGACCCGAAGGACATTCTTTACGTACGTATCGACCGTCGCCGCAAACTGCACGCCACCGTGTTGTTGCGCGCTTTGGGTTACACCACCGAAGAGCTCCTGAACTACTACTACGACACCGAAACGATCTTCCTTGAAGAGGGGAAGAAGTTCGCAAAGTCGTTGGAATTCGATCTGCTTCCAGGCCAACGCGCCACGCGAGACATTCGCCACCCTGAGTCGCGCGAAATCCTGGTGAAGAAGAACCGCAAGTTCACCAAGATGGCGATCAAGAAGCTGCAAGACTCAAAGGTCACCAGCTTGTCTGTTGAAGTCGCTGAAGTGGTGGGCAAGGTTGCCGCTCACGACGTTATCGATGAGAACACCGGCGAAGTTCTGCTTCAATGCAATGAAGAGATCACCGAGTCGAAGCTGGATGAGCTGCGCGAGCACGGCATTGCCGATTTCAAGGTGTTGTTCATCGACAACTTGAACGTGGGTTCATACCTGCGTGACACGCTGATCGCCGACAAGCTTCAGACCACGGAAGAGGCTGTGCTGGAGATCTACCGCCGCTTGCGCCCGGGCGATCCCCCCACGCTGGAAACCGCTCAAAACCTTTTCAACAACCTGTTCTTCAACCCTGAGCGCTACGACCTGTCAAAGGTGGGTCGCTTGAAGTTGAACTACAAGTTTAAGCTGGACGAATCGCTTGAGAACGCCGTGCTTACAAAGCGCGACATTTTGGAGTCGGTTCGCTACCTGATTGATCTAAAGAACGGCAAAGGCCAGATCGACGACATCGATCACTTGGGCAACCGCCGCGTGCGCGCGGTGGGCGAGCTCATGGAGAACCAATACCGCATTGGTTTGGTTCGTATGGAGCGCGCGATCAAAGAGCGCATGAGCATGTCGCAAGAAATTGAGACGCTGATGCCGCACGACTTGATCAATGCCAAGCCCGTGTCGGCGGTGGTCAAGGAGTACTTCGGCTCTTCGCAGCTGTCGCAATTTATGGATCAGACCAACCCGCTGTCGGAAGTCACGCACAAGCGTCGGCTTTCGGCCCTGGGGCCAGGCGGTTTGACCCGTGAACGAGCCGGCTTCGAGGTGCGCGACGTGCACACCACCCACTACGGTCGTATCTGCCCGATTGAGACCCCTGAAGGTCCAAACATCGGTCTGATTGCGTCTTTGTCCACCTACGCTCGTGTGAACGAGTTCGGGTTCGTTGAGACGCCTTACCGGAAGATTGGCGACGGCACCGTGAGTGACGAGGTGCAATTCTTCTCTGCGTTGCAGGAAGAAGGGCACTACATCGCTCAGTGCAACACGCCGATCACCAAGGAAAAGACCTTGGGCGAAGAGCTGGTGTCTTCACGCCACAATGGTGAGTTCATGATGTCACGCCGCGAGGACGTGACCTTGATGGACGTGTCGCCAAACCAGTTGGTGTCTGTGGCGGCCTCGCTCATTCCCTTCTTGGAAAACGACGACGCCAACCGCGCGCTGATGGGATCGAACATGCAACGGCAGGCTGTGCCTGTCATTCGCACGCACGCGCCTTTGGTGGGCACGGGCATGGAAGGCATCGTGGCGCGCGATTCGGGCGTTACCACAGTGGCTCGCCGTGATGGCATCGTGGAATCGGTTGATGCAACCCGCATCGTGGTGCGCCCAGCCGAATCGGACACCCGCGACCATATGGCCGCCAAGCCCGACATCTACACGCTGAACAAGTTCCAGCGCTCCAACCAGAACACCTGCTTCAACCAAAAGCCCATCGTGCAAAAGGGCGATTGGGTGAAGAAGGGTGACGTAATAGCCGATGGTCCTGCCACCGAGCGCGGTGAGTTGGCCTTGGGTGAAAACGTGCTCGTGGCCTTTATGCCATGGGGCGGCTACAACTTCGAAGACTCCATCTTGGTGTCCGAGAAGGTGGTTAAGCGCGACAAGTTCACATCCATTCACATCGAAGAGTTCGAGTGTGTGGCGCGTGATACGAAGCTCGGCAAAGAGGAAATCACGGGCGACATCCCCAACGTGGGCGAAGAAGCTCTCAAAGACCTCGATGAATCCGGCATCGTGCGCGTGGGCGCCGAAGTCAAAGCCGGCGACATTCTTGTCGGGAAGATCACGCCCAAAGGTGAAACGCAGCTATCTCCTGAAGAGAAGTTGCTGCGCGCCATCTTCGGCGAAAAAGCCGGCGACGTTCGCGACACCTCGTTGCGCGTGCCTCCAGGGGTTCAAGGCATCGTCATTGGCGCCCGCGTCTTTGCCCGCAAAGGCACCGAAAAAGACGAACGCGCCAAGAGCATCGAAGACGCCGAGAAGGACAAGCTGCTGGCCGATCAGCGCGACGAAGTTCGGATCATCACCGAGCACTACCACGGACGCATGCGCACCTTGTTGGTGGGCAAGAGCACGGCGGTGAAGCTTGTCGATGAAAAGGGCAACGTTTTGGCCACCAAGGGCCAGGCCTTGGACAACAACACGCTTGACGCCATTCCACCCCGACACTGGGCTGAAATTCAAATCGAAGGTGGGGACGTCAGCGAGCAGCTTCAGATCTTGGCCAAGAGCCTTGACGAAGACGTTCTTCGCATCGACGAAAACTACAAAGAGAAGATCAGCAAGCTCACCAAGGGTGACGAACTGCCACCCGGCGTGATCAAGATGGTCAAGGTCTACATGGCCATCAAGCGCAAGCTGTCGGTGGGCGACAAGATGGCTGGTCGCCACGGCAACAAGGGTGTTGTGTCGCGCATCCTTCCTGAAGAGGACATGCCGTACCTGCCCGACGGAACGCCGGTTGACATCGTGCTGAACCCCCTGGGTGTGCCTTCGCGTATGAACGTGGGGCAGATCCTTGAAACCCACATGGGCTGGGCGGCTTTGGAGCTGGGCAACCAGATTTCTGAGCACATTGAGCGCGAGTGGTCAGGCGACGCATTGCGAGCCAAGCTGTCTCGCATCTACACCGAGCCGGATCACCAGGCGTTGATCAAATCATTGCCTGATGATGACCTGAAAAAGTGGGCTTTCTCTGTACGCGAAGGCATTCACTTGGCCACGCCGGTGTTCGACGGCGCGAAAGAGCACGACATCACGGTGCTGTTGGACGAGGCGGGCTTGCCCCGAACCGGCCAGAGCATCTTGTTCGACGGCAAAACCGGCGACCCCTTCGATCACGATGTGACCGTGGGCGTGATGTACATGCTGAAGTTGCACCACTTGGTTGACGACAAGATCCACGCGCGGTCCATTGGGCCTTACTCGTTGGTCACGCAGCAACCTTTGGGTGGCAAAGCCCAATTCGGTGGTCAGCGGTTGGGAGAGATGGAAGTGTGGGCGATGGAAGCTTACGGCGCTGCCTACTGCTTGCAGGAGTTCCTCACCGTCAAATCCGACGACGTGGTTGGTCGTACCCGCATGTACGAAGCGATCGTCAAAGGCGAGCAATCGTTGGAGCCGGGTTTGCCCGAGTCGTTCAACGTGTTGCTCAAAGAGTTGCAGTCGCTGTGCTTGAACGTGGAGCTCATCGAAGATCCTGGTGCGCCTCGCAAGCAGGAATCAACGGTTGAACTCATTGCCCGCGAGGTGGCCGCCAAAGCCGCCGCAACGGCAGCCGCTGAAAGCGCCGTGGGCGGCGAATAACGGAACCTGAACCGCACCCGAAATCGGAGAGCTTGCAAATATGACCATGAAAGACATCTTCAATTTCTTCGAGAAGCCGAAAGATCCCCTTTCGTTCTCGGCGATTCGGATTTCACTCGCTTCACCAGAACGCATCCGCGAGTGGTCGCACGGCGAGGTGAAGAAGCCTGAAACGATCAACTATCGTACCTTCAAGCCTGAACGCGACGGCTTGTTCTGCTGCAAAATCTTTGGCCCAGTCAAAGACTACGAATGCCTTTGCGGCAAGTACAAGCGCATGAAACACCGCGGTGTTGTGTGCGAAAAGTGCGGCGTTGAAGTGATCCAGGCCAAGGTTCGCCGTGAGCGCCTGGGTCACATCAACTTGGCCACGCCGGTGGCGCACATTTGGTTCCTCAAGTCATTGCCCTCGCGCATTGGAACGCTGGTCGACATCAGCCTCAAGGATCTGGAAAAGGTTCTTTATTCTGAGTCGTACGTTGTGATCGATCCGAAGCAAAGCGGTCTTGCCGTGGGCGAGCTGCTAACCGAAGAGCGATACCTCAAGGCGATCGAGCAATTTGGTGAAGACGGCTTCGTGGCCGGCATGGGTGCGGAATCTGTGCGCGACATGCTCAAGGGCATGGACATCGACAGCTTGTCCGATTCGCTGCGCATCGAAATGCGCGAAGCCACAAGCGAAGCCAAGCGCAAGAAGATCGCCAAGCGCCTGAAGGTGGCTGATGCCTTCCGCGACTCTGGCAACAACCCCGAGTGGATGATGCTGGAAGTGGTTCCGGTGATTCCACCCGATCTGCGTCCGTTGGTTCCTTTGGACGGCGGTCGCTTTGCCACCAGCGATCTGAACGATCTTTACCGTCGCGTGATCAACCGCAACAACCGCCTCAAGCGGCTGCAAGAGTTGAATGCTCCCGAGATCATCATCCGCAACGAGAAGCGCATGCTTCAAGAAGCGGTGGATGCGCTTTTCGACAACGGCCGCCGTGGCAAGACCATCACGGGCCCCAACAAGCGTCCGCTCAAGTCGCTGTCCGATATGCTCAAGGGCAAGCAGGGCCGCTTCCGCCAAAACTTGCTGGGTAAGCGCGTCGATTATTCGGGCCGCTCGGTTATCGTTGTGGGTCCCGAATTGCGCCTTCACCAGTGCGGTTTGCCCAAGAAGATGGCGCTTGAGCTGTTCAAGCCGTTTATCTACAACAAGCTCGAAGAGCGCGGCTTGGTGACCACCATCAAGAGCGCCAAGAAGATGGTTGAAAAGGAAAAGCCCGAAGTTTGGGACATCCTTGAAGAGGTCATCAAAGAGCACCCGATTCTCCTCAACCGTGCGCCCACGCTGCACCGCTTGGGCATTCAGGCGTTCGAGCCGTTGTTGATCGAAGGCAAAGCCATTCAGCTTCACCCGCTGGTGTGCGCAGCCTTCAACGCCGACTTTGACGGCGACCAGATGGCTGTTCACGTGCCATTGTCACTCGAGGCCCAAATGGAGGCCCGCGTGCTGATGATGTCCACGAACAACATCCTTAGCCCTGCGAACGGCCGTCCGATCATCCTGCCTTCGCAGGACATCGTGCTGGGTCTTTACTACATGACGCGCGAGCGTTTCTACTCAAAGGGCGAGTACCGGGATCCGGGCCCGTCTTTGGAAGAGCAAACGCGCGGCGTTTATTCGTCAACAGACGAAGTGCGCGCGGCCTACGACCACGGCGAGCTGCATTTGCAGGCCGCCATCAAGGTGCGCATCGCTGGCAAGATCGAACTGACCACGGTCGGTCGCACCATGCTTTACGATGCGATTCCGCCTGGCTTGCCGTTCAAGCTGGTCAACCGCGTGATGGGTAAAAAGCAACTTGGCGACTTGATCGACGCCTGCTACCGCGCTTTCGGCCAAAAGGAAACCGTTCTGTTGGCCGACCGCCTGCGTTCGTTGGGTTACACCAACGCCACCAAGTCGGGCGCTTCGGTGTGCGTATCTGACTTGCTAATTCCCGCCAAGAAGGTGCCCCTGCTTGAGCAGGCGCAAACTGAAGTTCGAGAAATCGAGGATCAGTACACCGAAGGTTTGATCACCGACGGCGAGCGCTACAACAAGGTGGTCGACATCTGGGCCCAGGTGGCCGAGCAAATCGCAGAAGAAATGATGCGAGAGATCGGTTTCGAGGAAGCCACCAACTTGAAGACTGGGGAGAAGAAGCAAACGCCTTCGTTCAACCCCATCTACATCATGGCCGACTCGGGCGCCCGTGGTTCGGCACAGCAGATTCGTCAGCTGGCCGGCATGCGTGGTTTGATGGCAAAGCCTTCGGGCGAAATCATCGAGCGACCCATCACCACGAACTTCCGTGAAGGTCTGTCCGTTCTCGAGTACTTCATCTCGACCCACGGCGCTCGTAAGGGCTTGGCCGATACGGCGCTCAAGACCGCAAACTCAGGTTACCTAACCCGTCGTTTGGTTGACGTTGCCCAAGATTGCATCGTGGGTGAAAAGGACTGCGGTACGTTGGATGGCGTTGAGCTAACGGCGCTGGTTGAAGGCGGCGAGATCATCGAGAAGCTGGGCGACCGCATCTTGGGTCGTGTGTCTTCCGAAGACATCTTCGATCCTTATACCGGCGAAGTTCTGGTGCAGGCGGGTGAAGAAATCGCCGAAGAAAAAGTTCGTATTGTTGAAGACGCGGGCATCGACAAGGTCAAAATCCGCTCGGTTCTGACCTGCGAAACTCGCCGAGGCACCTGCGCCTTGTGCTACGGCCGCGATCTGGCTCGTGGTTACATGGTCAACGTGGGTGAAGCGGTTGGTGTTATCGCCGCGCAGTCCATTGGTGAACCGGGCACCCAGCTCACCATGCGTACCTTCCACATCGGTGGTGTTGGTCAGGTGCGTACGGAACAATCTCAGCTTGAAGCACGTTACGACGGTGTGGTTCGCATCGAGAACACAGGTCTTGCTCCACGTAACAAAGAGTTCATCGTTATGAACCGCCACGGCGAAATCGTGGTTCAAGACGAAACCGGTCGTGAGCGTGAACGCTACGCTTTGACCTACGGCTCGCGCTTGTACTTTAACGAAGGCGACCGCGTGAAGGCTGGCCAGCTGCTGGCTGAATGGGATCCGTTCTCGGTGCCCATTTTGACTGAAGTGGGCGGCGCCATTAAGTTCGGCGACGTCATCGACGGTGTCACCATGACCGAGCAACTCGACGAAGTGACGGGCTTGTCGCGTAAGAGCATTACGGAATCGAAAGATCCGGATCTGCGTCCACGTATCTCCATCAAAGACGATGGCGGTTCAACGAAGCAGATTGTGGGCTCTGACAACCAAGCGCGCTACTTCTTGCCGGTGGGTGCCACCATCGCGGTCACAGAAGGCGACCATGTGGAAGCGGGCGACATCATCGCGCGTATTCCTCGCGAAACCACGAAGACGAAGGACATCACGGGCGGCTTGCCGCGCGTTGCTGAACTCTTCGAGGCCCGCAAGCCCAAAGAGCACGCGGTGGTCACAGAAGTCGACGGGGTGGTTTCCTTTGGCAAAGACACCAAAGGCAAGCGCAAAGTTGTCATCACGCCCGAGCACGGCGACGCCAAGGAGTACTTGATCTCCAAAGGCAAGCACTTGTCGGTGCGTGAAGGCGACAAGGTGCAGGCCGGCGAGCCTTTGATGGACGGCGCTGCCAACCCGCACGACATCTTGCGCGTGCTAGGTGAAAAGCCTCTGGCCAAGTTCTTGGTGGACGAGATCCAAGAGGTTTACCGTCTGCAAGGCGTGAAGATCAACGACAAGCACATCGAAGCGATCGTGCGGCAAATGCTTCGTCGCGTGCGCATCTCGGAAGTGGGTGACACCAACTTCTTGTCGGATGAACACGTGGAAAAGTGGGCGTTCATCGAGGAGAACGAGCGCGTGTTGGCCAAGGGGGGGCGCCCGGCACAGGCCGAGCCCTTGCTGTTGGGCATCACCAAGGCATCGCTCTCCACCGAGAGCTTCATCTCAGCGTCGTCTTTCCAAGAGACCACCAAGGTGCTTACCGAGGCGGCCGTCAACGGAAAGGTCGACTACCTGCGCGGGCTCAAGGAGAACGTCATCATGGGTCGTCTGATTCCAGCCGGCACCGGCTTGGGCGCTTACAAGCGTCTGACCATGCGGGTGGACGAGCCCGAAGAAGCCGCCGCAGCCATGGCGGTGATGGGCGGCGTCACAGCGCCGATCAGCGAAGGCGCGATGATGACGCAAGAAGACTACTAAGCTTCGCGTAGTCCGATAGATCGGAAACGCCGTCGGTCCTTAAGAAGGGCTGACGGCGTTTTTGTTAGGAGTGGCCCTTGGTGTGCTGGCCCGCTCACTATGGTTGGGCAGGGCGCTCGTTGCTCACGGCGAGGCGCATCCCGCCTCGCTTATGGCAGCGTGACCACGTTGGTAGAGATCAACTCGTTAAGTACAGGCTTACCGATACCATCGACGAACGACTCGAACTGGACCACGCCCACACCGCGGGCCACCCAAAACAATACCTCAGTGTTGGTGGTTTCGCAGTCCACAACCGAGGACGACGTGCGCAACAACTTCACAACGTCCTTTTCTCGTACCCAATCCGCTGCGCCTTGGAAGACCTCGTCCACGGCCAAGGCGGCCCCTACCATTGTTAGCGGCGGCTGCTCCCCCTTCCTTGCCTCGCGGCGGTTCCACTCCCGGTTGTCGCTACGCTCGTGAATCTCAATGTTTCGTGCCCGTTTGCCGCCAGGGCGTCGTGTTCGACAGTGCCTCCGGCCATAAAGGTGTCTCTATCCAGGCTAGAGTCCCAGGGCCTTGGGTCCAAACCCTTGGCGCACCGCGTTTCCTTGGCTCCCCTGTGTCCCCACAGCGGGCGTTGGTTCGCGGCGGATTTGATTGTAGACTGAGGTTCCTCATGCTTGCGCCTACGCCCGCTGCGCGTCTTCGGTTCGGGCGCACATCTTTGCTGGCCTTTGCCGCTTGGGGTGCGGCCGTGGCCTTGGGCGCGTGCAGCGACGCTGGCCCAACTAATGACAAGCCACCGGACTTTCCCGACCCCCCCACGCCTCAGTGTGCGCCCGTTCCGGCGGCGCCGTTGCGCCTGCTGACGCGCCACGAATACAACATGAGCGTACGCGATCTGTTGGGCGACCTCAGCGCACCGGGCCGCGATTTTCCGCGCGAACCACTGTCTGCTGGATTGGACAATGACGCCACGATTTTGCAGGTGGGCCCCGACAACGTCAGCCGCTA
>JBBSJE010000181.1:0-13081 GCA_038257535.1 Polyangia bacterium
CAGCACGCCTTCCAGCGCGATCCGGGCGCGGGCTTCTTCCCAGGCCTCGCGGCGGGCGCCCTCCTCGACCGTCTCGGCCATTTCCATATAGCCGGCAGGCAGGGTCCAGTAGCCCCGGCGCGGCTCGATCGCGCGGCGGCAAAGCATGATCCGGCCATCGACATCGACCACGCTGCCGACGACGATCTTGGGGTTTTCATAGGCCACGAAGCCGCAATCGGAGCAGGTCAGCCGCTCGCGGTCGTCGCCGTTGGGAACCTTGCGGACAAAGCCAGACATTCCGACAAGATGCGCGGCACCCCCGGCGGACGCAAGGACTCGCTTGGGCTGAAAATCAAACCCGGAGGTCGAGCAGCGACCCACGCGGCAAGAGCTGCTGTGGCCGTTGGCGTTCGTGGCCTTGTTCGGACCCTACTTTGCTTGGCGCTGGTGGTATTTCGGCTGGCCCTTTCCGAACACGTACTATGTGAAAAGCTCAGGGGGCGCCGGAGCATTGGCGTGGGGGCTTTACTATCTTCGTCGCTTCGCTGAAGACCATATGGCGTACTTTCTGGCAGCGGTGGTAGTTGCGGGGTGGCCCGCACGAGCGGATGTGCGGCGACAACGCTTGTTTTGTTTCGGCGCCCTGGTGATTACAACCTTCGCCGCGTACACCGCAAAAGTGGGTGGCGACTTCATGGGGCTTTACCGCTTTGTGTTGCCGGTGGTTCCGTTGGCGGCGCTCATGCTGCAAGAATCCTTGCGCATCCTAAATCGCCGCTTACAAGGCTACATTCCGCTCGCACTGCGTGTGGCCGCTGCGGCCGTTTTGCTTTTGGCTTTCGCTGCCGGCAACGCGAAGGTGGCCTATCACGGCCTTACCATCATCGGCGCCGATCGCGGCATCGACACCCCCGGCTACCTGAAGCACTATGCCGACGAGCGAATCCCTGTAGGCCGGTGGTTCGCCCAGCACGCCAAGCCCGACGATCTGATGACTGTGGGTGGCGCAGGCGTGATTCCGTATTATTCGGGCATTGCCGCCTACGATGTGTTTGGCTTAGTCGACGAACACATCGCCCACGATCCCAGCATGACGGTGTCACAGCGGCCTGGACATCAGAAGTGGGGCTCGGATGCCTATATGGTTTCGCGCAATCCCACGCTCATCACGCATCACTACCGGCTGCACGCAACCGCCCAAGACAACGCCGCGTATTGGAACAGCTTGGGCTACGAATGGGTCACCGCCACGATCCCCGGGCTTTCGGATCCGCCGCTGTATAGCTTCCTCAAGCGCAAAGACCGCAGCTTTGGCCCCTTCCCGGCCACCGCCACGCCCAACGGCGTCCCCTAGTGGCCTTAAACCACGCTGGGCAAAGTGCCCGACGAGCGGGAGCCCACACCGAAGCTGTCGTCGGGCATCCCAAACAACTTCATGATCGTAACGAACATACGGTTGGTTGATGTGGTGCCTGGAGCGAAATTCAAGAACCTATTCATCTTAACCGCACCACCCAAGCCGCCCGCCCACACCACGGGAATGCCGTTGGTGGCGTGGCTAGCCCCATCGCCGTATTCGGTGATCCAAACCACCAGCGAGTTGTCCAGCATCGTGCCGTCGCCCTCGGGGATAGCGTCCATGGCATCAAGGATGTCTTTGAACGCCGAGGCGTACCAGGCAAAGCCCTTTTGCAGCTCGGATGTGGGGTTGCGATCGTGCACGGCCAAATGCCAGCGCTGTGGCAAGCGCACCCCCAGCCAATTGAAATTGGGTGAGTCGTACTGCGTGTCCTGAATGGTCACGACGCGCGCCAAATCGCACGCCATCGCGGCGGCGGCGATGCGGGCTTGCGCCTGATGCATCAACGGATGACTGCCTGTGCCGGGCAGCTGGGGCTTCGAGCACACCGCTTGAGCCGCCGCGCTGGCCTCGGGCAAATTGCCCAATTCTTTGTCCAAACTGTTGAGGTGTTCGGCGTGCGCATCCAAGCGCAATTGGTCTTCTTGTCCCAAAGCGCCGCGAACCGAGTCGAAGTTTTCCTTCACCAACGAAAGGATGTCTTTTTGCTTGGCACGCAACCTGTCTGCGGGGCTTTGCACCGTGGGCGTTGCACTTCCCCCGCCAGTGGGCTGGGTTGAAAACAGACGCGTGAACGCGCGTTGCGGATTCGATTCGCCGCTCACCGCGCGGCCGGGGCCGGAAAACAGCATTTGGTATTCACCCACGCCATCGCCGCCCACCTTCAACTCCAAGCTGGGCACATTGAGCTTTTGCTTCATGTATTGATCGATCGAAGGCCCAGCCGCCGGCGATCCTTCTCCCGCCGAGAACACGTTGCAAGACAAGATCGATCGGCCCGCTTTGTTGTGGGCGTTGCCACCCATCATTGGGGCCACCACATTGTCGATGGGATGCATCAACATTAGCTTCGGAACGTACTGGTTTAGCGCCGACAACATGGGTGGCAAACTTGTGGGCAAAGCAGCCCCCGAGGCCGTGTTGGGTTTCCATTGGTTCACCAAGTTTCCTTGGCCGTTGAAGTAGATCACCAAACGCTTCACGGGCCCTTGTTGCGCCCAGGCCTTGCCATGGGTTACTTCCAAAAACGGCAATCCAATGGCCGCGCCGCCCACGCCTCGAATCAGCGTTCGCCTTGAAATGTTCTTGTAATGCATGTGCGCAGATCCCTTAACTACTGGGTTCGTCGAAAACGAAACTCGTCGGCCGTCACCAGGCCCAAAATGAATTCGCGCAAGGACAGATTTTCGTCCTGCACGCGCTTCGAGAGCCTTTGCACCGAACACCGATCGTCATCGCCATCCAAGCGGCCGTAGGAAAAGCGGAACAATTGGCGTGAAAAGCACAGATTCACAGCGGGGCTTTGCGCCAGGCGCGCCCCCAATTCGGGCAGAGTCTCGAAGTCACCCGCCAACTCCTCCGACACCGGATCGACAAAGGATCCGCGTGCGTCCACATCTTTGCCACTGGCCAGCTGAGTGCGATGACGTCCCAATTCATCAAAAGCTTCGAAGCCAAAACCTAAAGGATCGATCAGCTGGTGGCATCCGCTGCAGGATTTCGATTTGTTGCGCGCTACCGACCGCTCTCGCTGTGTGGCGTCTGCGGGCAACGAAAGCTTGGCTTCCACATCCGCCGCATCGTTGGGCGCGGGCGGGAACTCTTCGCAAGTCAAACGCTGGCGAACGAACACGCTGCGGCGGATAGGCGACGTGTCGCCGGCACCGGCCAAGCCCGCCAGCAGGGCCGGCTGAGTCAGAAGACCCGCTCTGGGCCCCAGGCCGCCGTTGTCGTCGTAGAACTTCGCGAGCGTCTCATTGCCGAAGCCATCGCCTGACGTGAGCAGGGTTTCCAACGTTGCCTCGTCGTCAAGAAACGTCCGTGCGATAAAATCATCGAACTCGCCTTGAATGGCATTGGCCAAGGTTTGCGTGTACGCCTCATCGGCTTTTTCATCGAGCTGGGGCACCGCAAAATGAGCCCATTCGCGGGCAAAGCGAATCATACTGGCGCGCGCGCGGGGATCGCCCAGCATGCGATCGGCCTGCGCGCGTACGCCTTCCGCCGAGGCTAACTCTTGCGCCTCGGCCGCCGCCAAAAGTTGTTCATCGGGAGACGAATCCCACAGCATGAAGGACAAGCGCGACGCCACCTCGTGGCCTTTGAGTCGCAGAACCTGCGGTTCATCTTCAAGCGGTTCGCCCACTTCGTATTCGTAAAGAAATTGCGGCGATTGCAGCATCGTGGAAACCACAAGAGCGATACCGTCTTTGAACGCGTCGGCCCCTGTTCCCAGTTTGAAGGCCTTGAGCAGATTGGCCTTTTCATCTTCCTCTAGAGGCCGGCGGTAGGCTCTATGTCCGTACACCTCGATAAACTGCTGGGCGCACTCCTGCGAGGGGCTTGAGGAACAGGGCAGCAGAGTGCCAAGCTTGCTTACCACCGACAGCGGAATTTCAATTGACGCCGAATTAAACTCGCGGGCGGCCGCCAAATCCACGGCGTTGTAATTCGGATCAGAACTGAAACCGGATTCCGGCGAACCAATTTTTGGCAAAGCAAAATCGGCGGGCAAACTCGCTTGGCCTTTGAAAACCTCGGCAATGGCGTTGCGATACTGGGTTTCCGTGAGCCGACGCATGGGCACCGCCACCCGGCAGGGCGGGTCCGAATTCGAGGAACCGCCTGCACCGGTCGGCGCGTCGTCACCGATTCCTTCCGCGGCCTGATTGCCGACGCTTCCCGAGCAAGCCAAAAACATAATGGGCGTTGCCCAAACCCAAGCGATGTATGCCTTACGCAGCAATTTAAACCTCCTGTTGCCGCGGTTGGCCGAAGGCCCGCGGGGCGAGCGCCCCAAACCGCAGTTGTGTAGTTGCCGCGTGTTACGAAAAAGTGAATGAAATCTTCACCGCGACCCGGAAAAGGTTTTCGGAGACAACGCGACGCGGTTTTAGTCAAAAAGGTGCGGCCACGCGGAATCGCAGGCTTTGGCCCGACAAAGGGTGGGCAAACCCTAGCTCTTCGGCGTGAAGACACAGCCGGTCGTCGGCTTGACCGTAAAGCCTATCGCCCACAATCGGCGCGCCCAAGCCCTGTGGGTGGGCACAATGCACGCGCAGTTGGTGCGTGCGCCCGGTGTGCGGCGACAGGGTCACACATGTACGCAGAGGTTCGCGCGACCGAACCGTCCAGCTTGTCAGCGCCGGTTTGCCCGCCTGCGGGTCCACCACCTGACGGGGGCGATCGTGAACGTCCAATCGCAGGGGCAGCGTGATAACGCCCGTGTCCTCCTTCACCACGCCCTCTACCCAAGCAACATATTGTTTGTGCACCCGACGCGCCGCAAATTGCCGCTGCAGAATCACGTAGGCGGTCTGCGACTTGGCCGCAAGCAACAACCCCGATGTGTCTTGATCCAGCCGATGCACCACGAACACGGGCTGCGGCATAAGAAATTGCAATCGGGTCAGCACCGAATCTTGATTGTCGGGGCCACGCCCTGGCACCGACAAAAGCCCTGCAGGTTTGTTGACCACCACGACAAAGTTGTCCTCGTACACAACCTCCAGCACCGAGGCCGACGCCGCCCCATTGGAACGGGAGGGCGCCACATGCAAGCCTTGCAGCATGAATGGAACCAACGGGCCGCATTTGCCCTTACATGCCGGATAAAACGCACCAGGCACGCGCCCCCCGGTTGATGGCGGAGGCCCCCACCAAAACTCAGCCAACGCCAAAGGCCGAAGCCCATGAGCGTGCGCATACGCCAACAGCTTCGGCGCCGCACAATCACCGGCGCCTGCGGGCGGCTCTGCTGGTGCAAACAGCGCCCGCAGACCCCGTGTTTCACCGCAAACGTTGCTCAGCACGTAGCATTCGTGAATTCGTCGCATCAGGTGACGACACACCAAATGCAAAAGCCGCACAGCGGCCTTGTGCCGGCGCGCGTGTCGTTGCAGCGGCGTTTGTAGCGGCGCAAGCAAAGCCCGGTGCGCGGAGTCGCTGCGTTTTTGTTCGGCCTTGTCCGCGCGGCTTTGTTGAGCCAAGGCGTCAAGTTCAACATTGCGCTGTTCGTGAGTGACTTCCGCTTTGTCGAGAGCGTCGCGCCGCGCCCGTCGCAGCGCGCGCAACGCGCGATGGCGCTGAGCCAAAGCTTCGGCTTGTTGGCGAGCAACTTTTTCAAGCCGGCTTTGTTCTTCCCGAAGAGCAAGCCACTCGCCATTGGCTTGCAGCGCTTTGACTTGCCGTTCAAGCCGCGCCACCTGCAGCGCGCCCTCGCGCTCAAACGTTGCGCGCTGGTGCGCATCAAACAGGGGTGGCACAAAGCCTTGCACCAACCACTGGCCCTGCAGCATGCCGGAAAAGGCCTTGAGATAGGCGAGTTGCCCGGATTGTGTGCGGACCACAAGCACACCGAACATTTTTCCTTCCGTGGCAAACCAACCATCGGCAGCCAAGCCCTGCTTAACCCGCTCGGCCGCCGCTTGCGCCAGTGCGTGCGGCACAGCCTGACAAAAGGGGCTGGGAAACAGCTCCGGGGGCGGCAGCGCCGAATGAAGGGCGAACACGCACGTCACGCGGAGAGCTTGACTCCCATCGCCGCCAACTGCGCCTCGACTTGTCCCGCCCAATCGCGGTTGGCGGCGGGGCTTGCCGGGCTGGGGTGCAACACGCATCCCACCTTCACCTTGTGGCCGGCCAGCGCCTCTCGCGCGCGCTTTTCTGCGAACACGCCCACACCAATCACCCACTGCGGATTCAGGCATTCGACCATCTGGCACAAAGCGCGATCGCAGTTTTGGGTGATCGCGGCGCGCTCAGCGGGCGCGAGCTTGTCTGGCGTGATGTTGCGGCCCCCTTCGTCCATGAAAACCAAGGGGCAGTAATTGATCACGAAGAAGTTGGTGAAGAACCGCGCGGGGGTCTCAAACCGCGTTTGGGCCCAGCCCCAAAACCGCGTGCCGCTAACCTCGCGGCGGGTGCACGCAAACCCCGTCACGGGGCGCTTGCTGTGCTCGCGCACAGGTTTTCCCACTTTGGCCTCGGCGCCTTGGCCCACCCTCAGCCAGTCGCGCACCATGGGCACGTCGCCGAAGGGCACCCCCGTTTGCGCCATGCCAAAAGGCCCCGGATTCATGCCCAAGAACAAGGCACGTTTGCGCCCTTCGCCGTAGCGTTCCAGGTACGTTCGGTGCGCCGCCCAGGCGTAATCCAGCGGGTTGTACACGTGGGTCACTGGCTGTGCGAACGCCAATTTATCCATCGCCTTGCTTAGCGCGCGGCTGATTTGGACAAGATTCATTGTGCGTTGTCTACCGCACGTGTCCGCACGACGGAAGAGATCTGTTGTTACACGCACGCCGCGGCCGTTACCAGCTCCCGCACCGTTTTGGCCCACCGGAAGCGGCGCAAACGTCGGCCTCAGTGTGCCCATGTCGGCAGGTTTTCGTGCAAGCTTGCTTACTGCTTGGCCTAATGCCTAGGGCGCTTGGAAACATCAAACTGGTACGAGACCTGCAATGAAAGTCGCATCACCCGTCCGACTTGCAAGCACCGTCCATGAAAAAAGCGCCGCTCATACGCGTTCTGTTGGTGGAAGACGATCCAGCCGAGGCGCGGCTTATCAAGGCGCTGCTGCGTGAAGCCCCAGGCGCCGATTACCAGCTCAAAGTCACGCACAGTTTGGCCAAATCCGAGCCACTCTTGAACGAACACGATGTGGTTTTGGTCGCATTGTCTCGGCCCGACGCAACGGGCCTTGATGCCTTCGAACGTTTTTTGGCTGTGCGGCCCCGCGCGCCGGTGATCATTCTGTCCGACCACAACGACGACAGCTTGGCGGTGCAGGCGGCAAAGGCCGGGGCACAAGACTATCTGCTGAAAAGCGACTTGGCCTCGCCGCTGTTGGCACGTGCCATCCGCTACGCCATCGAACGCGTGCGCGCCGAGGAAAACATTCGCAGCCTTTCCGTGGCGCAAGCCGCACAAGCGCGGTCCGCTGAAGCCACGCGAAGGGCGGATCTGTTGGCCGACGCAGGCGCCATTTTGGCGTCAAGTTTGGACTTTGAAGAAACCGCGCCTCAGCTGGCCAAGCTCATGCTTCGCGACTTGGCCGATGCCTGCGTGATTGAAGTGGAAGACACCGCCGGCATTCGACCCCGAACGTTCGAGTCAACAAAAGGCGATTCGGGCCAAGCGGCGCTGGATTTGGTGAAAGCGGGCGCCCCGTGCACCACCTTGGTGCCCTTGGTTCTGCGCGGACATCGTGTGGGCACCATGTGCTTGGCCAAAGCGGGCGGCGCTCTGCACAACTATGACGAGATTTTCTTGATTGAAGAAATTGGACGGCGCGCCGCTTTGGCCATCGAAAGCGCGCGCCTGTTCAAAGACGCTCAGTCGGCGGTGCGTGCGCGCGAAGAGATGATGGCCATCTTGTCCCACGACCTGCGCAACCCACTCAACGTCTTTGCTCTCACCTTGCGTGCGCTTCAGCCAGCTGTGTTGGGGGACCCGCGCCGCATCGAAACTTTGGCGCGCGCAGACAGAGCTTACAAACGAATGAAGGGTCTGCTGGAAGATTTGCTGGATGTGTCGCGCATCGACGAAGGCAGTTTGCGCATTGACCTGGCCAACGCGGATCTGGCCACAACCATCGCAGAGGCGATCGAATTGCAAAGCCCTGTTGCGGCTGAAAAGGGCATAGTTTTGGAGTTTCTCGCGGATCCGATTCATGCGCGCTTCGACCGTGAACGCGTCTCACAAGTGCTTACCAATCTGCTGGGCAACGCCTTGAAATTCACGCCGTCTGGCGGGCGCGTGCAAGTGGAATGTCGCCCGCGCGGAAACCAAGCTTTGGTGACGGTGACCGACAACGGGCCCGGCATTCCCGAGGAGCACATTGGCCACGTGTTCGACCGCTTTTGGCAAAACGAAACCCAAGAGCGCCGCTCGGGCATAGGCCTGGGGCTCACGATCGCAAAGGGCATCGTGGAGGCGCATGGAGGCAACATCAAGGCCCTCAACGCCCCCGGGCAGGGCGCATGCTTCGAGTTCACCTTGCCGCTTCCGCGCGAGGCCTCGTTCGCACGCCACATGTCTTCGCAGGCGGCTTCCTCGACGGCGCAATAACAAGTCCCGGGGCCGACGCTGGCAACAAATGCTGGCAATAGATCTAGGGCAGCGTTTTCCACCGCGCTTGAAAGTCGCGCGCACCCAATTCGGGCGGTTCCAGGGCAAGGATGTAATCCACCCGCCGGTTGCGACTTTCGTTGGTTTCATCCGGCGTGGCCACAGCCAAGGCGCGCTCCCCGAAGCCCTCGAACAAGATCGGCTGTCGAAGGCCGCGCTTACGAAAATGTCGTGCAATGGCCTGGGCCCGCGCCAAAGACAACTTCAAGTTGTAGGCGTCGTTGCCCACCGTATCGGTATGCCCTGCGATGTAAAGCGCCACGGGCCCCAACCCCCGCGCCTGCTTTGAAGCCTCTTGTATCAGCTTCAAGCTGGCATCCAATTTGGGCAGCTCAGCGGCCACAAGGTCCGCCTTGTCGCTGGCGAAATTGACCTCTTCGTGAGGGACAGTCAGCGACCAGGGAAGCAACGAAACACCGGTAAAAAATCCATCGGCATCGGTCACCTTGATGTCCAGACGCGCGGCTTGAGGTGCGGGCGCAAAGCGCACCTGCACTGGCTCTCCCGCCACCGTTTGATCAAACGCTTGCTTTACAACTTGGGCCCCAGCGTTGGGACTGGCGAAGGTGGAGATCTGGACCTCGGCAATGGGGCGCGACGCGGTGAGCGTGAGCGTCCCGGCCGAGAAATCCACTTGGCGGCGATCAAGCTGAATTTGAAGGTTGGCGGTGACGTGGGTCTCGAAGTTAAAGCTGCTGGTTTGCTCAGATGCGCCCTGCCCCACCACAACCTCGCCCGTGTATTGATGCCGGCCCACGGACCCATCCAAGCTTATCGTTTGGGTTTGGCCGCGACCGGTGGCCCCAAACGTGGCTTGCACGGGCACACCATCGTCACGCGTAAGCCGAATGGTCAGCCGGTTCGTGGGCTCCTGGGCGGTGAACTCAAGCCTTGGCGTCTGCCCCTGCGGCACCTTGGTGAAATAGCGAATGGCAACCGCAGGTCGGGCCGCGCTGGTGAGCCCGGGGGACAGGGCTAGCAGCGCAAAAGCAAAGGCAAACAGTCCAGCCCACGCAGTTGGCATCTGGCGCAGCGCGCCTTGTTGGCGTTCTTTCGGGGACATCGTCAACCATGGTATCGGTTGCCGAGCGGCAAACAAAGCACCCATACCTTCAAACGTATTTCCTACGTCTCGCAGGTGACAAAAGGTGCCTTGGCAGCAAGCTTTTAGTATGCTGGGCGCCATGACGACATTCAAACGGTCTATCTTAGCTTTGAGTTTGTCGCTGGGTTTGGCCGCCGTGGCCTGCTCAAGCGATAGCGACGACGGCGATGGTACAGGTGGCAACGGTGGAAGCGGCGGCAAAGCCGGCTCAGGCGGCGGCGGCAAAGGTGGCTCGAGCAATACGGGACCCGGCGCGCAAGAGCCCGATGGTGACGACGGCCCGGCTTGGAAGGCGTTCCTTGAGGCAGGGGAATACAAAAAAGGCGGGTGGGTGTCTGACGTGGCGGCACCTCGCAACAAAATGAGCATTTCACCCCACGGCCGCGTGCGGGTGTTTTTCAACGAAAAGCTCGCGGAAGCTCACGGTAAAACGCCGAGTGAGTACGAAAAAGGCAGCGTTGTGGTGAAAGAGTTTTTCGACGCTGATAATAAGTCTGTGGGCTGGACGGCGTTGCGCAAAGTGGAAGACGGCGAAGATGAATACAGCGCATGGCAGGTGTATTGCTCGGGCCCCGCTGACCGCTGCGTGCAAGCCAACGACGTTTCCGTGGATGAGCCTTTGGTCGGTGGACTTGCCGATTTTTCGGCGTGCTTCAATTGCCACCACAAAGTCGCGCGAGCAACCTCCACGAAGCTGCTTTACACCAAAGCACCGTAACTTGACGCTGTAATCGATCAAGGCCAGCAAGCACACCCCTTGCTGGCCTTTTTCGTTTCCCGCCTGCACTCCACCGCCCCCTTAGCACCACAACCCCGGCATGAGCCTCGCCCCGTCCCCACCTCCCGCATCACGCCAGCCACCTGGCTTGTTTTTGCTGTTCGGCGTGGAGATGTGGGAGCGTTTTTCCTACTACGGCATGCGCGCCCTGCTCGTGCTGTTTTTGTCGAATGCGGTGGCCGGTTTTGGATACAGCAAAGAAGACGCCACGGCCGTGTACAAGTGGTACACCACCAGCGTTTACATCACCCCGCTGTTGGGAGGCTTTTTGGCCGATCGGTTTTTGGGCACCCACCGATCCATCCTGATCGGAAGCCTGATCATCACCGCCGGGCATTTTTGTCTCGCGTTTGCCAACCAAACCACCTTTTTTCTTGGCCTGGGCCTGATCGCCTTGGGTACCGGATTTTTTAAGTCCAACATTTCCACCATGGTGGGGCAGCTTTACGACGAGGGGGACCGTCGCCGCGACGCCGGCTTCACCATCTTCTACCTGGGCATCAACCTGGGAGCCGCCATTGGCCAAGGCATCTGTGGTTGGTTCGCCGCCAGCCCGAATATGGGCTACCACTGGGCGTTCGCCGCCGCTGGCGTGGGCATGCTGCTGGGGCTTTCGGTGTACGTGTGGGGCAAAAAGAGATTCTTGGGCAACATTGGCAACGAGCCCGCTCGCGTCCTAAGCGTGGCTTCCGATCTTCAGTCGCAGCACCCCGGCCTTTCCCGTCAAGAAGTGCAACGTCTGTTGGCTGTGCTGGTGCTTTGTGGATTCAGCGTGGTTTTCTTCGCCGCGTTTGAGCAAGCGGGTTCATCGATGAACTTCTTTGCGCTTGAACGCACCAATCGCACGCTCTTTGGCTACGAAGTTCCCGCGCCTTGGTTTCAAAGCATCAACCCCATCGTGATCATCGCGTTTGGCGGCTTGTTTTCGTGGATGTGGACGCGGCTTGGCCAAGCTGGGCGCGAACCCAACACCCCCACAAAAATGGCACTGGGGCTAAGCCTTCAGGCGCTGGGCTTCGGCTTTATGGTGGTGGGCGCTCAGGTGTCCGAGGCCGGCACGTTGGCCAGCCCGCTTTACCTCACGTTCGCGTATATCTTCATCACGTGGGGCGAGTTGTGCGTTTCGCCGGTGGGCCTTTCCATGGTCACAAAACTTGCGCCGCTGCGATTTGCGTCGTTGGTCATGGGCTTCTGGTTTTTAACCAGCGCGCTAGCGAATTTCGTAGCCGGGCAGCTCGCGCAATTTACCGACCGCATCGCGGCGGGCGAGTTGTTTCGCATTCTGGGCGGTCAGGCTGATTTTTTCCTGATTTTCGTAGTGGCTTCAGGCGTGGCCGGCGTGATCTTGTTTGCGCTCAACCGTCCCGTCACCCGGCTGATGCACGGGCGCGGCTAAGCCCTTCCCAGGTCCCTGCGCGTTTTTTATTTCACGAAACCAAGCTTCCCCTGGCAAAGTTTTCACCGTGAACAAAACCCGCGTTGTGATTTTGTTTGGTGGCCGTTCGGCCGAGCACGAAATTTCGTTGTTGTCCGCGCGCAATGTGCTTGTGGCGCTGGACAGGCAGGCGTACGAGCCCGATCTCATCAGCATCGACAAGCACGGCCGCTGGCGCCGCGAAACCGAAGCGTTTTTGCTCAGCGCCACCGGCGACCCGCGCAAATTGCGGCTCCCCGACAACAGCCCCGAAGTGGTGGTTCCCGTTTGCCCCTCTCCAACCGGTCTGTTTGGCGCCAACTCCGTGGTGTTTCCCGTGTTGCACGGCACCTACGGCGAAGACGGACGCCTGCAAGGCTTGTTGGACATGGTGGGCGTTCCCTACGTGGGCTCGGGCGCGCTGGGATCGGCCGTGGGCATGGACAAAGACGTGGCCAAACGCTTGCTGTCACAGGCCGAGATTCCGGTTGTTCCCTGGCAGTTGGTGTCTGCCAACGAGTTTCAACAAGATCCGCAAACGGTTTTGCAGCAGGTGGCGCACCTGCAGTTTCCCCTCTTCATCAAGCCAGCCAACGCCGGTTCCTCGGTGGGTGTTAGCCGGGTGGCCAACGCCGCCGAGTTGACGCCGGCGCTGCAAAAAGCTTTGCGCTTCGACACCAAGGTGCTGGCCGAAGCCGGCATCAACGCCCGCGAGGTGGAATGCGCGGTGTTGGGCAATGAAGCGCCCAAGGCGTCGCAGCCGGGCGAAATCATCGTGACTCACAAAGATGGGTTCTATTCCTACGAAGCCAAGTACCTGGATCCCGATGGCGCGCATCTGCAAATTCCCGCCCCAGTTCCCGATGAAGTTTCGGAGCTGATTCAGGATCTGGCCATTCGCACCTTCAAGGCCCTCGACCTGGCGGGCCTGGCGCGCGTCGACTTCTTCGTAGAGCGGGGCACGTTGGAGGTTTACCTCAACGAGGTGAATACGATGCCCGGATTCACGGCGATATCGATGTACCCCAAGTTGTGGGAAGCCTCGGGCATGACACAATCCGAGCTGGTGGCTGGGCTCATCGAATTGGGCCG
>JBBSJE010000182.1:0-13030 GCA_038257535.1 Polyangia bacterium
CATTAGCGGCCGCTCAGTTTGCAGCGAAGGTATCGCATTGGCGGGGATCCCCGGTTTTGTAGCCGCGCTGAAACCATTGCGCCCGCTGTTCCGAAGAGCCATGCGACCACGTTTCTGGGGTGACGCGCCCCTTGGCTTGCTTCTGCAACCGGTCATCGCCAATGGCGGCGGCCGCGGCCAGCGCTTCTTCCAAATCACCCACTTCTAAGAGTTGCCGCTTGGCCGCCGAGTAGGCCCAAACACCTGCAAAACAATCGGCTTGCAGCTCAAGCTTCACCGACAAACCGTCCGAACCTTTTTGTGCGTGGGCGGGCGCCTGACGAACCTTGTCGCTTGTGCCTTTCAGCGTTTGCACATGGTGGCCAATTTCGTGCGCGATCACGTAGGCCTGCGCGAAGTCACCGGGGGCACCAAAACGCTGATGAAGGTCCTCGAAGAACGACAGATCAACATAAGCTTTTCGATCGAGCGGGCAATAAAACGGGCCCATCTGGCTTTCGCCCATGCCGCAGCCTGAAGTCACGGCGCCTCGAAACAAAACCAGGCCTGCCTTTTCGTAGCCGCCTTCACGGGTCAGCAGCTGGCTCCAGGTGTCTTGCACGTCATCCAACACGAATCCCACGAACTCCACCATTTCTTCTTGGCCTGCGTTACCCACAGCGCCCTTTTGTTCCGTGACGCGCCCACTGGCGAAATACATGCCGCCGGCCAAAAGCCCAAACACCACCATGCCTTTCCAGCCGAAACGGGCGAAGAACGGCAACAAGCCGAAGATGCCCATGCCCGCCCGCGCGGGCCCCTGCCCTCGCCGGTCTTCTACATCTGAACTTACGTGACCTCGATCCCAACGCATGTCTGTGGCTCCTGATGCAAAGCGGCGGCCAACCGCCATCGCGCCGAAAGGATACATACAAAGCGCAGAGAAAAGCGGAATGCATTCGATTTGTTTCCCTCAAGCAACCCGCTACCTTCTGGGCGTGCCCCGCAGCAACCCCCACGAGCTGAACCTCCGCAACTTAGACATGACCGCCACCGTGGCGGTGTTGCGCGATTTCGGCGTGTCTGAAGTTGTGGCTCGCCGCATTTTCGCCCGCGTTCATCGCGACGGCAGCACCAGTTTGGACAACGTGGCGGGGCTCAAGGCTGACGCGCGCAAGGCTTTGCAGGCCGCGGTGGTGTGGCCCGATCTCGAGGTGGTCGAGCGCCGGCAATCAGACGACGGCTTCACGAAGTATTTGTTCGCGCTGGCCGATGGGCGAACCATCGAATCCGTGCGCATCCCGTTGCCGGATGCACAAGACGCACGAGACTTGAAGGTGCGCCGGCGCCAGGGTCTTGCGGCGTCGCTCGAAGCGCTGCCCACGGCCAAGTACACGCTGTGTGTGAGCAGTCAGGTGGGCTGCGCTTTGGCTTGTGACTTTTGCGCCACAGGCCGCTTGGGGGGCATCCGCAACCTAGAAACTTGGGAGATTTTGGCGCAGCAGCGCTTGGTGGCCGCCGACGCCGACAAGCCCATCCGAGGCGTGGTTTTCATGGGCATGGGCGAACCGTTTCTGAATTACGAAAACGTGGTTCGTGCGGGCCGGGTGTTCTGTGATCCTGCGGGCCCCGCCATCGCCGCCAAGGCGATCACAATCTCCACCGCGGGTGTGGTGCCCATGATTCGACGCTACACGGAGGAAGCGCACAACTTCCGGTTGGTGTTTTCGTTGGGCGCCCCCACCTCCGACCTGCGGGCGCAGCTGATGCCGATCGAAAACCGTTGGCCGCTGCCCGTATTGATGGACGCCATTCGCGGCTATGCCGCCTCAACCACGCAAAGGATCACCTTCGCGTATGTGGCGGTGGGGGGCGTGAACTTGTCGGTGCAAACGGCGCAAGCGCTGGTGGATCTGACCCAGGGATTGAAGATCAAAGTGAACCTGATCGACGTGACCGACCCCGAGGGCAAATACCACCCGCCCTCCGAAGACGAGCTCAGAGCGTTTCGAGACGTGCTGGCGTCCCACGGCATCCCCACAGTGCGGCGCTACTCGGGCGGCAAGGAAATTGGGGCCGCCTGTGGCACTTTGGCCGCCACGCAGCAAGGGGGGCAGGTGGTGCCGCTGCGCCTTGCCGGGCACTAAGACATGCCCACGAAAGCGCTGTCACGACAATCTATAGGCATTTCGGGCCGTGTTACCCGCCTCGCCCCGGCGCTATAGTTTCGCTTCTCTATGACTAACGGCGGACGTTGAGAGCCGCTTGAGGCACGAAAGGCGTTCGCAATGCAGTTCCGATATGGCAGGGCCTTGGCTTGGATGACGTTGGTAGGGCTCGCGTGTACGCCGAGCCAAATGACTCAGAACGACGATGGTGACGGCGGCGGTGGCGGCGAGCAGGACCAGGGTGGCGCCTCGGGCGATGGTGGCGATGGGCCCGGAGGTGACGGGGGCAACGCAAGCAACGGAGGTGCCTCGGGTGAAGACGGCGTTGCGGGGGAAGGCGGGCAAACCGCGGTTCCCACGGACACGCCTTTTCTGAACAAGCAGGCGAATCCCGACGCCTGGGGACCTGGATTTCAAGTGACCGTGCCCGCGGGGGTGGTGCTTGAGCCTGGGGGAACTCAGTATCTGACTTCGCCTAAGGTGGCGGCCAAGCCGCTGCCCGCTGGCAGTGGCATCTCGCGCACCGTACAGCTTCTGCGGTCGAGCACGGCGGACAAACGCAACACGGTGAAGATCCTGTTTTACGGGCAATCCATCACGCGCCAAGAGTGGTACGTGCCGGTCACTGCGACGCTGAAGCAAATGTACCCGCACGCTGACATTCAAACTTGGATGCTGGCGTCGGGCGGACAATCGGCCGACAAGATGCGACGCGCCTCAGCCCACGATGTGATTCCGCTTTATCCAGATCTGGTGATTTATCAGAACTACGGTGGGTATGACGACGTCAATGGCATCTTGGCCGATTGGCGTAGGCAGACAACGGCTGAAATTCTTATTCAAAATTGGCATGTGGGCAACGACGCCAACAACGAGCGCGTCAATCGAATGGCGCACCTGTTTATCCCAGATGTGGCGCGCCGATTAGGCGCCGAGTTTTTGGACAGCCGGACCGCGTTCAGGAACGAGATTCAAGCCAAAGGGCTTCCCAATGATGGGCTTACGTCGGATGGCATCCATTTGAACGAGCAAGGCAAGGCCTTGATGGCGAAACTCCATGAAGATGTTTTCAAGAACCATCCCAGCGACGCGATCGTGGATCCGCTGGCGATGGTGAACACCTTTGAGGTGGGTAAAGACTTGGGCTGGTCGGACGGAACGTTGGCTTTTGAATTTGAGGGCAATCGCGTGGATCTCATCGCTAAGCCGGGCAGCGCCATCGTCAAAGACGCCGCGACGGTATTGGTGGACGGCAAGAAGCCTTCGGAGTTTCCGGGTAACTACGCATTCACTAGGCCCAACGGCAGCGATAAAATGATCGACCAGCCCGAACCTGGGTGGCCGTGGTCGCTGGGGGCACCGATGCGCATTGATTCGCAAGCGGCTCGGGTGGTGGAGGATTGGACGCTGAAAATCAGCAACCGCAATGGCTTCAGCTTTTCCTTTAGCGTGGAGGGATCTGTTACGGGGCCCGATGGCATGGGAACCAGCGGCAGCCGATTTGTTTCTAATTCCAAACGGGTCGTAATTGAACCCAGCGATTGGCATGTCAAGAACCCGCAGGGAGCATGGAACATCGCTACGAACCAAGTGGTGTGGAAGGCTGTTGCGCTATCAAGCGACACCTATCCTGAACAAGCAGTGGCGGCTGGCGACGGCAAATCGGAGGCGGCACGCACATTGTTTCAAGGCGTGCCCAACGGGCGGCACAAGGTGGAAATCAAAACCGCAGACGGCAAGCCGCTGCCCATTGCGGCTGTTAGAACGTTTCGACCGCCGCTTGCGGCACAAGGAAATTGATGACCAAGTTGTTTCAGTACATGGGCTTGTGCGCACTGTTGGGGCTGGCGGCTTGCGCAACGTCGCGCGGCAACGCCCCCACTTCTGACGGCGCGCCCAAGGCCACGATTTCTGGCGTTCAAGCGCGAAAGCTGGTGCAGGAAGGCGGCGGGCTGGTTGATGTGCGAAGCGCCGACGAGTACGAACAAGGGCACATTGAGGGGGCGGTGAACATTCCCGTTGATGAACTGCCGGCCCGCCTAGGCGAATTGGATGACAGCACGGGCCCGTTGATTCTTTATTGCCGCACGGGCGGGCGCGCTCACAAGGCGGCTGGTGTTCTGCAGAGCCATGGTTACACCGACGTGCACGAATTGGGTGCAATGAGCAACTGGCCGGCGGAACAGCGCTGAGCTGGCTCCACCGCCCGTTCGCTGCGCAAGCCCCATTCCACCTATGGGTTTGGCGCTCGATGCGCCGAACCCTTCATGGCGTTCCATCCCTTCGCGAATGAGTTTCCCAGGCTGGCTTCTTGGAACGACAACGGCCTCTACAAGCTACCCTCCCCGTCGCACCAATTCTGGAACCCCTGCCGTTTTTGAGAACAGCCTTAGCTTCATGCAGGAAAGCGGAGTGCCAATTCAACTGGCTCTTGATGCCGAATCCGAGGCTTGGTCCCACCCGCCGACCATCCAACAGAACTCAGCGGACCTACCCAAGAAACGGCCGCAACTACCCATGAAACCGGCGCAACTACCCAAGAAGCCGCCGCAACTACCCAAGAAACCGCCGCAACTACCCAAGAAACGCTTACCTGGTCCCTACCACCACGGGGGTTTGCGCAGCGGATACGTATTCTGGCATCGCCAGAGGCCGCTGCGGGCGACGGAGGGGCTGGCACGGGCTCAATCGCTGCCTAAACATTTCGCTGCACAAACTTCCATCTCCTCACTGGCCCCCCATAAATCGCTTCTTTGTAGGGTCCTGAAAGGAGTTTCTGTTCCACGAACTGCTCGAAGAGCGCGGCTGGTGGCCACCCCGATTGACCACCTAGAAATGCAATATCTGTTAAAGGCCGGCCTTCTGTCTGATGTTCAAACAGAGATTAAATAATCGTTCTCTAGCAGCAGACAAATCGTCATTTTCGTTCTTCAGGGGCTGTCCACCCTTGTACAGAACTACGTCGTTGTAGGAGCCCATCGCGCCGAATATCCTAAGTATTCGTGAGGCTGCTACCCCCAGGTCTGCTTGCGCCTCATCGCCATGCGCTTCCAGAGCCCGGGCCCATTCAAGCTCTGAATGAGCCTCAAGAATGTCGACGTTCGCACGGACTGCATTTAGAAGTTCGTGAAGATCTGTTTTCGTCATAGCAAAGGCAACTGGCTCAGCACGCGGACCCCAGGAATTCCCAAGGTTGCTGAACGACTATTTGTTTTCCACAACCAACGAGATTCACTGCGCCGTACCCCAATGCAAAAAATTACCTTATGTAGTTTCCGTAAATCGAGAACCTTACAAAATCACCCATGTCTCTCTGAGAAAACTCGGGGAATGACTTACTAAAGTCGTCGATCATTTCGGCGATAACGAAGTCATCAAACGACGCAACCTGGAGCATCGGTCCACGATAGTACTTCGACTTCTCAAAGAGGCGGATCTCTTTTGAAAGGGCATCGCGTAAGCGCCGCATGCTCGTAATGTGCTGCGAACTAGGGGCTTCACGACCGAGACGTTTGTAGTACTGCTTAATTTTTCTGTCGGACTTCTGGGCCTCGCCATCAAGCTCAAAGCTCACCGTTCGAAAACAGAAAAATTCTGAAGATTCAGTCTCTTCTGATGATCTGTTCATCCCCTAATATCCCGGCAAATAGGTGGTTGGGTAACCAGTACCACCGATAATTTCTTGTTCTACTTTGTAGAATTCGCTGCGGACAGGCCTTCCATCAGGGCCAATGTCGTAAACGTCATAGCCTTTCCTTATCTTTTCCCTGAGCCACCGAGCGTTTCTTGCCTTGGCTTTAGCAAGTTCCACTGGTGTCATTAGTCGATCTTTGGGAAAATTCTTCCCCCAAGCCTGATACCAACGCGCAGGCACGCCCTTTGACTGAAGATCCTTGACGGCCATCCTGACTCTAGTCATACCCTCACCAAGTACGATCGCATTAGACTTACAACTCGCGAGGCCGAAGGGATCAATCAGACTCGAAGAGTCTGAGACGTAGCCGTAAAGTCGGTTTCCCCCATCCAACCCAATGGGATCCTGGCTCACATACTGCCCCCCCTCCGGGTCGTAGTACCTGAACCTATTGTAATAAAGCCCCGTCTCCTCGTCCTCAAACTGCCCCGGCCACCTAAATGGGCACGCGCTCTTTACCCCTTGCACGCCGCGCAGATCACCCCAGATGCCGATCTCCGCTTGCCACACCACGCGGCCAAGCTCGTCCAGCATGCTACTGGGCACGCCGAGGTGGTCGGCGATGATGCTGAACTTCTCATCACCAACAAGCTTTGCTAACGGCGTGAAGCTTTCGGGATCGAACAGCCACGTCACCGGTTGCTCAGCCGTGCCTTCTGCTGCTGCTGCAAAATGATGCGCTTTGATCTTGGGCGCCCCCGGGGGCCCCTGCGCCGGTTGTTGCAGCAACAACGCCGCTTGCCGCGCTTGCGCCGCAACGTCAGCACCCACAACATCGCCGCCCCCACCATCCACCTCCGCATCCTCCGCCCGCTCCACCCACTCATGCAGCGGCACGTTGCCATCCCACACCCAGCGCGTGCGTTTTTCCCTCCACTGTTTCCCCACACGCCTGCCCAAAGCGTCGTAACCAAACGTCACTTCACTGCCATCGGGGCGCAGCACTCGCGCCAAACGCCCAGCACCGTTCCACGAATATTTCCACTCGCCCGCGGGTGTCAGTTTGCGAACCAGGTTTCCTTCGGGATCGTATTCGTATTTTGTTACGCCGTCTTTTCCGCTTGATTCAAGCAATTGGCCGCCAGGACCATACTTGCGATCATTGCGTTCGCCCGTGCGAAACAAGTTTCCCACAGCGTCGGGCATGCGCAGTTCGCGCACGGCGTTTTCGGCCGCGTCTTCAAACGTGGCGCTGATCAAGCTACCCAAAGCATCGTGTTCAAAGCGAATCGGGCCGCTGAGCGAATCCAACGTTTGTTTGAGCCTATCGTTGGGTTCCCAACGGTACACGCGCGCACGCACTTCTTCCCCCCGCACCTCGATGCTTTGCCGCACCGGACGCCCCAAATTGTCGCGTTCCCAGCGTGCGCTCACGCCGCCAGGCAAATGCCTTGCGATCTCCATGCCGACGCTGTCACGATCAAAACGCGCCTCATACCCATTCGCGCCCGCGCCGTCCACGTGCGAAAACTCGAAAGGCAAATCGTTGCCGCCACTAGCAACATGGGCCGACAACCCGAGCACATCGCCCATGCCGTTGCGACGAATGTTGTGGCTCAACCCCTTTGACGAGCGAACATTCGTGCGAAAACCTGCGCTGTTGTATTCCGAAGCAACCCAATCGCTGCCTTGCAGCTCTTTTATTACGCGGCCTAGTACGTCGCGCTCGAACTGCACCAACGCCTCGCCATTTACAGCCTTCATCATCGCGCCATCAGCGCGATACTCGAATTCCTCCTTCGTGCCGTCGCTGTGCTCAACCTCAACCACCCGCCCCGCTTGATCATACTTGTACGCCGACGTTTCGCCCTTTGGCCGTACTACCTTTGTGACGCGACCCATCGGATCGCGTAAATACGTGCGCTTGATGGCATCAAAACCCCACTCTTCGGCAACCAACCCCGTGGGCCCCAGCACAAACTGGTAGACTTTTAGATCCTCATTCTGCACCCCCAGCAACCGCTCTTCTTTGTCATACGCAAACCGCACGGTGGTGCCCGCTTCTTCGCGCTTGCGCAGCCGGTTCATGCCTTGGTAAGCAAACTTCACATCGTGTTGCAGGTCCTTGGCCCACACCACATTGCCCTCGGCGTCGTAGCCGAGGTTGCGTTCGTTGCCATCAGGTTCACGCACCTGCAGCAGCCGCCCCAAGGCATCAAACTGCCGCGACTGCGCGTTGCCCTTCGCATCGGTGGCCACAACACATCGCCCCAGCCAATCGTATTGCCAACGGCTGGTGGTACCATCCGGCGTTTGCATCGCCACCAGATTGCCGGCCTCGTCATATTGCAGGCTTGTGTATTGGCCCACCGGATCCGTCACCCCCACCAACAGCGCCCCCTGCCAGTGGTACTGCGTTGTGCGCCCCAAAGGATCCCGCCGGCCGCGCACATGACCCGCTGAATCGTATTGCCACTGCCATACGCCTAGCTGCGGATCCACCACCTTGGTTGGTCGTCCGCCTTCGTCGTTTTCGATGAGCAACACAGCGCCATCAGGCCCCACAACGTGAATGCATTCGCCGCGATCGCTGTAAGTCCAGCGCGTGGCGGTGCCATCGGAGGCTATCTCTGCGGTC
Source organism: Polyangia bacterium (assembly GCA_038257535.1). GTDB lineage: Bacteria > Myxococcota_A > Polyangia > Fen-1088 > Fen-1088 > JAGTJU01. The sequence goes on from JBBSJE010000182.1 coordinate 8,420, forward strand.
TTTTGGCCGTCGGCAGGGCTGTATTCGTATTTCGTTTCGGCCCCCGCCGCATCAAGCACCGACACCACCTGCCCTGCCTCATCAAGCTTGTAAAGCGTGACGAAGCCCAACGAATCTTCCACCAAAGTGGTGGCGCCCGCGTAGGTGATTACGTGATCGTAAATGCCGTCATCGCCCCAAGTTCGAACGCAGCGCGCTCCTGCGTCCACGCCGTCGTAGAGAAAATAGAAGGAAAGACCGTTGCGGTTGGTCTCTTGCACCATCAGGTGGTTGCGGTAATCGAAGCTCCATCGGCCTGCCAGGGCATCGATCGCGGCTACGAGATCGCCTTGCGCATCCACTTCGTAACTCATCAACAACTGGGGCGTTGCCTCTTGCGTGGGCGCCACAGTGATTCGCTGCAGGTTACCTCCAGCGTCGTATTGGAAACCCACCAGCCGACCCGCGCTATCGGCTACCCCCGCCAAACGCCCATGGGCATCGTAGCTAAACTGATGGTTGGCTCCGTCCTTGCGCTGTTTTCGCAGCAGCTTCATCTCTGGCGTGCCGGGCACCGCTGCGAAATGCCACAGCAAACCATCAGCGGTTTCTAGCTGAAAAATTTGTGGCCCCGTACATCGCAAAGTGGCGCGTTCCACCTCGTGATAAAGCGACATGCCTGGCTCCATCACCCGATCCCGCAGATGCCAGGTGGGAAACTCGATCTCGCGCCCCTGTTCGCTGCGCCAAACCATGCGCCCCGTTTCGCCCCACAGCGCTACATCAAGGCTGTGATACCAGCCATGCCCAAGCGGGCCCCGGCGTGCCGACAGCGATGAATCGTATACACGCGTAAACGTAAGCGGCATCGGGCCCGGCAGCTCGAAATCAACATTATCGGTGAACATGCGGCCCGTGGCCACGTCAACCGGGTGGCCCGTAACCACGCATCTGGCGCGGTCCCAAAACGATCGGCTTCGATCGCTCATCACGGCCTTTTTCTTCGCCACAACGGCAGCGACCTTCTCAAATCGCTTGCCCAAGGCTTTGCCCAAGCGCGTTTTCTTGAACAGCTTCGAGCCAAGCTTCAGCCCTTTGGCTGCCAACTGCTTGGCCGCCTTGCCCGCGATCTTCATCATCACCGCCACCAGATCGGGCGCAGGGGGCCTCGCCACAAGCACAGGGGGGCCTTTGGGAATGGCGATCACGGCGGACACAGGGGCGCGCCCCGACGGGTCGAAGCAGGAAAGCGCGATCTCACCCATGCGGCAAACAAACGAGCCGCCCATTGATACGTTCAAACCACCAAACATCAATTCGGCGTCGTTGGTGGGCGGCTTCGCGAAAGGGCCCGGAACAGGGATGTGGGGCACCCCCATAAGGCTTGTTACAGCTGTGCCTACGTTGTTAACCGGCATGCTGTTGACCAACACGGTGTTGGCGCCCATGGCCGCACCAATTGCCAAGCCTGCGGGGTCGAACACCATGCCCACAAACGGATTGGGCAGCGGCGTGGGCACAGGCCCCGCAGGTGTGGGCACCATGATGATGTGAATGTCCACACCAATAACGGGATCAAACCAGGTGGACACCAACATTAGACCGCCACCTCCGCCGGCGAGGCTTGTTCAAAACGCAGCGCCAAGGCTTGCGCCCTTGCCTTCCACGCCTGGGCGTCTGAGGGCCGGCCAGCCGCATGGAAGCGCTTCTCGACAAGTTTCGCCACGTCCAACGCTGACGAGCCAGCCACATCCGCAGGTGGCGCCGTTTCCGCAACACTCACGGCCTTTTCCCACGCGGCGATGGCTCTGGGCACATCGCTCAAGGCCGCCAACATATCGCCCCCCAACCGATAGGCCTCGATCGCAACGGCCCATGCGCCAAGTGCTGCACCTACATTTCCCGCTTCCACGTACGCCGCCGCCGCGTCCATGCGTTTGTTGTGTGCGGCTTCGGGCGAAAGACCGGGGTCCGCGGCCAGCATCGCGAGGGCGCTTCCCTGCGCCATCTTCGCCTGACAGGCCAGCGTGCCCAACTTCGCCGCTTCTGCGCTGGCTGCGGTTGCCGCGAAGATTTCAAGCGCCCGCTTCGCTTGCCCGCCCGTGAGCGTATAGGTTCCCAGAAGCAGCTCCATCTGCCCGGTCTCTTGGTGCAGGCCCAAGGCTTGGGTGATGTCACAAGCGCGCTTTTGTGCGCCAACAGCGTCAGCAAAGCGCCCTTCGCCTGCCGCCAACGCCGCTTCCATGATGGCGATGCGCAGGCCGTGCATCGCGGACACATCACCGTATCCCGCCGGCACACCTTGCGCCGCCATTTGGCTGCGTTGTGCTTCCGGGGTTTGTTGGGGCGCTTCGCGAATACGAGGCGGGGGCGCCACTGAGGGGCCAGCGAATCCCGCCAGTTGTAAGGGCGAAGCCCCCACCGGCGCGGCCTTCATGCCCGCAACCATCGCGGAAAGCCCTGCCCGTGCCCCCGCGGGGTCAACACGCGCTTCAACAAAATCCGCCGCGTAGGTGCCACCATTTTGCTTCAAAGACGCCACGAGTGAACCTAGGCCCAGCGATTCGTTTGTGACGATCACCCAACGAACAGGCGCCAGATGTGGCGCGTTCACGAAAGCAGCCATATCGGCGATCATTTGACCCGCCACCGCGGGAGCCACCACCAGGGGCGCTATCACAAGCGCAAGCCTAAACCGGCTTGTTACAGATGCGGCCAACGTTTGAACGAATGCCGCAAAATCTGCCGCGGTGGCAGCGGGCTTCGCACTGATTGCTGGCAACGCCTCTAGCTTTGCTGCCACCAACTCATCCGATGCCGATTGCCATTCCTCCAAAAGCTCCTCCGCACGCAAAAGCCAGTTTGCGTCGTCTGGCTCAAAGGGCGACTCAAGAACAAATGTGAGCGTTGCGGGTGTCATAAGCGACTCTGCATCCGCAAACTTTGCCAAAACCGCGGGCCGAAGCGCTTCCTCGGTTTGCACCGCAACCAAGCGAACACGCGCATCGTAAGCGAAAGCCGTAGCGGCTACCTGAACCCGACTAAGCGGTTGTGCAATCGCATCCATAGACTTTGACGCCTAGCCCACTTTGATGATCGGTCCCACAACGCCAACCATGGCCGTGCCTGTAAGATTCACCATGACGCCTTTCACATCAGTGCCGGCTGGTGTCAAGGCCACAGCGTTGGGCCCCACTTGCAATTGCACCATGGTGGCCCCCTTGAGTGTGATGGCGCCATCCATGCTCATAATTAACGACGCCGCGCCGCACTTGAGCTCGATCTGCTGTTTGGCTTCTATCAACAAGCCTCCAGCGGCGCTTCCGGCTGCGATGCTAGCGCCGGGATTGCTGATCTCAATGTCCCCGTCGGACCCCAAAAAGGCGGCGTCCTTCAAGAACAGCTGCGTTCCCTTTTGCTCCAGCTTGATGTGCTCTTGAGCGTTCAAATTGTACTGCTTGTCAACGGTGGTCGTCTTCGACGCGCCCTTCACGAACGTTTCATCGTCGGTCTTTTCGACCGTTTTCTTCATACCATCATGAAAGGTTTCTGTGCGCTTCTCGAAAACCTCAACCTCGTCGGTCTTCTTAACCTGATGTAGCGCGTATCAGAATAAAACTGCTCATCCTTCTTGGTGACGGTTGTCTTGCGCTCTTCCTTGATCGCAATCTCCTCGTTTTTGTGAACGGTGACACTGCGATTGTTGCCAACAGAGATCGATTGATCGCTTTTTACGAACACTGTGTGGTTGCGTTCAGCTTGAACGTGCAGCTCCTCCTGCCCCTTGCGATCCTCAAACCGAATCTCATTGAAGTTGTCCGCATGGCCCCCAGGTGAGCTGTGCGTCTTCATGCCCGATTGCGTGGCGTTGTCGGGCAATTTGTATGGGGGCTTGTTTTTGCCGTTGTAAAGCCGGCCTACGATCACGGGGCGGTCGGGATCGCCGTCGAGGAAATCGACCAAAACCTCCTCGCCTATACGGGGTATTTGCACGAAGCCAAACCCCGGCCCGGCCCAGGGCTGAGATACGCGAATCCAACACGAGGTATTTTTCTTGGATGCGTCGGCGTAGCGATCCCAGTGGAACTTTACTAAGACACGGCCAAGTCCTTCGGGATCAGTGTAGATTTCCACACCCTGCGGTCCCGTAACGATCGCGCTATGCGGGCCGCGCATCTCGGGCTTGCCGCCATCCCGGGGTGGTCTGAACTGCAATTGCGCATTCATGGCCAAGCCGTCGACGCGAAAAAGAAACGCGTTGTCCTCTTGGCCTCCGCTTTCGAGAGCATCAGATTCCAAGGTGTATGTGGCCTCAGTGACCACAAAGGACTGGCTTTCGGGAACTTCATCGATGTTGCGAACCCGAAAACTGCAACCAGGAAAGATTCCACGTGTGTTGGCCGAAAAACGCACCACTTCTTGATCTTGCTGCTCTCGGTCCAGCATCACAGCGATTGCTTGTCGACCATCCTCGTCGGTCATATAGCCGCCTGGATAGTCGAAGACTTCAAGGTGGTCGTTTGCGTGCTTCTTGGGGTTAGCGCTGATCTGCGATAGGATTACACGCTTGTGGTGGTAATCGTAATCGTCAAGTGCCACCTGCCCCGGCACCAGTGCCCTATCAAACTCCCA
>JBBSJE010000183.1:0-13025 GCA_038257535.1 Polyangia bacterium
AGCAAGCCAAGGGGCGCGTCACCCCAGAAACGTGGTCGCATGGCTCTTCGGAACAGCGGGCGCAATGGTTTCAGCGCGGCTACAAAACCGGGGATCCCCGCCAATGCGATACCTTCGCTGCAAACTGAGCGGCCGCTAATGCACGCGGCTGCCGAACGGCATGCCCGCCACAACTTCGGCCTCGAAACAGGCCAGCTCCTCTAAGCGCGCGTTTACCCGCTCGTGCGGCCAAAACAACGCCGCCAGATCCGTGAAAACGGACGCGTGCCGCGCTTCTGCGTTAGCTAGCACGTCATAAAACTCTGCCAAACGGGTTTCGCCTTGCGCCTCGAAGCCCCGCGCGAGCAGCACCAAGCGTTCGTGCGACCGTGCTTCGATAAGGCCTCCACACAGCAGCAGATCCACCCGGCGTTCGGGCTCGGGGCTGCGCGCTTGCGCCAGCAGCGCACGCGTGTAGATGTTGGCGGTATCTGTCCTGGGCGTGATGCCCAGTTCCGCCAACAACAGCGAAACCTGCACCACATGGCTGGTTTCCTCGTGCGCCAATCGCGACAAAGTTTCCACGAATTGATGATGGTGCGGGTAGCGCCGCACCAGCGAAAGCGCGTTTTCCGCCGCCTTGCGCTCGCAATGAAAATGGTCCGAGATCAGCCCACCCAAGTCGGCGGTGCTGGCTTCAAACCATTTGGGGTGGGTGGATGACTTCAACATGGGCAAAAAGAAAACGGCCGCCCGAGTTCAAGCGGAACGGCCGTGTAAAGCAGTGCGGATGTTAAGCGGTGCCCTTGAGCATGCGGCGAAGCACGTAAAGCAAGATGCCCCCGTGGCGGAAATACTGCGCTTCTTGCGGCGTATCGATGCGCAAGCGGGTCACCAGGTTGCCGGTGCTGCCGTCCGGACGGCTGAACCCCACCGTCAGTTCGCGGGCGCCGCCAAAGCTGTCGAGCATGCTGGCCAAGCCTCGCGTTTGGAAGATTTCTTCTCCTGTGAGGCCCAAGCTGGCCGCACTTTGGCCTGGCATGAATTCTAACGGCAAAACGCCCATGCCAATCAGATTCGAGCGGTGAATGCGTTCATAGCTTTCAGCGATGACCATACGCACGCCCAGTAGGTTTGTGCCTTTGGCGGCCCAGTCTCGCGAGGAGCCTGTGCCGTATTCCTTGCCTGCCAAGATCACCAGGGGCACGCCCTCGGCTTTGTATCTCATGGCGGCGTCGTAGATCGATGTGACATCGCCGCTAGGCAGATGCCGTGTAACGCCACCCTCGGTTCCCGGCGCCAGCATGTTTCGGATGCGCACATTCGCGAAGGTGCCGCGCACCATCACCTCGTCGTTGCCGCGGCGGGCGCCGTACGAGTTGAAGTCTTTCGCTTCCACGCCGTTGGCCATCAAGTACGCACCCGCGGGGCTGTCTTTTTTGATGTTGCCGGCCGGCGAGATGTGGTCGGTGGTTACGCTGTCGCCCAACAAGGCCAAAGCGCGCGCGCCCACAACGTCGCTTACAGGGCCCGGCTCCGGCGTCATGTTGGTGAAGAAGGGCGGGTTGCGCACGTAGGTGGAATCGCCTTCCCACGCGTATGTAGCGCCCGTGGGTACCTTCAAGCCTCGCCATGAAGCGTCGCCATCGAATACACGCGCGTACGTTTCTTTGAACATCGTGGCGGTGATGCTTCGGGACACCATGGCTTGCACTTCTTCGGTGGTGGGCCAGATGTCTTTCAAGAACACGGGCTGGCCGTCTTTGCCGATGCCCAAATGCTCTTGCGTCAGATCGATGTCCACCCGGCCGGCCAAAGCCAACGCCACAACCAACGGAGGCGACATCAAGTAGTTCGCTCGCACTTCAGGGTGCACGCGGCCTTCAAAGTTGCGGTTGCCTGAAAGCACGGACGACACCACCAAGTTGCGGGCCGCGATCGCCTGCGAAACCGAAGCGGGCAGGGGGCCCGAGTTGCCAATGCACGTGGTGCAGCCATAGGCCGCCACGTTGAAACGCAGCTTCTCAAGGTAGGGCAGCAACCCCGCATCGTGCAGATACGCCGTGACAACTTGGCTGCCCGGCGCCAGCGACGTTTTCACCCAAGGCTTGCTCGTAAGCCCTTTTTCGACGGCCTTTTTGGCCAGAATGCCCGCGGCCATCATGACGTTGGGGTTGCTGGTGTTGGTGCAGCTTGTGATCGCGGCAATGACCACTGAGCCGTTTTGCACGTCGGGCTCGATCAAATCGGCATCGGCGGGCGGTGCATCGGAGCGGGCTTTGGTGAGCGAGCTAACCGCTGCGTCGAACGAGCGACCCAGGTCGCCCAAATCGATGCGATCTTGCGGCCGCTTGGGCCCTGCCACCGAAGGTTGGATCTTCGTAAGGTCTACCTCAAGCACCTGAGAGTAAGACGCTTCAGGTGCGCCCGGCTCGGCAAACATGCCCTGCGCGCGGCAGTACTGTTCCACCAGGGCGATGTGTTCACCCGATCGACCCGTAAGACGCAGATAGCGAAGCGTTTCGTGATCCACGGGGAAGATGCCGCAGGTGGCGCCGTATTCAGGTGCCATGTTGGCCAAGGTGGCGCGGTCAGACAGCGCGAGGGCTGGCAACCCGGGGCCGAAGAACTCCACAAACTTGCCCACCACGCCCAGCTTGCGCAGCGATTCGGTGATGGTGAGCACCAAGTCGGTGGCTGTGGCGCCAGGAGCCAGATTGCCGTGCAAGCGCACGCCCACAACCTGAGGGATCAACATGGGGCTGGGTTGCCCCAGCATGGCGGCTTCCGCTTCGATCCCGCCCACACCCCAACCCAGCACGCCCATGCCATTGACCATGGTGGTGTGCGAATCGGTTCCGAACACGGTGTCGGGATAAGCTTGGCCCTGGGCGTTGGCAAACACCACACGCGCCAGAAATTCGATGTTCACCTGGTGCACGATGCCGGTGTCGGGGGGCACCACTTTGAAATTGTCGAAGGCGTCTTGGCCCCAACGCAAAAACGCGTAGCGCTCTTTGTTGCGCTGAAACTCGATCGTGTTGTTCAGCGATAGCGCCTGATCGTGCCCTGATTCGTCGATTTGCACCGAGTGATCGATAACCAACTCGGCCGGCAGCAGCGGATTGACCCGGTTGGGATCGCCGCCCATGCGGGACATGGCGTCGCGCATCGCCGCCAAATCAACCACCGCGGGCACGCCCGTGAAGTCCTGCAGAATCACGCGGGCAGGGGTAAACGCAATCTCCACGCTGGGGGTGGCTTGCGGATCCCATTTGGCCATGGCCTCGATGTGGGCGCGGGTGACGCTGATGCCATCTTCGAGGCGCAGCAGGTTCTCAAGCAAAATGCGGTGGGCAAACGGCAAATGCTTGATGCTAAATCCTGCGGACTCAACGGCAGAGAGGCGGAAAATCTCGTAAGACTTGCCACCCACAGACAAGGACGATCGGGCTTGAAAGCTGTCGGACATGGGCGGCCGTTTTAGCACGTCCGCCCGCGTCTTTAGAGTCCTCTTGCGCGGCTTCCCCCAGATTTTTGCGGGCGCGCGGTCACGGCCAACGAACGTAGCCGGGGCGAGGCTCACCCACCTCAGCCGGCATCACCCAGTTAATAAACGCCTTGGCCGACGGGCCTGCGTCCATGCGGCGCAAAATGGCCCCCGCCGCCCCCAAGATGCCTGCCAGCGCGGCGCCCGTTCCCAGCGCCCACGGCAACAAGGCCGTACGCCTTAGCGGCCCGGGCACCCGAACGGAAACTTGCTCCAACGGAAATTCGGGTTGCGCCGAGCGGAACGGGCTGCCGGGCTCGGGCGCCACCCGCACGCCTTGGACCTCGAGCCGGGTGCCGGGGCGAATCACAATCTCTTCAACTGACACAGTGCCTTCTAAGCCGAAGCTTTGCGCCACGGCATGGGCGCCAGCCGAGCCGGGGCCATGAACGATGGCCAAGGCGTCGATGCAGGCGCGCCGCCCGTCAATGCGCACCCGCTGGGGTGGCAGCGCGGGATCCGTGAGCCATTGCAATTCGAAGGCCTCATCTGCAGCTACATCGTGGACGAGCACGTTTGAAGACAGAGCTTCCGTGATGCGAAGCCGCCAGTGTACGCAAGGTGTGTTTGAAGCGGGTGATTGAAGAAGCGCGGTGGCCGGGGCCGCCGTTCCTTCCAGGTTTTGCCAGGGTTGGTCAATTTTGCGGTCGCGAGTCGGCTCCAGCTCCTTCGTCATTCACCCTCCTCGTTGTCGATGGGTCCCTGCCCATGCGCGTACTCATCCAGCTTGCGGTACAGCGTGCGGCGATCCAAGCCCAGTCGTGCGGCGGCGCGCGTTTTGTTGCCGCCCTCGGCTTCCAGCACCTTTTCAATGTACTGGCGCTCAAGTTCATCGAGCGTTAAGCCCGACGCCAAAGCTTCGGCCAATCGATCCTGCGTGCGGCGCCCCCGGAAGCTTGCGGGCAGATCCCCCATGGCAATCATGGGTCCACGAGAAAGCGCCACCGCCCGTTCAACGATGTTTTCCAGTTCGCGCACGTTGCCGGGGAAACTGTGGGCACACAGCTGCCGTCGCACGTCTTCGTCAAAGCCGCGCGCGGGCTTGCCGGTGCGCGCCGCCGCCCGCGCCAAGAAGTGCTCGGCCAAGGGCAGCACGTCTTCCGGCCGATCCCGCAGCGCCGGCAGATTCATCTCCACCACGTTCAAGCGGTAGTACAAATCTTCGCGGAACTGTCCTGTGCGCAGATGTTCTTCGATGTTGCGGTTCGTGGCGGCGATCACGCGCACATCCACCGGAACAGATTTTGTGCCGCCCACCGCGCGCACCTCGCGCTCTTGCAAAGCGCGCAGCAGCTTGGGCTGCACCGAGGCCGGCAGCTCGCCCACTTCGTCCAGAAACAGCGTGCCGTTTTGCGCTTCCAAAAATAGGCCCTGCCGGTCAGCGTGCGCGTCTGTGAAGGCGCCCCGGCGGTGTCCGAAGAGCTCGCTTTCGATGAGATTTTCGGGAATGGCGGCACAGTTGATCGCGACAAAAGCCCGTTCTTTGCGCGGGCTGCTGTGGTGAAGCGCGCGCGCCACAAGTTCTTTTCCGGTGCCCGACTCCCCGGTGATCAGCACACTGACGGCGGAATCTTCCAAACGCCGGATAAGCTCGAAAAGCTCCTTCATCGGCTTGGAGCGGCCGATCAAATGCGCGGCTTGCGCATCAGGCTTGCCCGTTGCCAGGGCATCCGGAAGCACACCACGCTCGGACAGAGCGCGGTCGATGGTGACCAGCAACTCACGCAGCTCAAAAGGCTTGGTGATGTAATCGAACGCGCCCAGTTTCACAGCGCGTATGGCGGTGTCGATGGAACCAAAGCCAGTGATCGTGATGACGTGGGGGCGGGGGCTCAACGCCTGAATCTCACGCAAAAGGTCCAACCCGTCGAGGTCGGGCATCTTCACGTCGGAGACCACCACCTGAATGTCGCCGCGCTTGAGCCGCGCCAAGGCGGCGCGCCCTCCGGCGGCCACATCCACAAGGAATCCTTCGTCTTCCAATTCCTCGCGCAAAAGGTCGCACATGGCGGGATCGTCATCCACCACCAGAAGCTGTGCCCGTTGTCGGCCGGCGCCAAGGCGCGCAGGGCTTCGTGTGGGAGGGGAGGCCAAACTGGACATGGACTCTACTGATCCTTGCCGATGGAAGCGCTGGGGGCAAGCGTGGTGACGCCCGAGGGATCAGAGACCACGGGCAAGAAAACCCGAAACACCGCGCCCCCTTGTGGTCGATCGCCTACCTCCATCCACCCATCGTGGTCTTTCACAATGCCCTGGCTCACGGCCAAGCCGAGGCCCGTGCCCTGTCCGGTGTCTTTGGTGGTGAAAAACGGCTCGAACACCAACTCGCGGTTCTCAGGCGGTACCCCGGGACCCGAATCCGCCACTTCCAGCATCAAAAACGCCGCCGGCGGTGACAAATCAAGCCCTTCTTTGCGGCGGATCACCCGGCTGACGGTGACATTCAGCTGGCCCCCCTCGGGCATGGCGAACAAGGCGTTGTTGAGCAAATTGAGACACACCTGCTGAATTTCGGCTGGGTCGCCGGGAATGGGCTCCACGCCAGTCTCGACGTGAAGCTGCGTGGCCACCCGCTGCCGGCCCGAGATCTCCTCGACAAATTCCAGCGCCTCAGCCACCACCTGCGCCACATCCACTTGGGAAAGGGTAGGGCGGCTCTTGCGGGAGAAGGTCAGCATTTGCCGAATGATGCGGGTGATGCGATCAACCTGCGTGGCGATGATCTCGCCGTTTTTGCGCACTTCGGCCGGGTCGTTGGCCTTCTTCTCGAGCGCTCGCGCCCGCCCGCCTATCACATTGAGGGGGGTGCCCAATTCGTGAGCGATCTGGGCCGCCATCTGTCCCATGGTCGCCAACTTTTCCGAATGGCGCAGACGCGTTTCCAGCGCCGAACGCGCGCCGGTGGCCCGCTCTTGCTCGGCGCGGGCTTCCCGCAAAGATTCGGTCATGGCGTTGAAGCGGGCGGCCAGCACGCCAATTTCGTCGTCGTGCTGGGGCAGCAGCGCGCGTGACAAATCGCCTTGCGCCACACCCTCAATGGCTTCATTGAGGCGCCGCAGGGGCTTTTCCACCCCGCTTCGAAACAGCAGCAGCATCACAGCACCAAACGCGGTAACGCCGCCCAGCAGCCAAGGTAACGCCTTTTTAAAGCTTTGCAGCACAGCGGCGTCGATGTCTTGGGTGGACCGCCGAAACCCCACCACAGCCACCACACGACCCAACTCGGATTTGGGCCCGTCGCGAACGGGCACCGCCATGGCGAAGAATTCGGGCCGGTTTTCAGGGGCAAAAAACAGGCCTACTGGCTTTTGATCTATTTGTACGGCCTCGACGAGTTGGCTCCACCCTTGGTCTGCGGGCCGCTCGGGGCCGGTCCAAATCAAATCCAACTGAAACGGGCTAATTGCGCTGGCCAGCACAGCCCGGCGTGCTTCCAAGTGCTCTTTGGCATTTGGCGCCAACAGCGGTTCCAGCCCCGCCTGCAGCGCCTTGCCCACCTGGTGTGCGGTTTGGCTGAGGTCACTTTGCAAGTCGCTGCGACGAAAGCGCGTAAACGACCACGCCGACAGGCCCAGCGTGGCCGCCATAAGCAGGGTCGTGATAAGCGCCAGCCGAGGTCCCAGTTTCATCGTGGCCCCTCATCTTATGCCCAACAGGATTTTCTGCCTGCAGTGGGCGGGGAGGGAGCAAATTTTCGGCGCTGTATGTGCCAGACAGAAATTTCAGTGCGGCTTGGGCGGTGAAGGGTTCGCCTGCTATACGAAAGGGCCGTGCCCATCAATGTCAGCGAAATAGAGCAGCGTTTGCTTGCAGCGTTTCCGGAGGCGAAGGTGCAGGTCTCAGACTTGACCGGAACCGGAGACCATTACGCGGCCACCGTTGTGACCACCGCGTTCGAGAACAAAACCTTATTGGAACGACACCGCTTGGTCTACGCGGCCTTGGGCGATTCCATGAAGGGTGACATTCACGCTTTGGCGCTCACCACGCGCACGCCCGACGAACCTTAAGCCGGCGTTGCCTGCAACGTTTGCGGCTGCCACGCATCGAACTTTTCAACAAGGAACACATTTTCCCATGAGCCAAATGCCCGAAGAGCTAAAGCAACGCCTGGAAGACACCATCAAAAAAGAGCGCGTGATGCTGTTCATGAAGGGAAATCCTTCCATGCCCCAATGCGGTTTTTCCGCAGCGGTGGTGGCGGTGCTCAAAGAGGTGGGCGTGCCCTTTGGCACCTTCAACATTTTGTCCGATCAAGACGTGCGTGAAGGGCTGAAGCTTTATTCCAACTGGCCCACGTTCCCACAGCTATATGTCGACGGCCAGCTTGTGGGCGGCTGCGACATTGTGCGCGACATGCACGCGAAGGGGCAATTGGCGCCCTTGCTGCAAGCGCCGCAGGGCTAAAGCTGGCGGCTAGACTCCGATAGGCGCGCGGTTTCGTGGCAGGCAAACAAAGCAACGGCACGCCGAAGCGGCGCGCTTCAAAAGCGGCGAAACACATCACCCCGCCCGCGGCCCCGGCGGAGCCTGACTTCATACAGATTCGGGGCGCGCGCGAGCACAACCTTCAGATCGACGCGCTTACGGTGCCCAAGCGCCAGTTGGTGGTGTTCACGGGCGTTTCCGGTTCGGGAAAATCGTCGCTGGCGTTTGACACGCTCTACGCCGAGGGGCAGCGCCGCTACGTGGAGTCGTTGTCGTCCTACGCGCGGCAGTTTTTGGGCCAAATGGAAAAGCCCAAATACGAGTCGCTGCGCGGGCTGTCGCCCACCATTGCGATCGAGCAAAAATCGGCGTCGTCGAACCCGCGTTCAACCGTGGGCACGGTGACCGAGATCTATGATTATCTGCGCGTGTTCTACGCCCGCGCGGGCGAGCAGCGCTGCCATCTGTGCGGCGGCGTGGTGTCGGCCCGCTCAGCCGCCGAAATCGTAGACGAGCTGATGACCTTGCCGGCGCAAACCAAGGCCATGCTGCTGGCGCGCAAGGCCGACAATCGCAAGGGCGAGTTTCGCGACGTGTTCGATGCGGCCCGAAAGGCGGGGTTTGCGCGCGTGCGGGTGAACAACACCTTGCAACGGCTCGACGAGATCAAAGGGCTCGACAAGAACAAAAAGCACACGGTTGACATCGTGGTGGACCGCGTGACCATCGAAGCCGAAGGGCGGTCGCGGATCACGGATTCGGTGGAATCTGCTCTGCGTGAGGGGGAAGGGCTGATGGTGGTTTCGGTGGAAGGCGAGCGCATGGACCGCATGTACAGCGAAAGCCGTGCGTGTGGCGCGTGTGGGGCCAGTTTGCCCGAGCTGTCGCCGCCCTCTTTTTCCTTCAACAGCCCACTGGGCATGTGCATCGACTGCAACGGGTTGGGTTCGTCGCTGGAAGTGGATCCCGAGCTGGTGGTACCGGACACATCGCTGACCATTGGAGAAGGGGCGATCGAGCCGTGGGGGGAAAAAGCGGGCAACGACAAAGGCTGGACGGCCAGCATCGTCAAAGCGCTGAACCGCCAGTTTGCCATTCCGTTAGATAAGCCCTGGAAGAACCTGACGTCACGCCAGCGCGAGATTGTGTTGTTCGGCATCGGCGACGAACGCCTGGACGTCAAATGGAAAGGCGCCAACAGCACGGGACAATGGGCCATGAAGTTTCCCGGCGTGGTGAACACCATCAAGCGCCGCATGCAAGACACGCAGTCGGAAGCCATGCGGCAGTGGTACACCCGATATTTCCGCGAAACCGACTGCCGTGCGTGCCATGGTCAGCGCTTGCGCCCTGAATCGCGTTCGGTGTATCTGGGCGAAAAAAGCATCGTTGATGTGACGTCGATGACCGTGTCCGATGCCGCGGCCCACTTTGAGGCCATGAAACTAAAGGGCGCCAAAGCGCAGATCGCGGAGGAGATCTTAAAAGAAATTCGCAACCGCTTGGGTTTCTTGCTGAACGTGGGTTTGGATTACCTCACGCTTGATCGCGGCGCCGCCACGCTTTCAGGTGGAGAAGCGCAACGCATTCGTTTGGCGTCCCAGTTGGGCTCGGAACTTTCGGGCGTGATGTACGTTCTTGACGAGCCTTCGATAGGCTTGCACCAGCGCGACAACCGGCGTCTGATCGAAACGCTGCGCCGCTTGCGCAATCTGGGCAACAGCGTGATCGTGGTTGAGCACGATCAGGAGACGATTGAAGCGGCCGATTGGGTGGTGGATTTCGGGCCAGGCGCAGGCAGGCTAGGGGGCCACGTGGTGGCCGAAGGCACACCCGCGCAAGTGAAGAGCGTGAAAAAATCGCTCACAGGGCAATACTTGGCTGGAACCCGCCGCATTGAAGTGCCTGACGAGCGTCGCCGCGCCGTGAACTTCCTCACGGTAAAGGGCGCGCGTGAAAACAACCTGCGCAACATCGATGTACAAATTCCGCTGGGGCTCTTGGTGGCGGTCACGGGTGTTTCGGGCGCGGGCAAATCAAGCCTGGTTGACGGCATTTTGCGGCCGGCGTTGCGCCGCAAGCTTTTGGGCGCGTCTGATCCCGTGGGCAAGTTCGATGGGCTTGAGGGTGTTGAACAGATAGACAAGATCATCGACATCGATCAAAAGCCCATCGGCCGCACGCCGCGCTCAAACCCGGCCACATACACCAAGGCTTTTGATTTGATTCGCGACATCTTCGCGGAAACAGCCGAAGCGCGTGCGTTTGGGTACAAACCAGGCCGATTTTCTTTCAACGTCAAGGGTGGGCGCTGCGAGGCGTGTGAGGGCGATGGCGTGCGCAAAGTTGAGATGCACTTTTTGCCCGACGTCTATGTGACCTGCGAAGTTTGCCGAGGCAAGCGCTACAACGAAGCCACGTTGCGGGTGAAATGGAAGGGGCTTTCCATCGCCGAGGTGCTTGACACGTCGGTTGCAGACGCGCGGGCGTTGTTTGAGAATCACCGGCAATTGAAGGCGATTTTAAGCACACTTGACGACGTGGGCTTGGGCTACATTCACCTGGGGCAATCGGCCACAACGCTTTCCGGCGGCGAGGCCCAAAGAATCAAGCTTTCGCGCGAACTTGCCAAACGCGACACGGGCCGCACGCTTTACCTTCTGGACGAGCCCACCACGGGTCTGCATTTCGAGGACGTGCGTAGGCTTTTGATGGTGCTGGGCCGGCTGGTTGATGCGGGCAACAGCGTGCTGGTGATCGAGCACAACTTGGATGTGATCAAAGCGGCCGATTGGCTCATAGACATCGGGCCCGAGGGTGGGGCAAGGGGTGGGCAGCTTGTGGCGGCAGGAACACCCGAGCAGGTGGCGCGGGTGCCGCAATCGTACACGGGTCAGTTTTTGAAGCCGATGCTGCCTGACGCTGCACCGAAACGCACCGGGCGTCGCGCGGGCGCCACCACGCGGGTCTAGGCGTTTCGCGCGTGTGAGAAAAAAAGGCTTTTTGTCGGAGCCGGGCTATAAGCCGGGTTCTGTGCCCGCGTTCGTTGCCTTGCGCGTGCGGAGGTCATTCATCTAGGCCGTCCGTTGCCGGGCGGCTCAAGCGACCAACAGGAGATCTGGAATCGACGTGGGCCGCGCCGGCGGGTTGCCCCGCGATCTCCAACCGGTCTTGCACCAAGTGGGGTTTACCGTGCCCCCCTCGTCACCGAGGGAGCGGTGCGCTCTTACCGCACCTTTTCACCCTTACCAGCCGAAGCTGGCGGTCTGTTTTCTGTGGCACTTTCCTTCAAGTCACCTTGACTGGTCGTTAACCAGCACCCTGGCCCATGGAGCCCGGACTTTCCTCGTGGGTGCGCCCGAAGGCAACCCCCGCGACCTCCCATCCGACTCCGGCAAAAAGCTGGGCGAATGTATCAGGTGTTGGATCGCGGCGCCACTGCCGTTCTGTCCGAAAACATGTCGCGCTAATTGACTCATAATTTCGGGTAGATTCGTAGGCGTGAAAAGCTCGACGAAAGCCGTGATTCTGGACGCCAGCCATGTTCCCGGCCGTGGTATGCGCTGGTCAAATTATATAGAAACTTGTATAATCAAGTGTCTTGAAGCCCGTTGAGTTCATTGGCGATTCTTTAGACGTCTGAGAATTTCCCGGTCGACGCTCTTCGAACGGCAGGCTTTCAGTTGGAGCGGGTCCAAGGTGGCCTCGATCCAACGGATTGGAAACCAATGGCCTCAATTGGTGCAGGCGTACGGGAAATCAGAATCCGTGAGGACTCGGGCGCTTTCCGAGTTTTGTATGTGGCGAAGTTCGAGGACGCGATCTTCGTGCTGCATTGCTTTCAAAAGAAGTCGCAAGCCACATCAAAGCGCGACGTTGAATTGGCAGCAAGCCGGTATCGGCAGTTGAAGGAGAAACAAGGATGAGTTCAAAACGCTTTTCATCTGTGTGGGACGCCATTGAAGATTCCGCTTTTGAGGCCGCAAGCCTGAAGCTGCGCGCGTTGGTTGCGAACGAGGTGATCGAGAAACTGCGCGCGCGGAAGCTTACGCAATCCAAAGCCGCCCATCTGCTCGGCGTTACTCAGCCTCGCATTTCGGACCTGATGCGTGGGCGACTGAATTTGTTCTCGCTCGACGCGCTGGTGGACATGGCCGATCGTGCGGGATTGCAGACGAGCATTGTGGTTCGACCGAAACGTGCCGCGTAGAACGCGCATGAGTGCACAGCGACACCTTCGCTTTCTCCGCTCCTTCGCTTCTAGGCCTGAGCGGGACGACGGTGTCCCGCTGCGCAAGCTTTCGCCGCCCGCTTGCCCAGACCCTGCCTCCGCGGCTGTGCGACTTGAACGAAGCGCTGTTTTGTAACTACCGGCCGTGAAGCGATGTCAACACTGAGGCCCCCGCGGCGCCCTACTGCTTGAGCTTGTAGGTGCGCTCGATGATCGTGGCCATGTCGGGCCCCTTCCAGTAGGGGCGAACCCAACGTAGCCTCTGATCAGACCAGCCTTTGGCGGGGCGGCGCCAGTGTCCACGGACCATGAACCGATTGATCATGGAGCGCCCTTCGCTGTGCCTATCGAGCTCTTGCATACGGCGTACAGATGAAATTTCTATGGCGCCTGGCAGGTAGAATACCTCATCGGAAGTGAGGCGCTGGCCATGCGGTCGAGGTGTTTTGGGACCCGAGGATGATTTCTTTGGCTCGGGAACAACGTCCGCGCTGGTGGCGTAAAGGATCGCATTGAGGCAAACCTGCAGCAGGCCGCGCAGAGGGGTTGCGTGTTGCACCTGGGCCGCAATGACGGGGGCCAGCTCCTCCACCGCTTCAGACAAATTGCGGTTTTCGTGCATGGCCAAGCTGATGTCGTGCATTGAGGGCATCGCCTCGCCCATCGCATCCATGGCAAACCGCAGATGCAGCGTGGGCACCGCAGCTTCGGAATCTTTCCATACGAATACGGTGAGCGCCTGCAGGTAGTGGCCGGCTTGCGGATCATCCGGGGTGCGCGATAACCACCGCTCTGCAAGGGAAAGCACATAACGGCCGGTGAATACCAACGCGA
>JBBSJE010000184.1:0-12921 GCA_038257535.1 Polyangia bacterium
CAGCTCGGCTGTCACGTGGCGGGGCAGGTGGTGGCCGTCTGCGGTCCCTTGCCAGGTCTCTAGGAAGGTGGCCAGGTGGGCCTGCATCACGCGGTAGAGGGCCGTTGCCTCCGGCTGTCGGGGCGCGTATACGGCCGCAGGTGAGGCGGCCAAGTGGCGGTGTGCTGTGGCTTGCTCCACCCAGGGACATCGGCGCCAGCAGCACGGTGGTTGCGCGGAATCGCCTTAGCACGCTGCAATAGTGGGCACCTCCGGCGCAAGCTGCCGATACCACGCGAGAATGGTTTCCGGGCGAACGATGTGGCAGCAGACCTTGCGTTCTGTGGCCGTCAAATCCTTGCCCTTGATGGGCGCCACTTTGAACCTAGACATGTCAACGGGACGCGGGCACCATTGGGTCTTGGCCCCTACTGGGCTTTGCAGCTGAACAGCACGTTATCCGGACGCAAATGAATACAAACCGCTTTTGTCTTCTAGGCTGTTGAAGTTCGATGGAAAGGACTTCACCACGCGCTTGCGTATTGATGGCGCCGATGTGTTCGTTGTGGAAGCGCTTGAGACAGACGCGAACGGGGGCCTATGGGTCGCCTCGGGTTCGGGCTTGTTTCATTTAGACGCGGGCGACCGCGAGGAGAAGCTGCTGCCATCAGGTTTCCACGGTACGCCCCGCTCGTTCTGCGTTGTGGGCTATTCACTAGCCCAGGGAGACCTAGCAATTCTAGGAGTCCCACCAGTAACTTTACCCCAGAGGAAAGACCCATGAGCAACGCACGAGTGCTGACCTTTTTAGGGTTTATGCACGGCGAGGCCATTCGGCTTTGGCAAGACGCCCGGGGTTGCTGTTGCGTACTTAGGCGTTGCCGCGGTTTTGTACGGATGTGCAAGGTTCGCTGTGCCATCCACAATGATGGCTCCTGTGCAAACGCATCGCGAGCCCGAACACGACGTCGTTGCTCCTTTGGCGTAGAAGCTCTTCATTCAGAGCGGAAAGGCGATGCACCATGATGGTGTCATCGCCTTTTTACTTTGTGATAGAGGAGAAAAGACGTGCCGACAGCGAAGCGATGCGTAGTTTTTGCAACCGCGAGACGGCTCGTGTTTGTGTTTAGTCGAAGGTCTCGCCCTTTTCTATGTCCGCCTTTGACCTCATCATCCCCAATCTCACTTTCTTTCGGCTACCCGAGGGCTGCACAATGACTTAGGACAGAATCGGTTTAATAGGACAAAGTCATTGTGACGTGCCAGCGGCTTTCTGCAGCTTCAAACGCCTATGTTCGACCCTCTTCCCTAACCCGGCTGCGGGCTTGCTCCTGGCCGCGTTCGTTACTCTCGTTGCCGTCGTGCAAACGCCGCCGGCGGATGCGGCGTGGCTTCCGCCGCAGCATCGCTTTGCGATTGGGCATGCGGTTCGGGCTTTGGCGCAGCTTGGGCAGGGGCCGCTGTGGGTGGCAACCGACCGAGGCGTTGCCCGCTTCGACGGCGTTGAGCCGGCTTGGTTGGAGCTTCCCGCCGCGTTAGCAGGCACTGTAGATGTGTTGGTGGCCAGACAGGCGGGCGGGGTGTGGATTGGCGCGGGGGCTGCGCCCGAGGTGTGGCGCTTCATTGATGGGGCCGCTTTGTCGGTTGGCCCGCGCCACGGTTTGGCCGGCCAGCGCGTAACGGCGCTTGTTGAGTTGGCCGGCGCCCTTTGGATTGGCACAGACGCAGGGCTTTTTCTGTGGCAGGAAGACGGCCAAGCACGAGCAACGTCGTTTCCCAACACGGGCCCCGTAACCGCCATCGCCACCGCCCCCGATGGGGTTTGGATCGGAGGCCCGGCGGGACTGATGCATGTGGTATGGCCTACGAAAGCGCAGTCTCCACCACAAGTGCGGGTCGTCTGGTCGGCCGCGCCGGTAAGCGCGCTGGCCGCAGCAGGCGAACAGGTTTACGCCTGGACGCCCGCGCAGAAGCTCTTTCGGATCGGCAGCGAAGCTGATGCGGCTTCAGTGGCTGTGGTGCCGGCAGCGGACAGCCGCTTTGGCGTCTTCATGCCCCCCGAGCCGTGGGAGAGGGAAGGGCAGCTTTGGCTCGCCGGTGACCCTGCGGCCTCGGTGTTGTCGCTAACCACGGGCCAGCGCGCCTACGACATGGTGGCTGATGGTGCCATCGTCACGTCGATGCTGGCACAAGGGGCCTCGGGTTTGTGGTTGGGCACCGCCGACAACGGCCTGCAGTGGTTTGATCGCCGGGCACCTTTTAGGGTCGTTTCCCTCGACAAACCGCAGGCGATGTTTGGGGTGGCGCCCGCGGCCAGCGGCGGAATCTGGGCGGTTACTGCCGATGGGCGTGTGATGAAACGCGCGGGCGCCGCGGTTGAACTTTATGCACAGCCGAAGGAGGCACCCTATGCCGTGTTGCGCTCCATCGTCGAGACGGCGGCGGGTCAGGTGTTGATTGGCAGCAGCAACGCTGGCTTATTCACAGTGCAGGCGGGCAGCGTGATGCCTTGGCTGGCTCGCGAAGAAGGACAAGCGCTCATTGTGGCACACGATGCAACGTCGGTGTGGGTGGCGCGTGAAAGCACCGTGCAACGCGTTTCACTGAATCCGCCCGGGCGCGTGCTGGCCTCCCACAAAATTTCGGGCGTAACCCATGGCCTCTACGCCCCTGACGGAACGCTGTGGTTGGGCGGCGAACAGGCTGGCTTGTTGACTTTGGCGCCGGAACCCGGCGCGCGTCCGCAGGTTGAGCTGCTTAAGCAACGCGTCAGCGGCATCGCCGCCGGGGCGCAGAACTCGGTGTGGATCAGCACGGTCGATGGGGGGCTGTATCGGCAAGCGTCCCGCGGTGCCTTTGTGCCCTTGCAGCCGGAAGTCCCCCCCGTGCGGATCGAAAGTGTTGTGGTGGAGCGCGGCCAGCTATGGCTGGCAACCCGCGTGGGCCTGTTTCGTCTGCCTGAGGCGTCCTTGCATGAGCGCGCCCTAGGCCACAACGTTGCGCTGCCTGTGTTGGCGTTGGATGTCCGTGATGGTTTGCCGTCCAGCGCCTTTCTGGGCCGTCTTACCAGCATGGCCACCGCAGACACCGAGGGAAATTTGTGGTTCAGCAGTGAAGCGGGCCTGGTGGTCATTCCTGCAGCGTCGCCCGCTCATGACGAGCTTCCCGTTCCGCGCCCGCGCCTCGATCGTGTACTCATTAACGGGCGGCCGGTTGCAGCGGGTATGGGCGCCGCCGCTGCGGTGAAGCTGCCGGTTGGGGAGGGACAATTGGAGGTGCGCCTATCAACAACGATGTTCGCGGGTCGTCATCGGCTTGCTCATCGCTGGCGCCTGTTTGGGTGGAGCGACAAATGGCACGTGGCCAACGATCGACCGGTAACAACGCTGACCAACCTCGGCCCGGGTCGCTACAGGTACGAAGTTGTCGCGGAGGAACTGGCGTCGGGCAACATTCACCGTTCGCAGACCGTTGGCTTTGCGTTTGAGCTTATTGCGCCGCTGCATCGCCGCCCCGCTTTTCACATCGCTTTGGCCGTGGTGGTCGCAGGCCTCGTGATCTTGGGCTTGGGTCTGTACCGTGGGCGTGCGGCCGAGAGAACGCGTGCGTTAACCGAACAGCGCAACGCGATCGCGAGGGAAATACACGACAGCTTGGCCCAGCTGTTGACGGGCGCGCGTATGCAGCTGGAGATGGCCGTCGAAGACGCAGCGCCCAATGAAGCAAGCGCCGGGTATCTGCGAAAGGCACTCGATGGCATCAACCGAGGCCTTGAAGAAACGCGTGCGGCGGTATGGTCTTTGCGAACAGGTGCTTTCGAGAACGTCGCTTTGTTGGTTTGCTTGTCCCGCGCCGCGCGCGAAGCTGACTTCCTTGATCGCGTGGCTGTGCAGGTAAAGGCGCCCGATGATTTTCCCCCCTTGAGCCATGTGCCAAGCCCTCTCAAGTGGCACTTGAGCTGCATCGTGCGTGAAGCCGTGAGCAACGCCGTTCGGCATGGCAAAGCAACCAAGGTCACAGTGGCGGCGGCGCGCGAGGCAGACCGATTGATTGTCTCGATCCAAGATGATGGCCACGGTTTCTCGCCCGACCACCAGGCGGCCTGGGTGGCGCAGGGACACTACGGCGTGGCAGGCATGCGGGAGCGCGCGGCACGTCTGCGCGGAACCTTTCAGATTGATTGTAGCCCTGGGGCAGGAACACGGGTTACGGTGGGTGTGCCCTGGCCGCTTGAGGACCGCAAACTGCAAGCCAAACTCTTATGAAAACGCCACCATCGATTCGCATCCTCGTTGTCGATGATCATCCGATCGTCCGGCAGGGCTTGTCCGACTTACTGGCCCGCGAATCGGATCTGGAAGTGCTGGCCGCGGTGGATAGCGGAGAGGCCGCGCTTGCGGCCGTGGCAACCCAGCGGCCAGACGTGGTCTTGCTTGATCTGCGGCTTGGGGACATGGACGGGCTTGAGGTGCTGGCGGGCTTGCGCCAACGCCATCCGCAGCTACGCGTGCTTATCTTGTCGGCGCAGGACGGCGACGCAGGTATTGCACAGGCCTTGCGGGCAGGAGCCGCAGGTTACCTGCTTAAGAGCATGACCAACCAACAGATCGTTGGGGCCATCCGCGCCGCGTTCAGCGGGCGCTACAACCCCACCGGCGTCGTGGCCGAGAAGCTTGCGCAGTTCGCGTTTTGCAGCGAGCTCACAGCCCGAGAGGTGGATGTGCTTCGTCTGGCGGCACAGGGCCTTTCCAATCGCAAGATTGGCGACGAGCTGGGGTTAAGCGAGCACACAGTGAAGTCTTACTTCCGCAACGTGCTGACCAAGCTCTCCGTGCAAGACCGAACGGAGGCCGTGGCCGAGGGCATCCGCCGTGGCATCATCGGTTTCGATCGATCTTGATGACGCATTGATCCCCCTCGAAAGAGGTTGGCGAATCACCATCTTGCGCACCTGCCGGGGTGCAGGTGGTTTGGCTATCCTGGTGAATCCGGGCTCCGCTCACGCGGCTTTGCCCTCTCATCAAGGAGTTCGTGATGAAGACCGTGCTTGTTACCCGACGGCAATCCTTGCGCGCTGCAGGCGGCTTTTCATTTGGTTTGCCGTTCTTACCGTCGATTGTGAAGAACGTAGCCCACGGGGCCGAGCCCCGGTTGCGTGGCGCGCGGCGCTTCGTTGCAATTATGAGTGAGCAGGGTGGTGTACGCGGAACGAACTTGTATCCGCCTGACCGGCCCGCAGACACCGTCACCGAGATCTTCCCGGGCCACGCGGTTCGCAGCGGTCCTCTACAGGCCGAACTACAGGGCAGTGAGTCGGTGCTGTCGCCATTGCTGCGGGCCCCATCAAGCCTGCTATCGCCCCGGCTGCTTTCGCGCTTGAATGTGCTGCGCGGGTTCGACATTCCGTTTTCCATCGCGCACCACACCGGCGGGCATCTTGGCAACTACGCCCGCAACGACGGAAACGATGGTGAGGGCAAGCAGGCGCAAGCAACGCCGTGGCCGACGATCGACAATGTTTTGGCTTGGTCCAGCGGTTTTTATCAAAACCTAGGTGGCATCCGGCAACGGACGGTCTGCACCGGCGACCGCGGCGGCTATTCGTGGAGCTACAGCAATCCGGCCGCACGTACGGGAACCATACAGGCGGTGGGGAGTGTGCAAAGCCCCAAAGACTTGTTCGACGCAGTCATCGGGGATCAAAAGCCTGCGCCGGGTGGTCCCCCTGTGCCGACGCGTCCGCTGATCGTCGATCGCGTCCGCGAGTCGTACCTTCGGCTTAAGAATGGCGACCGCAGGCTGTCCAATGAGGATCGGCGGCGGCTCGATGCTCACATCGCACGGCTGGACGAACTCGAGCGCACAGTGCGTGTGCAATCATCGCCGGTGGCATTGACTTGTGGCAGCTACCCCCAGGCGAGCGGACAAGGCCTCAAGGAAACCTACCAACTACGGAACTCCGTCGTTGCGATGGCGTTGCTGTGTGGTGCCAGCCGAATAGCAACGATGAGTGTGACGAAGCCGTTGGTGAGCTACCCTGGCTCGTGGCACCAGGACACGGCTCATGCCTGTGCCCAGCCCGAGGCGCAAAACAGGCTGGTGGCCTCGAACCGCAACTTGTTCGATTGGGTTTTCCTCGATCTCGCAAGCAAGCTGGACGTGGAAGATTCGCCGGGTGAAACAGTTCTGGATAACTCTCTTGTGCAGTGGACGATCGAGTCCGGCTTTCCCACGCACCACTCCTCAGGCTTGTCGGTCATCACGGCTGGCAGCGCTGGGGGCTATTTCAAAACCGGCCTTTATGTTGACTATCGTCGGCGCGTCGCCGCGGCCGCCGAGTGGGGCAAGCCGGATACGTACGACTTCACAGGCCTCACCTACAACCGATGGCTTGCCACCGCGCTGCAAGCGATGGGGCTGCCACGACAAGCCTACGAACGCGCCGGGCACCCCGGTTATGGCCAACACCTGATCGGCAAAGCCTTCCAGGGTCGATACGTCCCATCCGTAGTGGACACCGCACACAACGCACCTCCCCTCATCACCACCTAAGCAAGGGTTTCAACGAATGATAACCAAACCCCTTACAAGTTGTTCTAGTGTCAGGTGGTTCCGCTCTGTATGTCAGTGGTTGAGCAAAAGCCGTCGGCCTCTCGGCTGCATGGTCGCTTCTGTGCCGTTGTTGTTGGTTGCTTGTTCGGGCGCGGTTGGCACCTCGGCCGGCGATGAAGATTCCGCGTCGGCGGGCTCATCGGGCAACGGTGCAGAAGGCGGCGCGCACGAGGGCGTCACCGTGGATTTCGGAGGCGGTGAGGAGAAGGTGTTCATCCCCACGCCCGGCCGCTTGCAACTGCTCACGCCGCGGCAGTATGCGCATGCCGTTCGCGATCTGCTCGCGTTGCCCGAGGCCACAGTTGCAAAGTTGTCGCTGGACCCTGTGTCGGCCATCTCTGGTTACGAATCGATCGGCGCCAGCGTTGCCACGCCGTCACTCGTGGGAGTTGAGATGATGGCATCCGAGGCGAATCGCCTTGCCACGGCTGCGCTCACATCGGCCGACGCGCGCGCCACCTTGGTTGGTTGCAACCCGCCCAGTGGGGTTTTCGACCGGGCCTGCGCACGTCGCTTCGTTGAGCACTTCGGCCGGCGCGCGTTTCGACGTCCGTTGCAAACGGAGGAAATCGAGCGGTGGGCATCGATCTTCGAGAGCGTCGCCAATGGCAACAGTGATTTTTGGCAAGGCGCAAGGTGGGTCATCAGTGGCCTGCTGCAATCGCCGCACTTTCTCTATCGCACCGCCATCGGTAACCCGATCGATGGCATGCCGGGGTTGCGACGACTGTCGGGCTACGAGTTGGCCACCCGCTTATCATTCGCGTTGCGCGACACCGGCCCAGACGATGCCCTGCTCGACGCTGCACAAGCTGGAAGGCTCGATGATCAGCCCGGGCTCATCGCCGAGGTTGAACGCCTGCTTAAGGACGGCGGTGTCAACGACGGTGCGCGCGCCTTCTTCACCGAGTGGCTGGGTCTCGACGCACTGGATCGGCTGCCGCAGGATCCGAAGGCATTTCCTCAGCTTAGTAGCGGGCTTGCGACCAAGCTGCGCGCACAGACGTTGGCAACGCTGATTGCGGTGGGAGTGCAAGGCGCTGACTTTCGCGACGTGATGAACAGCCGCACGTTGTTCACCGATGCCGAACTTTCGCGTACATACGCGCTGCCGAACTCCGCTGCAGACGCGATGACACGCGTGGAGCTGCCGCCCGAATCGCCACGACGAGGGTTGCTCGGCCTTCCTGCCATCTTGGCGCTCGGCGCGCACGCCACGTCAACCTCTCCCACTTTACGGGGCAAGATGATCCGCGAGCGACTGCTGTGCCAAACGATACCGCCGCCTCCCCCCAACGCAAGCACAGAGCTGCCCGACCCATCGACCGCAGAGGGAAGTCGCACAGCACGCCAGCGACTGGCCCCGCATAGCAACGTGCCGGGATGCGCTTCATGCCACACCTTAATGGATCCGATCGGGCTTGCTCTAGAGAACTTCGACGCGCTTGGGGTTCACCGCCAGCAAGAGAATGGTGCCAACATTGACCCCAGCGGTACGCTTGACGGCGGTGCGTTCCGCGACGCGGCCTCGCTTGCGGATCTGCTCCGCAACGACGAGCGCTTGGGTCCTTGTGTGGTGACAAATTTCATGCGCTTCGTGCTCGGGCAAAGCGAGGTGGACGAGTCGGATCCAGTTTTGTTGTACGCACAAGCGGCCTTCGCACGTGAACAACATCGCTGGAGCGGGTTGGTGCGCGCCGTGGTGAGCAGCCCCGCATTCCATCTTGTGGCCAACGAGAACCAAAGCACCCAAGGAGCAAAACTATGAAGACCACCATCGCTAGGCGCATGCTGCTGCGAGGAAGCCTGGGTGGCGCTACGCTAGCGATGGCGCTGCCGTGTTTGGAAGCCATGCTCGATGGCAACGGCGTACGGCTTGCCCACGGAGCCGACTTGCCACGGCGCCTGGGCATCTGGTTCTGGGGCAATGGCGTTCGTTTATCGAAATGGATCCCGGCGGCTGCTGGTCAGAACTACGCCTTGACCGAGGAGTTGGCACCGTTCGCGCGGGTCAAGTCCAAGATGACGGTCGTCACGGGCACCGAGATCAAGAACGGCACCGGCAATGGGCACCATGAAGGCGTGGTTGGCATTCTCGCGGGCGCGCAGATCAAGCGGCTGTCGGCCTCGCCGTTCACGACCACGTTTTCGTCGCCGTCTTTCGACCAAATCGCCGCCTCGGCCATCGGCACGAGCACCAAATTCCGTTCGCTTGAACTTGGCATTTCGCGCCGGGTGAAGACCGTCGAGGGAACAACCTTGACCTGTGTCTCACACGCGGGACCTAGCATGCCCAATATGCCCCAGTACGATGTCCGCACCGTCTTCGACAGACTGTTTCCCGGTGGCAGCGCCAGCCCGCGTGGCACGACCGATCTCAGCGCCAAATTTCAGACGAGCGTGCTTGATGGCGTGCTGGCCGACCTTCAAAGCTTGCAGGCACGGGTTGGCGCCGGTGATCGTCAACGGCTCGAG
The DNA here is from genome assembly GCA_038257535.1 of Polyangia bacterium. Taxonomy (GTDB): domain Bacteria; phylum Myxococcota_A; class Polyangia; order Fen-1088; family Fen-1088; genus JAGTJU01. The sequence goes on from JBBSJE010000184.1 coordinate 9,067, forward strand.
CAACACTTCGAGCACGTGCGCACTTTGGAGCGCCGAATCGCAAACATGCCGATGGAGGCTGTGAACACCTGCACTCCCCCTGTGCGTCCCAACGCCATCGTCGACCGAGAGGGTCGCGAACAAGTTGATGAAGTGAACCGGACCATGAGCGACCTGCTGGTCCTGGCGCTGTCATGCGACCTGACGCGCGTGTTCTCGGTGTTGTTCTCGGGCAGCGTGAATTCCACGGTCTTTTGGCAGGCAGGTATCTCCGAAGGGCATCACGATCTGACGCATAAGGAAGGTGGGGATCAGCCGAAGGTGCACGAATCCACCGTGTTCACAATGAAACAGCTTGCTTATCTCATCGAGCGCCTCGACGCCGTCCGTGAGGGAGCGGGCACGCTGCTTGACCGCTGTGGCATCATGGCAACCACCGATGTGTGTGAAGGCTTCTCGCACAAAATTAACGAATACCCCATCTTGCTGTTCGGCGGCGCCGGCGGGCGGCTGCAGACCGGCACACACCTACGCGCTCTGCGCGAAAACAGCAATCGCGTGACGTTGTCGCTTCTACGCGCTGTCGGTGCCGATCTACCGAGCTATGGCCAGGGCACCGGCCAAACCAGCGAAGGCCTACCAGGGCTCACGCTTTGATGGAAGGGATCTCTATGAAGTACCCGCGCAGAGTTTGACCGCCGAGGGCGGTTCTTCTCGTTCCGTTTGTCGCCTGGTCCGCCGCCATTGTGGCCGACCGCGACGGCAGTAGTGCGCGTGAGGAGGACGACGAGGCAAGTCAACGCTCCGGCGGCAGCGATCAGCCCGACGTAGACGTCGTGCCTCGGGAGGTCGACGCGGCGTCTGCGGGCGGGCGCGGGGGTGGGCCTGCCGACGCGGCAACGGTCGGCGCCGAGGGTCCGTTCGTCAAGGCAGGGTTCGGCATCGAAGGCGGGCGGCCTGCCAACTACACCGTCACCACCGAGCAAAAACACACGGGCGACAAGTCGATCAAAATCAGCGCTGGCGGCGCAGATGGCCCCGATCGGCTGATCAAAGTCTCTGGCATTCACACCAAGGTCGAAGGCGGCAAGAACGTCAGTCCGCCCGCGCGGCCGGAACGCGTATGGGGGTAGCGCGCACGGCCACGTAGGGGCGCCCTGGCAGCCGCAGGGTGAACTCGCCGCTGTATTCACCGGGGGCGGGATTTTTCGTCATTGCCCAGGTGTCAATCACCTCGAAGCGCCAGCGCGCTTTCTTGAGCGCGGGCTCCACGCCGAACACCTTCCTCAGCAGACCGGGGCCCGTAAGCGCCGGCTGGTGCGCCCCAAGGTAGACGAGAAAGGCATCGCCGCAACGAGCAACCGGGGTTTTCCCGAAGCGGGCGTTCTTGTCGATGACGGGTTCCAAAGGGCCACATGATTCCACGATCTTGCGCAAGAACGCTATGCGGGCTGGGCTTTCGCCCTTGAGCACGCCACCCTTCGACCACCACAACACCTCGTCTTCGGCGTGGAAGGTCTCCCCATGGCCAACGTAGCCGCCACGGACGAACCCATCCCAGAAACGGTGCACAAGCTCTTCGCCGGTGATGTTGCCCCACTCGGATTCGATGTTGCCTTCGTACTCGCATTCGTCGTCAATCACGGGCTTTGCGTATTGATTTCGCCATTCAAGCATCTTGGTTGTTTCAGCGGCTTGCACGCTCGTGTGCGTGATCGAAGGCCTCGTGTGATCGAAAAACTTGGCGCCGTTGTGAATCGACGTGAGGTGTTTGTAAGGATCTTCTTGCGCCAGCACGTCGAAAAGTTCGTTCCACTGTTCAACGGAACGGCCGCCCACGAAATCCCACTCGTTGGCCATGGACCACCAAACGTTGCGGAAGGCGCCGAGACGCGCGGCGAGGTAGCGCAGGTACGCCTTGTTGGCGTCGGGGGACATGTTGTCGTAGCCCCAGTGCACGGGCTGCCCTGGTTTTTCGCTTTCGTCGTAAGGGTGAAACAGAATTAGATCCACTTCCACGCCCAGCCGCTGCAGCTCCAGAATACGCCCTTCCAACATGCGCCAGTATGCAGGGTTCGGCTGGGTGGAATCGGGGAAGCCATCGGCCTTATGCACGAAAGGCAGCAGCGGCGGCTCAGCGTGATTGTATTCGTACCATTTCGGAAAGACGCAGATGCGCAGCTTGTTGAAGGGGCTCTTGGCAAGTGAGGCCAGCGTTTGCTCCTGCAACGCCGCGGGTTGGTGGACCATGGCATAGATGGTGGTGCCGAAGGGGTAGTAGGCGGAGCCATCGGCGAAAGCGAAGTGAAACTTTTCCTTCACCCGCACGGGGCCGTGGTTGCCCTTGGCAGCGGCCACAACGCGCACGTGGCCGCTCTTGTTGGCAAGCGCGGCGGCGTTGCTGGTGGTTCGGTAGACCCAGGTGCCAGCGGCATTAGGCATAAACCGGACTTTGTAGGTGCCGCCGCCGTCGTAAAACCCGCGCACAGTGAAGCTGCTGCGTCCCTGCGTGAAGGTGGCTTTGAGCTCCACATCAACGAAGGGGTTGCCGTTCTGTGGACCGTTGAAGCTAACTTCGGCCATGCCCCACACTTGCACTTTGGGGGCCGCGGCTTGAGCGACCTGCGCGCAAACGCACAGCGAGGCTAAGCTGACGGCGATGCAGAGAGACTCCACGAAACTTGAGAGCCGACTTTGACTGTTCATGACGATAATCAAATTTAGATCAGCGGCGGCGCCGGGCGGTAAAAATTCGACTTTGTATATTTATTCTTAGCCAATAGTCGTTTCGGTGCGACCAGGAAAGGCTGGTCCGAAAGGAGTGTGCGATGCGATGAACACATGAAATTCGGTAAGTCGTCTAGCGGATGCAAAATCCGCCCGGATAAGGGGGGAGCCGCCCCGACCGGTAGCGAGTCTTGCGACGGACGCGGCAACGCGAACGGCGATGCGTAGACGCGCGAGCGTGTGGGCCGTGGGAAAGCGGTTCCGAAATCTATTAGCTTCCGGATGCCCAGGGTTCCGAATCACCTGAAGGCGACGACGGGATGTCCGCAAAAAGAAGTAGGCGAGGGCAAACCGCATCCGGCGGGATGTACGACCATGCACGCACGAAGAAGACGACCCAGGAACCTGGGAGGCCCTCAACGGGTGCGACCCCCGGACCCGGCCGAGCAAAGGCCGCCCGTGTTGATATGAACTTCAGGAGGGAAACATGGCCAATGCATCGACGTTGGGAAACATGTCACCAGAACTAATGAAGGTAGTGGAACGAGCGCAACGGGAGCCCGAAGGAAGGTTTCACGCGCTGGCGCATCTGATAGATGTGGCAGCGCTTCGGCGGGCCTACCGACGCATTCGGAAGGATGGGGCGTTGGGATGTCGGCGTTCGAGGATCGAGTGGTCCCAGGACGCCGTGCGCGAAGTGCTCGAGTCGATATATGAGCAGGATTTTCTGAATTGCTCATATGGTTTTCGGCCCAAACGAAGCGCCCATGACGCCATCCGAGCCCTTGACCAGGTGGTGCATCAAGGGGAAGTGAACTGGATCTTGGAAGCGGACATCATGTCCTACTTCGACAGCTTGGATCGCAACGAGTCGGCAAACGGATGGGACGCTTCGGTTTAACCTTACATCCGGAAAAGACCCGCCTACTGCCGTTCCGGCGACCGCTGGCACGACAGGATGGTGGCAAGGGCCCGGCCACCTTCGACTTTCTTGGCTTATTCGGGGCGAACAAGGAGATCGAAGTTATCGGCAAGACACCTGGCCGTCATGGAAGCGATCCGCCGGACGTCACGCTGACACGATGACAGACAGTTGCACCATTTCAGGCAACCAAGCCAGGAATCGGTCCCTTGCAGAACTTGGCACGA
>JBBSJE010000185.1:0-12831 GCA_038257535.1 Polyangia bacterium
GATCTGTCGCGCAAGATCACGGTGGATGTCAAAGGCGAGATCCTTGAGCTGAAGAACACCATCAACACCATGGTCGACAGGCTCAATGCCTTTGCCTCGGAAGTGACCCGCGTGGCGCGCGAGGTGGGCAGCGATGGCAAGTTGGGCGGCCAAGCTGAAGTGGAAGGCGTGGCCGGGGTTTGGAAGAACCTTACAGACAACGTCAATTCGATGGCCTCGAACCTCACCGACCAGGTTCGCAACATCGCTGAAGTGGCCACCGCGGTGGCGCGTGGGGATCTGTCGCGCAAGATCACGGTGGACGTTAAAGGCGAAATCCTGCAGCTAAAGATCACCATCAACACGATGGTGGACCAGCTCAATGGCTTTGCCTCGGAAGTGAGCCGTGTGGCGCGCGAAGTGAGCACCGAAGGCAATTTGGGTGGTCAAGCTCAGGTGCCGGGGGTAGCGGGCGTGTGGAAGGACCTTACCGACAACGTCAACTCGATGGCGTCGAATCTTACCGATCAGGTGCGCAATATTGCGGATGTGACCACGGCTGTGGCCAAAGGCGATCTTTCAAAGAAGATCACCGTGGATGTGCGCGGTGAAATTCTTCGTCTGAAGGACACCATTAATACGATGGTGGACCAGCTCAATGGCTTTGCTTCGGAAGTGAGCCGCGTGGCGCGCGAGGTGGGCACCGAAGGCAAGCTGGGCGGCCAGGCCGAGGTTCCCGGTGTGGCTGGCGTGTGGAAGGATCTCACCGACAATGTGAATTCCATGGCGTCAAACCTGACCAATCAGGTGCGCAACATCGCCGAGGTGACCGTGGCGGTGGCCAAAGGCGATCTGTCGAAGAAGATCACTGTGGATGTGCGCGGCGAGATTCTGCAACTGAAGGACACCATCAACACGATGGTTGACCAGCTTAACGCCTTTGCCTCAGAAGTGAGCCGCGTGGCGCGCGAGGTGGGCACCGAGGGCGAATTGGGCGGTCAGGCGCAGGTGCCCGGCGTGGCCGGAACCTGGAAAGATCTCACCGACAACGTGAATTCCATGGCCTCGAACCTTACAGGCCAGGTTCGCAACATCGCGGATGTGGCCACCGCGATCGCGCGTGGCGATTTGTCGCGCAAGATCACCGTTGACGTTCAAGGCGAAATCCTAGCGCTGAAAAACACGCTGAACACGATGGTGGACCAGCTTAACGCGTTTGCCTCAGAAGTGAGCCGCGTGGCGCGCGAAGTGGGCACCGAAGGCAAGTTGGGTGGGCAGGCGCAAGTGCCAGGTGTGGGCGGCACCTGGAAAGATCTCACCGACAACGTCAACTCGATGGCGTCGAACTTGACCAACCAAGTGCGCAACATCGCCGATGTGACCATCGCTGTGGCCAGCGGAGATCTGTCACGCAAGATCACGGTGGATGTGCGTGGCGAGATCTTGCAGTTGAAAGAGGCCATCAACACGATGGTGGATCAGCTGCGTTCGTTTGCTTCGGAAGTGACCCGCGTCGCGCGCGAAGTGGGCACCGAAGGCCGGCTGGGCGTGCAAGCCGTGGTGCCGGGCGTGGCGGGCACGTGGAAAGATTTGACCGACTCGGTGAACGCCATGGGTGCAAACCTGACAGCCCAGGTGCGCAACATCGCTGAAGTCACCACCGCTGTGGCGCGCGGGGATCTGTCGCGCAAGATCACGGTGGACGTTAAAGGCGAGATTCTGGAGCTGAAGAACACCATCAACACCATGGTGGACCAGCTGCGTGCGTTCGCGTCTGAAGTGACGCGTGTGGCGCGCGAGGTGGGCACTGAAGGCAAATTGGGCGGCCAAGCGGGTGTGCCCGGCGTGGCAGGCACGTGGAAGGATCTGACCGATTCGGTGAACGTGATGGCCGCCAACTTGACCAACCAGGTGCGCGGCATCGTGAAGGTTGTTACGGCCGTTGCTGATGGCAATTTGCGCCAGAAGCTTACGGTGGAAGCCAAGGGCGAAGTTGCGGCTTTGGCCGAAACCATCAACAACATGACTGACACCTTGGCCACCTTCGCCGAACAGGTGACCAATGTGGCCAAAGAGGTGGGCGTTGAAGGCCGCTTGGGCGGCCAAGCGAATGTGCCGGGCGCTGCCGGCACGTGGAAGGATCTTACGGGCAACGTGAATCTGCTGGCGGCCAACCTTACCACCCAGGTGCGCGCCATTGCCGAGGTGGCCACAGCCGTTACCAAGGGCGATCTCACGCGATCAATTCAGGTGGAAGCCCGCGGCGAAGTGGCCGAATTGAAGGACAACATCAACACGATGATTGACAACCTTCGCGGCACCACGGACCGCAACCGCGAACAAGATTGGCTGAAAACCAACCTGGCGCGCTTCACCAGCATGCTGCAAGGGCAACGAGATCTCATCACAGTGGGCAAGATGCTGCTTACCGAGCTTTCGCCGCTGGTGGAAGCGCAGCAGGGCACCATCTATCAAATGGAGCGCGTTGAACCGGGCGATGTGTCGGAACAGGCCAGCCCCAAGGTGCTGCGATTGCTGGCCGCCTATGCGCAAAGGCCCGATCAGCCTGAGACCATTCGCCTGGGCGTTGGTTTGGTGGGGCAAGCCGCGGCCGAAAAGCGCCGGATATTGCTAAACGAAGTGCCACCCGATTACACCCAAATTCATTCAAGCTTGGGAATGGCGCAGCCCCGCAGCATCGTGGTGTTGCCGGTGTTATTTGAGGGCGAAACCATGGCGGTAATCGAGTTGGCGGCGCTGCTGCCCTTCACAGAAACGCATCTTGCGTTTCTGGATCAACTCACACAGTCGATCGGCGTCGTGCTGAACACCATTGAAGCCACGATGCGAACGGAAAACCTGTTGCAACAATCGCAACAGCTAACGACCGAGCTGCAAACACGCCAAATCGAACTGCAAAGCACCAATGAAGAGCTGGCGTCGAAAGCTCGGCAGCTTGCCGAACAGAACGCCGAGGTCGAGCGCAAGAACAAAGAGGTTGAACAAGCCCGTCGCGCGTTGGAAGAAAAAGCGGCCGAACTGGCGCTTACCAGCAAATACAAGTCGGAGTTCCTTGCGAATATGTCGCACGAACTTCGCACGCCTTTGAATTCGATCTTGATCTTGGGGCAGCAGCTGGCCGAAAACGCCGCGGGAAACCTTTCCTCCAAGCAAACGGAATTTGCCAGGAACATTCATTCGGCCGGAACCGATCTATTAACGCTCATCAACGACATTTTGGACCTGTCGAAGATCGAGTCCGGAACCGTCACGGTTGAACCCGAAGAAATAACCTTTGCGAGCCTGCGGGACAACGCCCACAGGACGTTCCAGCACATCTCGGAAACTAAGGGCCTGGCGTTCAAAGTTGAAATTGATTCGGCGCTTCCGCGGTCCTTTCTGTGCGACCCCAAGCGTCTTCAGCAGATTCTTAAAAATCTGTTGTCCAATGCCTTCAAGTTCACCGCGCAGGGATCGGTGTCGATGTTGGTCCGACAAGTCAGCACTGGCTGGAGCCCAGATCATCCTGTGCTTTCGAATGCGGGCACGGGGGTGGCGTTCACCGTGTCGGACACCGGGATTGGCATCGCGCCTGAGAAACAGAAGCTCATATTCGAGGCATTCCAACAGGCCGATGCGGGCACCAGCCGCAAGTACGGTGGAACTGGTTTGGGTCTTGCAATCAGCCGTGAACTGGCCAACCTTTTGGGTGGCGAAATTCGATTGCGAAGCACCCCAGCGGAAGGCAGCACGTTTACGCTCTACCTTCCTCTGCATTACTTGGGCGCAGCTCATGATCGTTCCAAGCGGGGGCCGCTATCGTCAACCCAGGCGCATGCGTCGGTGCCTATGCTCACCTTTGCCAAGGCTGAAGAAGCGATTCCCGATGATCGGCATGAGCTGCAGCCAGGCGACTTATCCATGCTGATCGTGGAGGACGATCCGCACTACGCGCGCATCTTGTTGGGAATCGCGCGGAGCAAGGGTTTCAAAGGCATTGTGGCCCCTCGCGGGCAATCAGCCTTAGCCCTGGCCCACGAGTTTTTGCCCACGGCAATCACCCTAGACGTGTTTCTGCCTGATATGTTGGGCTGGACGGTGCTTAACAATCTAAAGCTTGACCCCTCCACGCGCCACATTCCGGTGCAGATGCTGTCTGTTGAAGAGCAGCGGCAGCATGGGCTTTCGCATGGGGCGTTTTCGTATCTTGTAAAGCCGGCCACCACAGGCGAGCTTGAGTTGGCCGTCGATCAGTTGAAAACATACTTGGAGCCCCATACCAAACGGCTTTTGGTGGTTGAGGACGACGATGTGGAGCGCGCTAGCATTGTAGAGCTGCTGGGCCACGCCGAGATCGAGATTCAAGACGCCGGATCCGGAATGGAAGCCCTGCAGATGCTTCGCGAACAGTCTTTCGACTGCTGCATCATGGACCTGAGGCTTCCCGACATGACGGGTTTCGAGTTGTTAGAGCGCCTGCCAGCGGAGCCTGCGCTTCGAAACATTCCTGTGGTTGTGTTCACCGGGAAAGATTTGAGCAGCGACGAGGAGGCCCGCCTACGCGCCGCTGCAAAGAGCATCGTGCTCAAGGACGTTCAGTCGCCTGAGCGCTTGTTAGACGAGACCTGCTTGTTCCTGCATCAAGTTGTTGCTGATTTGCCCGAGGACAAGCGAAAGATGATCGAGCGGTTGCACGACTCGAGCGCGGCTTTACGGGGCCAAAAAGTGCTGGTTGTTGACGATGACGTGCGCAACATCTTTGCGCTCACCACGGTCTTGGAAAGCCAAGATATGGAGGTTCTTAGCGCCACCAATGGTCGGCAAGCCATTGATGTAGTGAACAAAACCCCCGACCTAAAGGTGGTTTTGATGGACATTATGATGCCCGAGATGGATGGCTACGAAACGATGCGCGAGATTCGAAACAACCCCAATTTGCGTACGCTTCCCATCTTGGCCCTCACCGCCAAAGCCATGAAGGGTGATCGTGAAAAATGCCTGCAAGCAGGCGCGTCTGACTACGTTGCCAAGCCGGTGAATACCGATCAGCTGCTGTCGCTTCTGCGGGTGTGGTTGTATCGATGACCTCCTCCGTAGACATACTCTTGGTAGACGACGAGCCGCGCAACCTCGATGCGCTTGAGGCCATTTTGTCGCAGCCGGACTATCGCCTGCTGCGCGCGCAGGACGCAGACACCGCGCTGCGACTGCTCCTGGAGCACGACGTGGCGGTGATTGTTCTGGACATCCAAATGCCCAGCGTCAGTGGTTTCGAGCTGGCGCAGATGATCAAAACCACGCGGCGGTTTCGCGAGACGCCGATCGTGTTTCTTACGGCTTTCATGCTTGATGACCAGCACGTGGTTCAAGGTTATGGCGCAGGCGCGGTCGATTACCTCACGAAGCCATTCAATCCCCAGATCCTTCGGCAAAAGATCGAGGTCTTTGCCGATCTGTTTCGCAAAACCCGCGCGTTGGCCGAGCTCAACGAGACACTTGAAGAACGGGTGAAAGAACGCACCTCCGAACTAGAAAAGTCTGAAGCGGCGCTGCGACAGGCCGCCGATCAGAAGGATGAATTTTTGGCGGTGTTGGCGCATGAGCTGCGCAATCCGCTGGCGCCTCTGCGTATGGGGTTGGATCTGCTACTGAGCCAGCCACAGGGCGTGCCTTTGGTTCAGCGCACTTTGTCAGTGATGAACCGTCAGCTTGACCATATGGTGCGGCTGATCGACGACTTGTTGGACATTTCTCGGCTTAGCCGAGGCGTGTTGGAACTGCAGCGAGAGCGCCTCGATGTTCGCACGGTCATTCAAACCACTGCGGAAAATTTGCGCTCAGTGATCGAACGAAACCACCAAGCGCTTGAGTTGGTGTTGCCAGGCGACGCGATGGTTGACGCGGACGCGACCCGCATCTCGCAGATCATTGGAAACCTGTTGAACAACTCAACCAAGTTCACGCCCGCGGGTGGCAGCATTCGCATTGAACTTGAACGCCTCTCAACTACGGCAGTCATCCGGGTCACAGACTCCGGCATTGGCATACCTGAAGACCAACAAGAGCTTGTGTTTGGCATGTTCGCGTGTCTTGGACGGCACGGCGCCCAAGGCCAGCCGGGGCTGGGCATTGGGTTGGCGTTGGCTCGGCGCTTGGCTCAAATGCATGGGGGCACCCTTGGAGTTCAAAGCGACGGCTTGAATCGCGGCAGCACCTTTAGCTTGACCCTGCCGCTTGCGGAGGCTGAGGTCGCCGTTGCGCCAGAGGACTCTGGCGCCACCACGACCTCACAGGCGCCTGAAGCCCGCCGCATTCTGGTGATTGAGGACAACGATGACGTTGCGGCCACGCTCAAAGATTGGCTGGAACAACGGGGGCATCAAGTGTGGCGGGCAGGCAATGGCCGCGACGGACTTGCGATGGTGCAAGACATCCACCCCGAAATTGTGCTTTGTGATTTGGGTCTGCCCGAATTGGATGGCCACCAAGTTTGTCGCGCCATCCGGCAGTTTCCGCTCGAAAATCAGCCTGTCATGGTGGCGCTTAGCGGTTGGGGGCGCGATTTGGATCGCAGCCGCACGACTGAAGCGGGCTTCGATCACCATCTTGTGAAGCCTGTGGCGGCGGCAAACCTGGATCATGTGCTCGCGCATGCTAAGGTCCCCTCGGGAGCAATGCGTGGCTCAGAGTGATATACCCGAGGACGTTCAGCGTCTGCTGCGGGAGCACATCCTCTCTGTAGAGCAGCTAGAGATCCTTCTGCTGCTCCGCGCGCGCCGCGACAGTGAACTTGACGCGAAAGTGATAAGCGAAGAGCTGCGGACCAGCGAGACCTCAGCGTCGAGTCGGTTGGCTGACCTTGAACAGCGAGGATTTGCGTCCCGCCGGCAGGGACCATCGTTCGTGCTTTATAAGTACGCGCCCAACAGCAAGTGGCTGGAAGACACAGTGGAGCTTCTCGATAGCGCCTATGCCGAGCGTCGTTATCGAGTGATCGAACTGATTTTCTCGAAGCCCATAGACAATCTGCGCACCTACGCTGGCGCGTTCCGGTTCAGAAAGGACGAATCTGATGGCTGAGGCGGTTTATCTATTGTGCGCGGTTACAGCCTTGGCCTGTGCCGGGCTGCTGCTGCGTAGTTACCGTCGAAACCGAATGCGGCTGATTCTGTGGACCAGCTTGTGCTTCGTGGGGCTAGCCATCAACAACGTTTTGCTGGTTGTCGACTTGGCTTTGGTGCCTGGCCTCGACCTGCTGGACTGGCGCAACGCAACCGCGCTCGTGGCGGTGGCGGTTCTGCTTTTCGGATTGATCTCATCGGACGTCGCATGAGGGATACGGCCATGTACCATTTTGTTTCCGGCGCCTTTTCATTGGGCGCGGCGGCGGTCGCTTTGTTTTTTCTGCGGTTTTGGCGCAAGAGCCATGACCGTTTGTTTGCGATCTTAAGTTTGGCGTTTGCCCTGCTGGCGCTTGAACGCACCGTGCTTTCATTTGTGCCGCTTGAGCATGAGGGCAGGCACTGGATCTACGTTGCCCGGTTGGTTGCGTTCATGTTGATCATCGTGGGAATTCTGGATAAAAATCGGACACGAAAGCCGTAGGCTTTGAGCAGGGGGCGATCGCGTGACATCGTCAAGAAAAGCTCCCAAGTGTCGCTATGGCCGCGGCGCGCCTTGCTGGCCGGGCTGCTTTTGCTGCTGGCCACTTGGGCGCTGAGCGGTTGGCTGGGGCGCGCCTGTCCGCAGGGCACGGGCGGGCAACCCGGCGCCTGCGCCCAACCCTTGGACCCAGGCCTGCTCGAAGGCTCAATCCCCGCCAATCGCGACGGAACCCCTGGCCAGCGGCTGCCGTAGGCCGCGCCAGGCGCGAAAGCTTGTTCTTCGCGCAGGTTTGGGGGAAAACAGCTCCCTGCCATGAGCCTCACCGACGCTGTGTCCACCAAAGTTGATCCCACCATGCCCTTGCGGCTGCGGCTTGATGCGGCCACCCAAGCGGCCTTCGGCCCCGCGCATGCGGGCGTGGATCCCATGATTCATCGCTCGCAACATGCCGACTTTCAGGCCGATCTGGCCATGGCGTTGGCTCGTGGCATGAAGCGAAACCCGCGCGAAGTTGCCACCGCCATTGCCGAACGCCTCACCGCTGACGACGTGATCGCGAAGGCCGAAGTGTCTGGCCCCGGCTTCATCAATTTGACCTTGCAAACCAGCTTCTTGAATCAAGAGCTGGGCCGCATGTTAAACGACGATCGATTGGGCGTGCCGGTGGCTTCACCGCCCGAGACCGTGGTGTTGGATTATTCCGCGCCCAACGTGGCTAAGGAAATGCACGTGGGTCACCTGCGCAGCACGGTGATTGGCGACGCCATTGCCCGCCTGCTTGAGTTTCAGGGCCAAAAGGTGATTCGGCAGAACCACATTGGTGATTGGGGCACCCCGTTCGGCATGTTGATTGAGCACTTGATCGACCAGCAGAGCGAGGGCGAAAACGCCAGTGTCACCGAGTTAGGTAGCTTTTACAAAGCCGCGCGCGCAAAGTTTGATGCTGACGAAGCTTTTGCGGAGCGCGCGCGCCAGCGTGTGGTGCGGCTGCAAAGCGGTGATGCCGAGACGCTGTCGTGGTGGCGACGCCTGATGGAGATCTCGGTGGCCTATTTTTCGCATATTTATGAGCGACTTGATGTGACCTTGCGTCCCGAGCATGTGGCTGGAGAAAGCTCGTACAACGCAGCGCTGTTGGCTGTGGTTCAAGAGCTCCAGGACAAAGGCTTGGCCCAGCTGAGCGAGGGCGCCATGTGCGTGTTTCTTGAAGGGTTTCAGGGCCGCGACGATGCCCCGGTGCCCCTCATCATTCGCAAAAGCGATGGTGGTTACAGCTACGCCACCACTGATCTCGCCGCCTTGAAGCACCGTGTGCAAAGCTTGGGCGCCACGCGCGTGATTGTGGTGGTGGGCGCCACGCAGGCGCAACACTTGGCGATGGTGTTTGCCACGGCCCGTGCGGCGGGTTGGGTTGACGACGCTGTTCGGCTTGAACATGTGGGCTTCGGATCCGTGTTGGGTCCCGACAAAAAGATGTTCAAAACCAGGGCGGGTGAATCCATCACACTGCTTTCGCTGATCGATGAGGCCGCAGCGCGCGCCCAGAAGGTGGTTGAAGCCAAAGCACCTGACTTTTCGCCCGAAGATCAGGCGCGCATTGCCAAGGCGGTGGGAATCGGCGCCATTAAGTATGTGGATCTCTCAAACGACCGAGTCAAAGACTACGTGTTCGATTGGAATCGCATGTTGGCGTTTGAAGGCAACACGGCGCCTTACATCATGTACGCGCACGCACGCATCCGATCCATCCTGCGCAAGGCCGCGGGCGAAGGCGTGGCCCCCCCTTCGGCGCAAGCGCTGCGGGTTGAAACTCCCGAAGAGCGCGCGCTGGCGCTTTCATTGCTCCAGTTTTCGTCCATCATCGAAAAAACCGCCGACACCCTGCAGCCGCACCGCATCTGTGTGTATCTGCACGAGGTGGCCACGGGGTTCTCGGGGTTCTACGAAAAATGCCCGGTCATGAAATCCGAGGGGACGGTTCGCGACGCGCGTGTGGCCCTGTGCGAGCTAACGGCCCGCTTGCTGTGTCACGGCTTAAGCCTTCTAGGCATAGGCTCGCCCGAACCCATGTGAACTTGCGTAGGGGCATGTGCGCGCATCCAAGTTTGTGGCGGCGCGTGTGCCCCCCAGCGAGTAGACTAGCCCCATGTTAACAGCGGGCATCACGGCCGCCATCGCCGCCATTCTAGGGATATTTGGTGTGAAACCAGGGGCTTATCTCGTGGTGGTGGCTGGGGTTGTGAAACTGACCCTTGTGGGTGTGTCGGTGGTCTATGGCGCGCGATACATGAAACGCCGCAAACAAAATGCGGTGCAGGCGCCTCCCGCCGAGCCAGCGCCTCCCGCCGAGCCGCCCACGTCGTCTTGAGCGCGTGTAATAGATCAGCCGATTGCAACATTCGCTGCCCGTGACCTTGCCTCCGGCCTCCGCTGGCCCGAGAATCGAACACATGGCGCTTATGCAAATCGTCCCGAAGGCAGGGGACGTGGTCGCTGGAAAATACCAGGTCACAAGGGTGCTGGGGGCGGGCGGCATGGGAGTCGTGGTGGCGGCACGGCACCTTCATCTTGACCAAATGGTGGCGTTGAAATTCATGCTGCCGGTCGCAATTGATACCCCAACGGGGCTTGAAAGGTTCTTCCGCGAAGCGCAGGCGGCGTTTCGCTTGGCCAGCGAGCACGTGGCCCGGGTGCTGGATGTGGGGACTTTCGCTGAAGGTTCCCCGTACATCGTGATGGAATATTTGGTTGGGACGAATTTGGCCGACCTGTTGCTGGCCCACAAGCAACTGCATGTGCCGCGCGTTGTGGATTACGTGCTGCAAGCGTGCGAAGCGATCGCCGAAGCACACGCCCTCGGCTTTGTTCATCGCGATATCAAACCCGCGAACTTGTTTTTGACCACGCGGCCCGATGGCAGTCCCTTGGTGAAGGTTTTGGACTTTGGTATCTCCAAACTTACCGCCACTTTATTGGGGCAATCTCAGGGCGCGCTGACAAAAACCAACCGCGCCGTGGGATCGCCGCATTACATGGCGCCCGAGCAAATGACCTCGCCCAAGACCGTGGATCGGCGCGCCGACATTTGGTCGCTGGGGGTCGTGATGTTTGAGCTGTGCACAGGTGAGCTGCCGTTTGCGGCGCCATCGCTGCCGGATCTGTGTTTGCAGATTGTGCGGGACAAGCCTGCGCCCATGCGAGGCCGAAACATTCCAGCAGGCTTTCCCGACTTGGTGCTGCGCTGCTTAGAGAAAGATCCCAACAAGCGCTTCGCCAACATTGGCGAAATGGCGGAGGCTTTGGCCATGTACAGCGAGTCGGGCGCCCGCACCTCGCTCAAACGCATCGTGGGCGTAACCCGGATGGAAAAGACGCCCTCACCGCAGCGACCACCTTTGGAAGCGAGCCCCCTCGCCGCCGCAGATGACGAGTCGGCAGACGACGTTCACATTGAGGTTTATATCAGCGACGAGCGCAGCCTGGAGATTGACAATTTCGCCTCCGACGACACCTTGGCCGATCAAAACACCAAACGTGGGGTTTAGGTCTGCGGCCGTTAACCGCCGCGGTTGGTTTGCAGAAGCTTCATGATCGACGTTTCATCGGGTGATCTCAGCGCGCCTCGCTCGGTGACCAAAACGTCAATCAGCGCCGCCGGGGTGATGTCGAACGAGGGGTTAAACGCATCGCAGCCCTCGGGTGCAACAGGAATGTCAGCAAAGTGGGTGATCTCGCGCGCCGGCCTCTGTTCAATGGGGATTTCGCGGCCGGTGTGCAAGCTCGGATCGATGGTGGACAGCGGCGCCACCACCATCACTTTGACGCCATGATGTTTGGCCAACAACGACAGTGGGTAAGTTCCAACTTTGTTGGCCACGTCGCCGCAACGGGTGACGCGGTCGGCGCCCACCAGCAGCCAATCAACGCGGCCCTCGCGAAACAAGGTTGCGGCCGCGCTCTCGGTGCACAAACACACCGCGATGCCCTCACGGCGAAGCTCCCACGCGGTAAGCCGGCTGCCTTGCATCCAAGGCCGCGTTTCGCCCACAAACGTCTGCTGCAACTGACCCTGCCGATGTGCTTGCCGTACCACACTTAGTGAGGTTCCCTGGCCCCCTGTGGCCAAAGCGCCCGCGTTGCAATGGGTGTAAACGCGCACGGGATTTGGCAAACACGCGGCGCCGATCTTTCCCATGGCCAAACACGCGGCCGCATCCTCATCGTGAATGGCGACGGCTTCGGCGGCCAAAGCGTCAATCCATTGTGATGGTGGCCCCTGCAAACGGGCCATCAGATCTCGCATGCGCGTGATTGCCCAAACCAAATTTACGGCTGTGGGCCGCGCCGCTGCCAAGGTGCTCAGGTCTGCTTCCACGGTTTGCCGTGTGGCGCCGGGTTGCGCGGCCGCCAACACGGCGGCATACGCGGCCGCAATCCCGATGGCGGGCGCCCCTCGCACCACCATCTCGGAGATAGCCTGCGCCACATCGCCGGGGTGGCGATAAACAAGGTAGGTCTCCTCAGACGGCAACCGACGCTGATCCAAAAGCTGCAGCGTGTCTTTGGTCCAAACGATGGGCGTGACGTTGTTAAGCGGGTAGGGCATCACAATTCAAACCGGGTGAAGATGTAATCCGCAGCAGCGGCGTGACAGTCTGTACACTTGCTTTGCGGCAACGCCAAACGGCGGTGATCTTCGTTGTCGAAATTGCGGGTGTATTCATCCCAGCGCCAGCGGCCTTGTTGCTTACGCGCGGTGGCCACAAGCCAGGTGAAGCTTTCGCCTTCGCGCCGCGATTCTTTGACGATGACGGTGCCATCAGGAAACGGCCGCGTGCGCGCCTGCAAAAATTCAAGCGGCACGTTGCACGCGTACACATTCTTGAACCCCTTGTGGGGATCACCTTCGTAGGGAAGGATGGGCTGTTTGTTCATCACAACGCAGCGGGTGGCGTAATTGTTTAGGTCGTCCGGCAGCGGGTCACCGCATGCCACCAAAACGCTGCCAAGGCACAAGATCCCCAGCCAGGGGCCACGAACCGCTTGCATAGGCGGCAGTCTAAAGCATTTGCCCGCATTCATCGATTGGTTCGGCCCCCAAGCCTGACTAGGGCCTGTCCTCAAACCAGAAAAGGGTAAAAACTTGCTTAATCGGCCGTAGATTGTTCCATGGCGTAGTGCATCGCCATGAGTTGAACGACCGAGATTGGGCTCGAGTGAAAGACCTTCTGCCACTCGAAAGTGGGC
>JBBSJE010000186.1:0-12790 GCA_038257535.1 Polyangia bacterium
CATCTTCGTGCGGTGCGGGTGGCGTTTCAACCTGGGCCGCCTTGGCAACGGCCTCCTCACCCCTGGATTGGACGGCGGAAGCGGTTCCCCCCTCCGGCTTTCGCTTGCAACCTACGCCGCCCAGCAGCAACACGGTCGCTGCCAGTGCAGCAACGTGAGTCAAACAGCAACCCGCGTGGCCAAAGGCAGGCGCCAAGGTCGGGCGTATTGAGTCCGATTCTCCATTCCGAAATGCAATCACGGGAAAAACTTTCATCTATATCCTCTTATCTTCTGGTGCGGCCGGGCCCTACATAGAAAACAAATAAAGCTCGCGTAAGATCTGAACGATCACCCGGTTGGCCCCGCGCACAACTTCGAATTCGATTGGCTCCAATACGTCGTCAAGCTCAACCCACACTTCGGCCACGTTGATCCCTGATTCCGTTCGAAGCGCTTCGTTGCGTGCTGTGACGTCGCCCTGTTTTTCCTTCACCCCGGTTACCCACTCGAATTGAATGGTCGCGGGCCCCACGGCGAGGCTGGGCACCTTCATTAGCCCCGCATCATCAAGCCCACCCTTCAGCTCACCACCATCCGATTTGGTTAACCTGTACTTGATCGGCAAACCATGGCCGTTGGGCCCGAGAAGGTAAACCTCAAGCCGGGTTTCCATCTCTTCTTTGAGCTGCTTGAGCTTCGCCGGCGTGATCACATCTTCCGGCGGCACATACCTAGCCGCTTGTGCCATAGGGGCGCGCAACAACACAAAACCGTGCCCCCCAGCCGGCCCCCGTAGGTCCACCATGGCCTTCGATAGCACCTCCGCCTGCGCTTGCAGCGCGCCGCCGCCCCGAGTCTTCGCCAGCCGCAATACGATTTCGGCGGCCTCGGCGGCCGGTACCACGTCGAAGTCCGCTTCGCGCCTCACATCGGCTGCGCGCTCCCGGCTAACCAACCGATGCGTGCGCATTGACACCGAAAACTCGCGCCCGAAGGCAGCGCGAAACGCATCGTACGCGGCCCATGCGCGATCCGCTGGATCATCGCCGCCGCGCCCCTCACCCGGCGTTGCCAGCACCAAGCGACCACTGTGCAGGCAATTGATAAGTTCTGGCACCACAGAGCCTCGTGGCATCAATGCCAGTTGCCCCGGCGCCAACAAATCCCTTACAGGCAACGGGTTGGCGTCGATTGCTTGGCGAAGGCTTTGTTCTAGGACCTTGCCTGCGAGGAAGATGGACACGGCGCTGCGTTCGCCGGGGAAGGCCGGTGGGCGAAGTTCAAGTGGTCCCATAAGGGTCTTCACTTCAAGCCGAGGCGCACGCATCTATCGCCCTCCCAAAGGAGAGCGGTCCAATTCGCCCGGGGGGGAGCTGGGGGTGCCGCTATTCATTCGGGGATTTGGAGGCACGGGTGCTAGGTGACCGGGTCCTTGAACTTTAGAGACAATTGCATCGCCCGCAGCCGCCAGGCAACCAAATTTCGGCATCCAACAACACCACCCAACACTGACATCGAGGCTGCCCATGGTTATCGGCTGGCGCGGGCGAGGTGTTGCTAGAAATCAGCGTGCCAGCTCGGCTGCCGGGACGATGACCTGCAGCCGCGCAGGCCCAGCCCCGCGCCAGAATCGAATCTTCCTAGCAACATTGAGGACTGGGAAGCCGATAACCTAAGAAAAGCTCTCGACAAAGCGGCAGGTGCCCGGTCGTCGGGAATCAGCAAACTGGGTTGCAAACGCCAACGCACCGGTGCAAATTGGCAACCAGCCGAACTGAAGGAAGCATCGCACTTGAACAAGCCGCATTCCTCGTTTCACGCCCGTTTGGCTGCAAGCTCGCTTGCGCCCTGGGGCTGGTGTTTTGCCCCACCCTGGAGAATTTGAAATGGTTCCCCCAAGTTTCGAACGTCAGGTGAAGGTGATTTGCCCTGAGCTGGAGAAAACTCAGTTCGAACTTTTGTTCCGCAGCATGAGCGGCACTGATGGCCTAAGCGAACTTTTCGAGTATCGGGTAGAGCTGTTGAGCACCAGCCCCAACGTTCCGATGGAAAAGGTTCTTGGCTACCCAATGACGCTGAGCCTTGAGCTGCCGTTGCCCGTGAAAACGCCTCCCGCGCAACGCTTTTGCAACGGCTACGTTTCCTCGTTTCATTTTATTGGGCTGGAAGGCGAGTTTGCCGTTTACGGCGCCGTGCTGAGGCCACAAATGTGGCTGCTCACACGAAATCAAGATTGCCGCATCTGGGAAGACAAGAGCGTGCTCGACGTCGTCAAATCGGTTTTCGACGGATATGGGTTTCAGTGCGACACCCAAACGTTCATCACGGCAGAGCGAGGCGAAGATTACAAACGCCGCGAATATTGCGTGCAGTACAACGAAACTGACTTCAACTTTGTGTCCAGGCTGCTTGAGGAAGAGGGCATTCACTACTTCTTCGAGCATTTGGATGGCAAACACAAAGTTATCCTTGCCGATTCGTTGATGGGCCATGTGCCAACGGAGGGATACGAAACCATTCCTTTCAGTTTGCCCGACCGCCGCACCGACCGCGACGTGGAGGCGATTACGTCTTGGTCAGTGCATCAATCTGTTGAGGCCGATCATTGCGGTGTGGGCGATTTTGATTTTACCGATCCCCGCTTAGAAAAGGTATCCGGCTTTGGCACCAGCCAGGTGGATCGAAAGCATCCACGCGCAGGACACTTTGAGCGCTATCAATACCCCGAACCCATTGTGAAGATGACGGGCTACGGCGCCAAAATGGCCGAAGCACTTGCCAAGGTCAGAGCGCAGGAAATCCATGCGCAATGGGAGCTTATTGAGGGCACTTGCAACGCACGCGGCCTTACGGTCGGCGCAGGGTTTGGGATCAGCGGCCACCCGCGGGAAGAGTACAACAAGCCAGGCTTTCTGATGGTTCACGCCGAGTTTAATCTGCATTCGGGCGACTACCGCTCAAGCGCAGATGCCACCAAGGCGCTGACCTACTCGTGCAACTTCAGGGCAATTAACGCACAGAACACGTTCCGACCGCGACGGATCACGAGCAAGCCCTTCATTCCAGGTCCTCAAAGCGCCATCGTGATTGGTCCCTCGGGCGCCCCCACCCACACCGACAAGTTCGGTCGCGTGAAGGTGGCATTTCCTTGGACAAGGCCGGAAACAAAAGGCAAGCCCTCCCCTTCTTGCTGGGTGCGCGTATCGCAAGTTTGGGCCGGCCAAGGCTGGGGAAGCATGCAGATCCCGCACGTGGGGCACGAAGTGCTCGTTAGTTTTCTAGATGGCGATCCTGACCGCCCCATCGTCACAGGCCGCGTGTACAACGGCCAAAACTCACCCTGGCAAAAACTGCCCGACCACGACACCCGCAGCTACATCTCGGATCAGGTGGGCAACCGGATCGTCATGCAGTCCAAGGAAGACGAGAAAGGGATCTCGCTCCATACGCCGAGTTTGGATACGCACCTGTGGGTAGGAAAGATGGACTCGATTGGTCTTCCAGATGAGCGGCAAGGTTTCGTACAGCAAGCCTCTCAACCGATGATCAATCACGGAGTAACTCTCTCTCGGGACGCGGCAACAAGCGAAGGCGGTATCTATGGTTCAACCGATGGCGACATTGTTCTTCGCTCGAATGGCGACCGTCTCGACGTGGCCAAAGGAAATCACTACGTCTTCGTCGAGGGCAACGTAGTTTCTGCCACCAAGGGCGACGAGAGCTCTTGGACGGATGGGTTCAGTTTCAAAGGACATGTTGGAGCCAAGACAACCTTTCACGCTGGGAACAAATCAGACGCAACGCTGGGCACGAGCCTTGGTGTCACCGTCGGCATCAAGACGGATCTCGTCTACGGTGCCAACATCGCGATGAGCAGAGGCAAAAAGGTGGAATGGCGGAAGGAAGAGGCCTATGACATGGCCAAAAAGAAGTTTACCGCTGCCGATCGTGAAATAAGACAACAGGTGTTTGATCTAGTTCCTCCTCAAATTCTCGATAGGCCGTATTTGGGCGGATTCTTCCAGCCCAAGGAGTTGAAGAAATTGATTGGGGCAATAAAGCCCGATGAATCTCCAAAAGCCGAAACGGTGTTAACGCCCGAACATGTACTGATCCGGTGTGGTGAAACGACCGTTCGCCTTACGAAGGAAGGTGACATCTTCATTATGTCGCCTAGCCGAAAGGGAAAGGTGGTCATCAACTCACAAGAGGTGCAAACCAACGCTGACAAGTCCTTCGTTGTCAAAGGCAAAACCGCTGACATCAACACCAAGTCGTTTCGGGCCGCTTCGAATCTTGAGGTCAAGAAATAGGCCTATGTTTGATGACGCCCACAACCAAAGAGAATCGTTGGCCAACCGCCTTTACGAGAAATGGCTATTCCCGATCGGGGCGTGCATCTTCTTCGGCATCATGATGGATGCGTGTGCGGTTGCGTTTGCTCCCGAAGTGATTTTGCCCGCGGCGAAGTTGATCTGTAGCGGAAAGGCTGAGTTGACCTCGAAGCGGTTCAATGTGGTGCCAGGGGAAACCGTTATAGATAGAACCTATCGCTGCACATCGGCCGACGGAACAGAGCACAACATTACCTGGGCATCGGGCTTTGTATTTGTGCTGCTTGCGAGCTCCGGCGCCGCAGGAGGCCTCATGCTTTATCGACTTGGCAATCGGAACAGCTGACCGCCCCCTACCAATCACTGCCCCCTCCCGACGAATCGCTGCTGCTGTCTGACGATGACCAGCTTGATGAGTCGCCGTAGCTTGATGAGTCGCTGTAGCTTGTTGATGAATCGCTGTAGCTTGATGAGTCGCTGTGGCTCCATGAATGCCTATGGTTCGATGAATCGTCGTGAACTGGATCTTGGTACGGCCCTTCATCCGCCCCAAACAGGGAAGAAAAGAACCCAAACGTGTAAAGGGGCGAGTGCCCCGTTAAGCTGCTGCGTTCGTTTAAGCCTTGCCACCACCAGGTGTTGTCCTCTGCGGCATGAGAGGTTTGCGAAGCCCTCGCTGGGGGCTGCTTCGTGTGTCCGAGAGCAACCCTATAGGCGTGCAGCGCATCCGCGGGTTCCATGACCAAGCCCCGATAACGCGCAAGCATTTGCCAGCCCAAGGGGCTTAGCCATCCAACCAGCGGCCGGATCCTGGCTATGCGCATGATGGGATAGCCGGCCAACCAAACCAGGCAAAAAGCCAGCGCGGGCCCCGCCATCGCGGCAAGCAGGCCCATGTCCCAATCGGGAAGGGATGGGTGCGTTTGAACCCGCACAAATGCCAGAAGCAGAAGCCCCGGGATCCAAAGCAATGACGGCATCCGTCTCGCTATCTGACGCCTGGTAAGCACCATAAGAACAAGGAACTCCAAAAACGACGAAAGGTGGATGTCTGCCACAACCCACGCGGACGCGCCTCCTAGAGAAAGCAACCACCCGATACGATTCGACGTTACGGCTCTGGCGGGCCCTTCGTGATCAATCGCGCACAACTCGACCAAGCGTTTGTACACAAGCCGACGCAGCGGACGCGCATCCAGCGGCACATCCCCTACCCTGCGTCCTATCAGATGCCGACGAAGCCAATCGTCGGCTGAAGGCAGACCAGTTCCCTCTTGCCCTCGTTTGAAACGCTCCCCGTCCTTCACCAAAAAGCCTCGATTCAGAAGGTATGTGGCGCCAGCCTGTAAGGCCTTGTTCGTCAGCTTACCCTCGCGCAACACGGAGAGCTCAAGCGGCGTCACGTCAGGTGGTAGGGTTTCGCTCGCATGCAACATCTTGGTGGCATTCCTCATCGCCGCAAACTTGAAGACACTTTGCAGCAGAAGCATGACCAAAGCCGCCGCCCACGTACCCAGGACCCACCCCCACACGCGAAGTGGAAATCGTTGCCAAAGCTTGGGCGATATGATCAGCGCGGCGGGGAATGAAGCTGTGATCGTTAGGCCGTCTCCTGGCCACAGAATTTCATTGTGAGTGGCCTCGAACGAATTCGGCTTTGATGCCCGGTTAGACAAGATCGGAAGCTCTTCACCGTGTTTGCCTGCGAATGCCTGAAAACGGCTTGCCGGCAGCGTTGTTTCCGATCCGGGCGGCGCGGGCAGTTCAAAGCGAACCCTGGCCGAACGAATGGGCGCGTTCCACTGACTGCCGGTAACAAACCATTGTAGCTGTTTGGACACACCCGAGCCCAATGCCGCTTCATCTACCTGATATCGAATCTTAAAAGTCTGCCGGCCGCGCAAAAGCGCGTCGGGAGAGCCCACGCGGATAGAAACGTATGAGGCGCTTTCGTCCACGCGCTTCTGCCATGGTTTCCCATGAGAATTGGCGACAGCAATTCGCTGATAGGCAAATTCGCCGCTGGCCGTAGGGCGTATGCGGGGCAATTTTCTGACGATGCCGTGACGGGCTTCGTTGAAAGTAACTTCGATATTTTCCTGCACCTCAAGCCGCCCCTGGGGGGACAAGGTCAAAACCACATCAAAGAGGTCGATAACGTACGGGGCCGCTGCCAACCGGAGCTCGGTGTCATCCCTGGGCAGATCGATTTGCGCCGCGATACTCTTTGGCTTCCGTGAGCGCGTGGCTCGCGCCTTCGCCGCAAACGCGAGCGTGCACTCGAAGGCCGATAGGCAGGCCACAATAAACGCGATTCGCGCCGCCGGTCTTGCCCATGATCGCGCAGACCAGGGAATCAATTGACCCGGATTCTTGCGAATGTCTTTTTTGGCAGCCACGGCGGCCGGATTGTAGCTAGCTCCGCTGACAAAGGGTACAACCTTGAGCCGCCGAACTTTTGTCATGCGGATGTGTCCTTCACCTGAATCACGCGTTGTGAAACCCGCACCGCAGTTGTACGCTCAGAGCCTCCTTAACCCCCAATGCCCACCGACTTCCTCAACGAAACGCCGTTTCAGCTCGCGCCGCTTGTGGGTCGCGTGGGCTTTCCTGGGCACAGCTTAACATTGGTGGTCAAGGGCACCTTTGTGCTGAGGAACGGTGGCAAGGCCGTGCTTGCCAAAGAGCAGGACGAGTTTTGCGGCGATGTTGCTTTTGATGATGACGAAAGCGGTGAAGGCGCGCCCCAGTACGAAGCCGATCTGGTGGCGCCCACAAAACCGCGAACCGATTTTGTTGTGGTTGGCCATTGTCACACGCCGGGGCAGCAGCCTTTGCGGCAGTGCGAGGTGGCCGCGGGGCTAGGTGCACACGTGCATCACCTACAGATCTATGGCGAACGCCAATGGTTGGCCGATGGGCGCGCCTCAACGCCCCAGCCCTTCGTTCGCATGCCCTTGCGTTACGAGCGCAGCTACGGCGGCGCCTTGTTTCCTGAGAATCCCACGGGCCTTGGCTTCCGTGCCGCCGAAGGCCCCAGCATCGCCGCGGGCGGGTTGCTGCCTTATATCGAAGATCCGCGCACACCCATAGGCCGTGCCGGCGTGCATGTGTTCCCGGCGGGGTTCGGCCCCCTTCATCGGCAATGGCGTTTTCGGGCGGCCAAGCTGGGTACCTACAACGATCAGTATCTTAAAACGCGCTGGCCCGCTTTGCCCGAAGACTTCGATCCAAGCCACTACAACGCCGCTCACCCCTCGCTTCAGCTTCCTGGTTACGCCCAAGGTGATGAACAGCTTTCGTTCATCAATATGCACCCACAACACGCAAGCTACGGTTGCACGCTGCCGGGCATCAAGACCAGAGCGTTTTTGGACATTCCAGGCCCCAACGGGGATGCCATTGCGCTGCGGGAAGTGGCGATGCACCTAGACACTGCGTGGGTGAATGTCGATGATGAAAAGCTCGTGCTGGTTTGGCGTGGCATCACGCAGGTGTCGTCGCCCAAATACCCCGAAGTGCGACGCATCTACGTGGTTGCCGAGGACGCCAGCAGCCCACCCCGCAGCACAGCAGACTTCGAGGTGCTCCTCTCGCGCCACTTGATCGAGTTGTCGCTCACACAAGAGCCCCCCGACGCGCGCGTCGCCAACCTTGCCGCCGCCATGGGCGCGGGTGGCTTTGGCTCCACCGCCGCCTGGCCAACCGCCGCACCCATGCCCGCCACCGCCGCCGGTGCGCAAGAAGACGAGGCCGATGATGCCAGCTTCGCCGGGCAACTATCTGAACTTGAAGCAAGCCTTGCCGCCATGGCAGGGGCCATGCCGGAAGATCTGGACCAAGCCGATGCTGAAGAGCCAGCGATGGAAATCGAAGACCTACCCCTAACCCCCGAGGAGCGTGCCTCAGCAGCCAAGGATGCCATCGCCAGTGGAACATCCCTGGCGGGCCAGGACCTTAGTGGTCTAGATTTGAGCGGTGTTGATTTTGCTGCGGCTGACCTCGCAGGCGCCTTGCTGATCGCCACAAATCTCTCGGGCGCCAAGCTCGATGGATGCAATCTAACGGGAGCCACACTCACCAATGCCAATCTGGTTGCGGCCTCGGCCGTCAAAGCCAACTTTTCCCAAGCGCAACTTCCTGGCTGCAACCTTGATGGCGCAAACGTTTCGGAGGCTAAGTTTCAAGATGCCAATCTCTCCGCGGCAACCTGCGTGGGCACGAACTTTGAGTCGGCCATTTTGAGTGAGGCCGTTTTCTCTGAAGCGAACCTTTCTCAAGCCAAGCTCGCACGTGCGAATCTGAACAAAGCGAATCTTTCTGCGGCCAATGCCGCGCAGGCGGATTTTTCCTTCGCCGACTTGAGTGATGCAACGATTGAAGGGTGCGTTGCCCCCGAGGCCACCTTCACGGACGTCACCGCCCCTCGCCTTCGAGCCGCAGAAGCACAACTTGCCGGCTCACTCTGGCAGCGAAGCCGCGCCGCCGAGGCGGTGTTCACCGCGGCAAACTTAGAACGTGCCAACCTAAGCGCGGCCCAAATGCCTGGGTCAAGCTTTGCCGAAGCAACCCTAGCTGGCGCGATTGCGCTTGCTGCCGATCTAAAGCAAGCGCGTTTCGGAGAAGCCAATTTGACCGGCGCCAACTTGTCGCAATCGAATTTGTTCGAGGCCATTTTCGAGGCTGCCATTTTAGATCAGGCCAACCTGCGCGCATGCAATGCTTATGGTGCCGAATTTCTTGAAGCCACCATCAAGGGCTGCGATTTCAGGGGTGCCAATTTGAAGCGCACAAAGCTTGAAGGGCGGTTGCAATCGTGAAGGCGCTTATGACCGTGGCCGATGTTCTCAATGCGATTGCGACCCAACAAGCCATCAAAGACCAACCCTTGGTTGAGCTTGATTTCCGCGGCAAAGATCTTTCAGGCGGGCATTTTGATGGCGTCACATTCGCGCAATGCCGCTTCGACTTGGCCAACCTATCGGGCACGCTTATGGAGAAGCCGGTGTTTCAGGCCTGCGAACTGGCGGGCGCGCAGATCACGAAAGCGTTCTGGAATGGAGCCGTGTTCTTCGGCGGAACCTTTCGCAAGGCCGACTTCAGCGGCTCTGCTGTGATTGGCCTGAAAGCCCTGGGTGCGGCGTCTCCACACGATTTACCTGAACCTGTTGACGGTGTTGAACCTGAAACGCCGCTGGATATGTCGAGCGTCTGCTTCAACGAAGCCAATCTTGCCGGGGCGCGGTTTGAAAGCGTTGTGCTTCACAACGCCACGTTCGCCAACGCCGTTGTTCATGGGGCCGCGTTCGAGGACGTGGAGGCCACAAACGCTGACTTCGGCCAGGCCCAACTTCAGTCGTCGTCATTTCGGGACGTCACCCTGACGGGCACTCTATGGAACAATGCCAATCTTGCCGAGGCGACGCTCGAAAACTGCGTCGTGGGAGAGGCTAACTTTTCGGCGGCGGAATTCAAAGCCACCACTCTCGTTCAGATTGACACCACTCAATGCCGGCTGCCCACCGCACTTCCTGGTTGCCGTTTCGAAAAGGTTCGGCTGTCAGATTTGGCCCTGAAGGGGGCCGATCTGCGCGGCGCCACGTTTGCCGACACCGATTTGCAACAGCAAAATCTAGATGGCGCGAAGCTAGACAACATTAGCTTTGTTCGCTGCGATCTCAAGGCACGCAATTTTTCCAATCAAAACTTTGAAGGCGCTGATTTTTCTGAATCAAACCTGAGTGAGGCACGCTTCGACGAGGCAACCTTCAATGAGGTTAAGTTCACCAGGACGAACCTTAACAACACCAGCTTCTTCAAAGCCAAAGCGCAACACATCTTGTTCGACGAGGCCTCGCTTGAAGGGACATCGTTCGAGAACGCCACGGTTTTTATGGCCAAAGGCGATGACGTAAAAATGAAGGGCCTGAACCTCAAGGGCGCCACCTTCGAGCGCGTGGTGCTGCCTGGCCTTGACCTTTCGCAATGCCAAATTCACCGCACGCGCTTTATCACTTGTGAACTCGAACAGTTGGTGGGCGAGCGCACGCACCTTGCTCATTGTGTTTTCACAGGAAGCGATCTTTCGGGCGCCCGCTTGTCAGGCGCCGATCTTTCGCATGCGGACCTGCGTGAAACCAATCTAACCGGCGCCGATCTCTCACAGGCACGGCTCACGGGGGCTTCGATGCACACTGCGGATGCCAGCGGGGCAAACCTGGACGGGGCGCAAGCCGAGGGCGCTGATCTGCGCTGTGCGTGTTTCGAGAAAGCCAGCCTAAAGGCAGCCCGCTTCGCAAACGCAAAGCTTGAACGCGCCCAATTCGGCAAAGCCATTTGTGAGGGCACAGACTTTTCTAGCGTGCAGGCCGCCTACGCGGATTTCGGCCACGCCAACCTCAACAAAGCTTCATTGCGACGAGCAGACCTTCGCTTTGCCAGGCTGCACGCCACTGAAGTGACCGGCACCGACATGCACGAAGCGAACCTTCTGAATGTTGAGAAGACGGATGTCGACTTGTTGGCCGCGGAGACCTGGCAGCCGCCCAGCGCCGTGGCTTAGGGCATCCGATTGCGGTCTACGGCCCCACAATCACTTTGTTCTGGCTGGGTGCAATCTGAACACCCGCGGGCATGTTGGCGTTGGCGCCGTTGTGGCCCGTCATGGAGGTTAGGTGGGTGGCGCTTTGGCCTTCGATCTTCACTTTGCTGCTGCCCTTCTTGAAGGTCATCTTCCCCATCTTCATGCCCGACACCACGCCCCCGTTAAGCCCGGGCTCGTCACCCGAGGTGCGCGGCACCTCAGTTTTTAGGTTGCACGCAGGCTTTCCGCACACCTTTACCTTGGTAGATGTTTTCGACGCCTGATTCATCATCGCCGTGTTGGGATAAGGAATGGGCACCGGAGGGCCGGGCGGCGCTGGTGTTAAACACACATCGGGCATGGCGAACGCTTGGCCGCCACCTTTGGAGCTCATGGGAAATATGGCTGGCATGGTATGGCTTGCCCTACCCTAAATTAACCTTTTGGCCGTCGATGTTGACGTCTTTGTCTGATCTTAGGAACGCCCGCTTGCTCCGAAACCACAGCGTCTCGGCCACCTTCCAAGTGGCGCGTTTGGCTTCAACCCGGCTTTCGCCCTCAACATAAGTGAACGCTTCCTTTGCTTTCGTAAGCATCATTGAGGCCACGGTTTCCAAGCGGTCTGCTTTTTGCGAAAGCTGTTCAACCTTCACCGATAAGGTGGTGGCGTTGAGGCTGGCATGCTGAACCTCGCGGTGTTCCCTTTCGGCGCGAAGATCAAATCGCTTGCTGAGCAGCGCCAGCCGCTGCGCGCCCAACATCAATTGCGCCCCCACTTGGCCCATTGCCGTGCGCACGCCCACCGACACCGAACGCTGCCCCACCACTTCCACGTCTTTGCCCTGTAGAGTCAGCTTGCCTGGAGCACAAATGCGCGTGTCACCGGTTTGCGAATCAACCGTCAGGGTGGCGGCGGAGAATCCCAGCTGCACCTGCCCCACTTCAGGTTCATAACGAAGCACGAGCTGCCCTTGGGCGTCATAAACTTCCAGTGCGCCAGGAGCAGCCATTCCAGGCGCCGTGACGCCCACCGCGGAGGCCCCACCGGAAAGCAGCATAATTGGGCTCCGCTCGGCCCCCAATTCGTTCGCGAGCTTCATGGCTTGGATCATGCTGGTTCCTTGGTTATCGGCAAGGGCCCCGCGGTGGTTGCTGTATTTTACATAAACCGGGCGGCATAGGCTGCTCCCATAGACCAGGTGTTGATCGGTGGCAGTGAGCGATTCAGATGGGGCCCCCGTTGCCAGCTTCGCACAAACCTTGCCCCCCCTGGTCAACCGCGTGGCGCTTTTCTGTTTCAAAGGCGCAGCTTTGCAATTGGCGCACGCTTTGCCAATTGGGTCACCAGCACCTCATCTATTGCAGCGAGTCCGCCCGATCCCGTATAAGTACCCGTCTACCCCGTCCAAGGGGGACACCTGCGCCGGGGAAGTCGCGAAACCTTGTGGACCAAGGACGATCAATGGCTGCTCACGATTGGGCCGACTGGTGGGACAAACAAAAGCGCGAGAGTGAAGAGATCCTCGGGGACTGGGTCGTCGAAAACCCGCAATGGTGGGCGATCGGGGTCGCCACGGGAGTGCAGACTGCCATGGACGTGGGGCAGGGATTCGTCGACGTGCTTCGACTCGGCGAAGGCGCAGCAAAGGGTACGGTGGGTGGCTTCGGCAAGGATGCACTACGTTTGCTCGCCCTCCTCGGTCCCCTCGCAAGAGCAGGCGCGATTGCGAATCGTGCGTTGACGCCCTTGCTGCGTGCACCGCAGCTGAGGCTCGCGGTCCAGGTTAAAGGCGTCACCGGTCCTTGTACCTTTCAGGCGACCAACAACGCGCTCGCCCTGACCAAGGGCAAGAGTCTGTTCGTCACGGCTGACGACATGGCCAAGGCGCTC
>JBBSJE010000187.1:0-12631 GCA_038257535.1 Polyangia bacterium
CACAGCGAGCTTTGGCGCAGCCGCGTCCGCTTGCGCCAAACAGCCGCCATTTCGCACATTTCTGCCTCCTTTTTCACCCCTGCTACTCCCAATCTCCCTTCTCGAAGGGCTTGTTTGCACGCACCCTTCGCTCCTTCACTCCCGAAAACACCCTTCGTTTCACCTATTGTGCCCCAACAGATGCGGCAATCGACGCTGCGTGCAGCAAGATTGCGCCGACGTGGCCGCTTGATCAGATGATAGCCGTGAACCCGTACTGGGGCCGTGTTGCTCAGCCAATTGAACACGTACAAGCGAAGCTCGCGCATCTTTCGGGTGCATCTATGTTGATGCCCCTTAGCTGGTTCCGAGATCAGTGGCGCAGGGGAGAGTTCACAGAGGCCCACGTTCAAAAAGCCATTGATCAGGCCAGCTCAAGCGTCAGTTGCGCCCAGGTTCTTTCTGTCCTGCACAGTGAATCCGAACCCGTCGCTGCACAAAGGGTACGACTTGTATCAGATGTCGCGGATGAATCACGTGACCTTTCACGTGTCATGGCCTGGGGACTGTATGTCACGCACAGTATCAGTCAATTCTGCGCTTCGTACTTCGATCAGGGGCAAGCTGCGTGGACGTCGGGAAAGCAGGAAGGTCTTTATCCTGCTTGGCGGCTTGCTGCACAAGACGATCACGGTCCCGGTTTGCTTATGGGTGCACAAGGCTTGCGGAAAGCCATGTCTAGCCTGCCAAGCGCACCGCGCGATCTCATCAACGCGGCAACCAAAGAACTCGGCATTTTATCTGATGCTCAGTGCGACTACTTCACGGCACTCCTGTCATCCATTAACGGCTGGGCCTCTTGGTGTGCGTATCTTCGTTGGCAAGCCCGGCTGCAAGGTCGCGGCGATGAAAACCTTGAACATTTGCTGGCCATCCGGTTGGCCTGGGAGCTTGTCCTCGTACGGACCAACAACGTCAAATTTACGTTTTCCGCCAGGGGCCCGGAGCTTAATCCCAACACGCAGATCCAGTGGCTGCTTCAATCCGCGGTTGAGATCAGCTTCCAAGCGCATCTTGTCAGCGGGCTGCAATCCACTTGGGGGAAAAGTGTTGAACCGCAACTTCCCAAAGCGCAGGCGGTGTTCTGCATTGATGTTCGCTCGGAACCCTACCGGCGCGCATTGGAGGCGACAGAGCCGAGTATAACCACGCTCGGCTTCGCAGGCTTCTTCGGCTTGCCTATTGAATATTCGCCCCTGGGGACCGACGTTCGCAGAGCGCAACTGCCGGGGTTGCTCTCCCCAAGCTTGGTCGCGGCAGACACTTGCCCCACGGAGCTGCAGGCGAAGGCACTGGGCAAGGTGCGCCAGCAACGGTTGCACATCCAAAGCGCTTTACATGGTTGGAAGCGTGCCTCAACGTCAGCGTTCACCTTCGTCGAGGCCTTGGGCATCGGTGCCGTAGCAAAGCTCGTTAAGGAAAGTCTTGCCTTAGGCGCCCCCCCCACTGTGGATGGTGCCGGCCTCTCCGCAAAGGAAGCGGCGCGAACGAAGCCGAAACTCGTGAGTCGCGTGAACGGGGATGCCCTTGGGTTGCAAGAGCGCGTCGAGCTAGCGGCGAAGATCCTTAAGGCGCTGTCTTTAGATCACGGCTTTGCGCGGCTTGTTCTGCTTGCTGGCCACGGCAGCGCGAGCAACAACAATCCTGCAGCCGCCAGCCTAGACTGCGGGGCGTGCTGCGGCCAAAGTGGTGCCGTAAACGCCCGTGTATTGGCTGACCTGCTGAACGACGAGGACGTGCGGGGGGGATTGCAGGCTTGCGGAATCAACATCACCAGCGATACCTGGTTTGTGGCGGGGCTGCACAACACGACTACCGACGACCTGTCACTGTTCGATGTCGATGACGCTCCCGAAAGCCACAAGAATGACCTGGCGGAGCTAAAGAAGACTCTTCACGCGGCCGGGGGCACCGCACGGCGGGCACGCGCGAAGACTCTCGGCTTGAAGGGTGGCGCCAGTGACATCGACCGTCAGATTGCTGAACGCGCGCGTGATTGGGCGCAGGTACGACCCGAGTGGGGGCTGGCAAACAATGCGGCTTTCGTAGTGGCGCCGCGGTTAAGAAGTCAGACTTTAGACCTTGAAGGCCGCGTGTTTCTGCACGAATACCGCTGGCAAGAGGACCCCGAGTTTGCGGTGCTTGAACTCATCATGACGGCTCCCATGATTGTCACGCATTGGATCAACATGCAGTACTACGCATCAACGGTTGACCCCAAACGCTATGGCAGTGGCAACAAAGTTCTGCACAACGTTGTGGGCACCAACCTTGGTGTGTTTGAGGGCAATGCCGGGGATCTACGCGTTGGTTTGTCGTGGCAGTCCGTGCACGACGGTGAAGGTTTCCGGCACGAACCCCTAAGGCTCAGCGTGTTCTTGGAAGCCCCGCGCGCGGCGATTGATGCCGTCGTGGAAAAGCATGCATTGGTAAAGCAACTGGTGCAAAATCAATGGCTTCACCTGTTTGCAGTGGATGAAGTCGAGCAGACTATCTATCAGCACAGACAAGGGCAATGGCATGCCACCGAGTAGCCTCACATGTAGCCGTCGCCGGCGCAGCTCCTCAAGGCCGTGCTTGCCGTCAAGAATTAGTCACGACCGCGATCCACCACCCAACGCTTGATACAGGTTCACCATGGCGCGTTTCTGGCGGTTCTTGGTCTCTATTAGTTCCATTTCAGCCTCCAGAGCATCACGCCGGGTCAACAGGACTTCCATATAATCGGCGCGCGCTGACTGGAACAGAACGTTCGAAACTTCTATGGACTGCGTAAGCTTATCCACCTGCTGCGCTTGCAGATCAAAACTCTTTTGTAGGTTTGCAATCGTCGCCAGCTGATTAACCACTTCGGTGAAAGACTGAAGTAGCGTACGCTCGAAATTGAATACCGCCTGCAGCTGGCGTGCATTCGCTGCGTAGTACTGGGCCTTGATGGCTCGACGGTTCAGCAGCGGCGCTGTGAGATTGCCCGCAAGGTTGTAAAAAAGTGACTGCGGTGTTGCGACAAGGTGCTTTACGTTAAACGACTCGTAGCCAACCGAAGCATCTATGGTTAACGATGGGTAAAAGGCTGCTTTGGCCGACTTCACGTCAAGCTTCGATGCGGTCAACTCAAGCTCGGCTTGCCGCACATCGGGCCGACTTTCTAAAAGTTGAGATGGAATGCCCGCCTTGACGAGATTGGGCAGTGGGGATTTAAGGTCCTGCGAATTTCGCGGCACGGCTTGCGGGTACCGACCGAGCAACAAGTTGATTCGATTCTCGGCTTCAATGCGCTGTCGCTCGAGGTCGTACTGGCGGCTTTGGTTCTTCAACACTTCCGCCTCGAACCTTTGAACGGCAAGCTCGGTCACCCGAGCCGCTTGCTTTTGGAGTTTCACGACATCAAGCGCATTTTGCTGAATCTCGATGTTTCGCTTCAAGACGTCGAGCTGGTTATCTAGGGTCGTGAGCTCGTAATAGGATCTGGCGATCTCAGCGACTAGCTGGGTGACCAAGAAGTTTTTGCCTTCAATCGACGCTAGATAGCGGTAGTTCGCTGCCTTGGCTGCGTTTCGCAACTTTCTCCACACGTCGACTTCCCATGAGGCAGCCACGCCCATGCTGTACCCCTGCAGATTCGCTGGCACTCCGTGGGCTTCGTCACTTATTCCTTGGCTTGTGTGTTCCCCGCCCTTCTCAATACCGGCGCCAACGCGCGCGTCAAGCGTAGGCATGTAGTCCCCCTGCCGCGCCATAATCTCGCTCTTGGCGATCATGATTTCTTGCAGGCGAGCGTTCAATTCCAGGTTGTTTTTCAGCGCGATGTCTATGAGTGCCTTAAGGTCGGGGTCCGGAAAGAACTCGTTCCACCGCTGTTGCGCGGAGCTTTCGGTTTGCTTGGGCGCATTCGTGGGAGCGTAGGAAACGCCGAAGTTTTGTGGCACAGCTTTGTTCGGCTCGCGGGCGGGGTTTTGCGCCAAAGAGGGAACGCAGCTTGAACCTGCAAGCGAGGCGCCGATCAGCGCCCCTGCGCAAGCTGTATGAAAGAGGCTACGCATGGTGGGTAACCTGTTCTGTCACCGACCGGTCTTCTTCATCTCGAATCAACTTCCTGCCCTCCGCTAGCTTGCCAAAAACGTAGTACAGCCCGGGAATGACGATGACCCCGAAGAAGGTTCCGAAGAGCATCCCTCCTAGGGCCGATGCACCAATTGTTCGGTTGCCTACCGCTCCTGGTCCCACGGCGCCGACCAATGGGATCAAACCCGCGATGAACGCAAACGATGTCATCAAAATTGGGCGGAAACGTACCTTGGCGCCAAACACGGCGGCCTCCATCACAGACGCGCCTTCGTGATGCTTCTGAACCGCGAACTCGACGATGAGCACGGCGTTCTTCCCCAATAGAGCCACGAGCATGACAAGGCCGACCTGCGCATATATGTCGTTGGCCAAACCCATAACTTTGAGCAGCAGCAACGAGCCAAAGATGCCAGGCGGCAATGACAGGATCACGGCGAACGGCAGAATGAAGCTTTCATATTGGGCCGCCAAAACCAGATACACGAACGCCAAGACGATCAAGAAGATGTAGATGGCCTCGTTGCCGCGCGCGGCCTCGTCGAACGAGAGGCCTTCCCAGGCAATGTCATAGCCACGCAGAAGCGTCTGTGCAGCCACCTCCCGTACGGCGCTAATGGCGTCCCCATTCGTGTATCCCTCGGCGGGCCCACCTCGAATGGCCGATGAATTGTAAAGGTTGTAGCGGGTGATTTCGTTTGGTCCCTGTCGCACCTTCATCTTCATAAAAGCAGAGTAGGGAACCATTTCATCGCGGTCGTTCTTGACGTACAGGTTCATGACGTCAGAAGGCAAACGTCTGAATTCGGGTGCAGCCTGCGTAGACACTTTAAAAAAGGCACCGAACCGAACGAATCCTTGTTCGTACGAGCTGCCAATGAGGATGTCCAAGTTCTCCATCGCTTTACCGATCGAGACACCCTTTTGCATCGCCGCCGCGTTGTCGACAATGAGCTCGTATTGTGGGTAGTTCGCTGCAAAGAAGGTAAAAAGGCCCGTCAGCTCTTTCCGCTTTTGCAATGCCGCCATGAAGGCCATGTTGATTCGATCGAACTCCTGATAATCGGTACTGTTCGTCTTATCCAACATGCGGAGGGAAAAACCACTAGCGGCGCCATAGCCGGGTATCGCCGGTGGCTCGAAGAATTCGACAATGGCACCGATGTCCTTCGATTGTTCTTCAAGCTCCTTCATGATCTGTTTGGCTGAGTGCTTGCGTTGCGACCAGGCTTTGAGGTTGATGAGGCACGTTCCCGCGTTCGATCCGCGCCCTTCCGTAAGAACTTCATAACCTGCCAAGGACGACACCGACGAAATTCCATCGATCTTCGCGGCGATGCCTTGCACCGTGCGGACGACGTCGTTCGTGCGCTCGAGGGTCGCGCCAGGGGGGGTTTGTATAATGGCGTAGATCAGACCCTGATCCTCGTTGGGCACGAACCCTGACGGAAGACTTTTGTTGACCGCAAGAACGCCCAGGCCGAAGGCAAGCAGGATACCAAACGTGACAAGCCTTCGGTTTACAATGACGTTCAGTAGGTTCACATACCGTCCCGTCACCCTGTAAAACCAGCGGTTGAAAACGTCGAGCAACCAGGCCACTGGGGCGCGCTTCTTGGGTTTTCCATCGTGCCGCTTAAGAAGCATCGCGCAAAGTACCGGCGTCAAGGTCAGCGCTACCATGCCCGAAAGGACGATAGACGTTGCCATCGTGATCGAGAACTGACGGTAGAAGATGCCCACGGGGCCCGACAAAAATGCCACGGGAACAAATACCGAGGTCATTAAGATCGTAATCGAGATAATGGTACCGCTGATCTCGCCCAGAACTTCTTTCACGGCAGCATAGGGAGACAGCGGCTTTTCAGCCAACTTGGCATGCACGGCTTCAACGACGACAATCGCGTTATCGACGACGATGCCTATGGCCAGCACCAGTGCGAAAAGCGTAATCAGGTTGATTGTAAGGCCAAACATTTGCATGAAGACAAAAGCGCCGACCAACGACACCGGCACGGCCAGGGTGGGAATCAAGGTGGAACGCCAGTCACCCAGGAAGATAAACACAACCAGGGCTACAAGCAGGAACGCTTCTAAAAGCGTGTGAATGACCTTCTCGATCGAGGCGTCCAAAAATGTCGAGACGTCGTAGTTGATCTCATATTCCATACCGGCGGGGAAGTTTGCCGCTTTTAGCTCTTTGAGCTTTTCCTTTACAGTCGCTATAACCTGGCTTGCATTGCTTCCGTAGCTTTGTTTGAGCACGATTGCCGCAGAGGGATGGCCGTTGAGGTTTGAGTAGATGTCAAAGTACTCGCTTCCCAATTCCACCTTTGCGACATCCTTAAGGCGCAGGAATTCGCCGTTGGGATTTGCGCGAACGATGATTTCCTCGTATTGCGCTGGTTGGGTGAACCGTCCCTCGTACACCAAGACGTATTCCAAGGACTGTGAGCTTTTGCCGGAGCTTTGTCCCAATCTTCCAGGTCGACCGATCACGCTTTGTTCGCCCATCGCCTTCATGACTTCGTCAGTTGAAACGTTGTAGGCGCGCATCTTTTCCGGGTTTAGCCACACCCGCATCGCGTAGTTGCGGCTGCCAAGAATGCTGGCTTGCCCGATGCCTGTGATGCGCTGGAGCTCAGGTATAATGTTTACGTTCGCGAAGTTGTATAGGAACTTCTCGTCAGCGTTCTTGTCGTTGCTGTACAAGTTGACGTACATAAGCATGCTCGGCTGTACGCGAGCCACAACGACGCCTTCAAGCTGAACGAGTGGGGGCAGTTGGTTGAGCGCCTGGTCGACTCTGGTTTTGACGTTGACCACCGCTTGGTTTGGATCAGAATCGAGGTCAAAGATGACCTGAATCGTGGCCTCGCCCGCGCTGGTTGCATCGGAAACCATGTAGCGCATGCCCTGAACGCCATTGATGGCCCTTTCCAGAAGGACGAGGGTGGAATTGACCAAGACCTCGGCGCTGGCGCCGGGAAACTCAATGCTGACGATGACGCGAGGCGGGGCAATCTCGGGGAACTGCGACACAGGGCGCGTTCGGATCGCAAGAACGCCAAGGAGCAGGAACACAACGGACAGAACAATCGCAAGAACGGGCCTGCGTATGAAGGTGCTAAACATAACCGGTCCTAGGTGCAGGGAGGTTTCGTAGATTCGTCACTGCACTGGCAGGTCTAAGTGGGCGAACACCTCGTTCGGTTGCTGGTATTCCACGGCAATCTCGTCGCCGTCCTTAACCTTTCTTAAACCGTCGATGAGTATCCTGTCGTGCTCGGTCAATCCGTCATTCACGACATACAGATTGGGCACCTCGTTCCCGACTCCGATCTGCCGCGTCCGCGCAACGTTGTGTTCGTCAATCACAAATACATATTTTTTGTCCAGAACGTCGAACGTCGCCTTCTGCGGGATAAGCAGGGCGCGCTTAAGCGGGATAGTCATCAAGACCTTCCCCGTCTGTCCGTGTCGCAGGAGGCCGTTCGGATTTGAAAACGCGGCGCGGAAGGCGATGTTGCCGGTTTCGTTGTTAAAGTCCGCTTCGATGGTCTCTACCTTTCCGGTCTCGGAGAAGCGCTCGCCATTGGCCATAACAAGCTTGACCAAAGTCGGGGTGTCGCTTGGCGCTTGGGATTTGTAAGTCAAATACTCCGACTCGCTAACGTTGAAGTACACCCACACCGTCCCGTTGTCTGACAAGGTTGTAAGCAGCTCACCTTCATCAACCAAGCTGCCCAGCCGAACCTGAAAGCGGCCCATGATTCCGCTGAAGGGCGCCCTGATATCGGTAAACGCGCGGTGAACCTTCGCCAGAGCCAGTTCGGCCTGCGCTTTATGCATCTTGGCGTTGCCCAGGGCGAGCTCGTTCGGCGAAACGACACTGCGGTCGGCAAGAATCTTCGTGTTCTGGTACTCAAGCTGCGTGAACTCCGCCTCTGCTTCCGCCTTTTGAACTTCGGCTTGGTACAACCCAGGCATGATTTGAAACATCTTTTGGCCCCGTTTCACCAGCTGACCCTCATCGACGAAGATGCCTTGCAGATAACCTCTCTCTTGGGCGCGCAGCTCGATGTGTTGGATGGCGCGGATCTGGGACACGTACTCGCTGGTGATGTCGGTATCTTTGCGAAGCGGACTTGTGACGAGAAACTTGTGCTTCTCCTCATGCGCGGCCTGATGCGCTTGGCGACACCCCGGCGCCAACGCCATGGCAAGGCCGGTGATAATCAAAGTGGCCTTCTTCGTGAGTCTCAATCTATTCATCGGATCTGTTCCTGTTCTAAACGCGGGCATAACGCCCGGCGGTCGAGTTGGTTTCAACGGTTGACGCGTATGGGTCGAGGTCCGGGCGCAACCAGGCCTACGGCCCCGGGCACGCCTGATCAGGCAGCGTGCCGCGAACACGCACGCCAAGCGTCTACGGACCTGTCTCCTACGGCCGCGGTTTCGAGGGTAGCGAAGCGGCAGCGATGCCTGCGCCAAGGCGCGAAGCTACACTGCTCACGTGCGACTTAGCGGCCGCTTCGAGGAGGGCCGCGAGGTAAAGTCGTGGATGCTAGAAACCGTGTCGTCCAGTGCGCGGACGTTAAGCGAAGGACTTCGCTTTCTAAGTGAGAAAGAGGCGTGAAGGGGAGCGTGAGGCTGGCGGCTGAGGAATGGAAGTTTGAATCTTCCAATACATCCTCGGTCTCAGCAGGGTTGACCTCGCACACCGGCGGTGCATCCGTATTCTGCGGGTGCCCAGGATTGGAGTTAGCGAAGTGGTCACCGGTCTGAGCCGCGAACTCTGCAGGGCTAAAAATATCGGCGGTACGGGCCTCTGCAAGGCGGTGAAAGCCGGCGAAGGCCACCGTTACCACGCAGGCCACGATTCCCACGACGATTTTGGAATGCAGTCCCGCGACGTGCTTTGCTCGATGCGTCGCCCCGGGGCCAGGTCCCCTGTCGACGATTCGCATGCACACAGTCTGAGCCATAGATCACAGTGACTGTGTACGGCATGGGCCGAATGCGCAAGGAGAACGCGGACCTTTTCCGATCAAGTTACGCACATTTAACGGCTGCGAAATCCGATAGGGGTACAGCGGAGGTGTGCCTGGTCAATCAAGTATGTGCGTGCGACAAGATGCCAAGGCCATCCAGCGCGCCGTATCCTCAACACGTCCGATCAGCGGTTCATGGCTCACGTCAAACTTCCTTCACTTTGTGGTCGGCTTTCCGCTTCGTGCGCCAGCGTGGCCTGCGCCAGTGCGAAGTCACGCAGATCACGCGGCCAGCGCTCGATGTTCGCTGCGAACAACTTAAGATCTCCGGCGAACAAGGCGCGGCACGCTTCCTCGAAGTGTGGTCGGTTGCCTGCCACGGCGGAAAGTATATTGCTCAGAGCTGCCCGCAGCCGGCGCGCCCGCTCTCGGCCCGGCTCGGTCTTGATGGCATGATCTACAAGGCGACGCAGCGCTGCCGAGGCACCGCTTGGCTGCTGTTCCAGCCAGTCCCAGTGACGCGGTAGCAGCGAAATTTCACGGCTCGCGACGCCCAGTCGGGGCCGACCTGGACCACGGGGCGCTGATGGTGATTCGCGCTCAAGGATCTCAGTGAGCGGAGCGCGCAAATCGAAGTCAACCTGGCGCCCACTTTCGAGCTCGAAGGTAAGCGCAGGATCACCGGCGTCCGAATCAAACCGGCGCTTCAAAACGGGCATCACATCGTCCAACCCGCCCAGTGCCAACCGCCGGGAACCCGCAAAAACCACGTGACTGGGATTCTTCATGGGTTTAATTTTACCCGGATATAACCAGGTGTCAATAATACCCGGGTTAAAACGCCCGCCCAGGCAAACATTCTCTCCCATCGAGCAAGCGCTACAGCAGTGAGCTCCCGTACAGGTAGAGCGCCGCCACCACCCCAACGATCAGCACCACGGCTGCGAGCACCAAACGCACAAAGCACCCGCCCATTCGTCGGAGCGACGTCCCGGCAGTCCCACCACCCTCAGGCGCCGCCGGAAGGCGCATGGATCGCGCGAGCAAAGCCGCCCGAAGGAGTTTCTGCCACAGTGGCGCGCTGAGGGTGTCAGGCACCAGCGCTTCGTGCTCAGGATGCAATCGCTCGTGAACAACCCATCGATCCTCGTCGGCAACGTCTGAAACCACGACCCTAGGCCGCTCCGGAAGCGGCGCGTACGGACGGGGCAACTTCGGCGCGCGCGCCGGCGGCGTTGAACGCCGCTTGCCGGGAACCGCAGGCGCCGCCGCCGCAGGCCTACGAGCGGCTTCGCTGCGCCGAGCGTCGCATGTGGGGCATGTGCGTGCCTTCAACCAAAGGCCGGGCTCATGGTTCGTGCAGAAGAAGCCGACGTGGGCCTCGTGACAAGCGTCGCACTCGCCGGGTGTAGCGCTTGTCGTGCCGCATTTTGGACAACGTAGAACAATGCTCATGACGGCACACCTGCCAAGGCCTCGGTCTCCGCTTCGCCATCGTTTTGCGGCTGCGGGAACACTTCGTTGATGAGG
Organism: Polyangia bacterium; assembly: GCA_038257535.1. GTDB lineage: Bacteria > Myxococcota_A > Polyangia > Fen-1088 > Fen-1088 > JAGTJU01. Next base: position 10,629 of record JBBSJE010000187.1, read on the forward strand.
TGGCTTGGAATAAACAGTTGGTAGACTTGTGGTACGCAGCCGGGTACGACGCGTGCCATGGTTGGCGCCCGTTCGTAAGTTCCTAGCCGCTCGCGATGCAACCGGCGGCACAGCGCCACCGTCGTTAACACCGGATGCATGCGGTAAGCGGGATAGATGGCGTACCTGTCTTCAACGTGGTCGTGACCGCGGACCATGTGCGTAACCCGGCGACCCAGCTTGGCGGTCAGCGCGCAGAAATCGTCGAAGTCCTCGTGGCCGAATTGGCTGCCGCGCGAAAAGCGGTTTGGCATCTTTCGCCGCGCCTTGGGATGCGCGCGAGCCCAAACGAAATCCGACAGGCACGCCGGATTGTTCCAGTCGCCCGTATCGGCGAGCGCTGCGTGCAAATCTGTCAACGGAAAGCCGCCGTGCGCGACCATCAACCCGTCGGGAAAGAACAGCGCGCGCGGCGACCGTGCCGTCATGCGCACTGCCAACTTGCCGGCCCGCTCTATCCACTCGTGCGCGAGGTTGGCATTGAGAAAGTCAGCAAAATCCGACGGTGATACGCTCGACGCGAAGCGACCGCCGTCATAAGACAGCGCTTCGTCGTGGTTGCCTGCAATGACACAAACACGCTGGGGCGCCTGGACGATGAGCTCAAAGACGCGCACCAGGACCTCAAGGCCAAATCCTTCGTCGTCGAAGAAATCGCCGAGGAAAATGATGCGGCCGGGGGCGTTTTCGCCTGTGGCTTCATCACGGTGAACTTGCGCCAGCGCCGCTTCCAGCGCCAACAGATCGCCGTGAAGATCACCGATGATCCACAAAGGACCCGCGTCGTTTGTGGAAGATATCTGAATCACCCGGTCACCGGCATCGGCGCGGTCACCGTCGAACAACATGCCAGGACCTCCATCGCTATCAAGCAAGGCCTCCATCCCTTCCACTGCAGAACGCAGCCGTGCACGAATGGCGTCAGCATCGACTCGCTTACGAACCGCCTCCCAGTCGAGGTCTCGGACTTGTATCACTGGCAGTGTCGCTGGTATCGCTGCTGTCGAAGCCATGCCGTCCGTCGGTACCAACGTTTCGGTTGAGGTTTCGCCCTCCACTTCGCGTGTTGCGAGTGCGCGCGGATCCTCCACAGGACCTTCGGGCGCTTGCGCGCCATCTGGTATCACCACCACTAGCACCCCCGCGCCGTCAGCGGCATCTTGCTCACACCCTTGGCCTGACGGCCGACCGCGATCAGGTCGCCGTTTCGAAGCACATGCGGCGCTGTAATCGCACTTCCGTTGACGAGAGTCTCATTCGCCGTACCCATGATCGGTGACACGACCCATTGCCCCCCGGCAATGCGTTCCAGCACACACTGGCGGTTGTCCCAGAACTCCCCGTCGGGCCCGAACTGGCGTACCAACGTCTTGCCTAGCTCGGTGCGCACGCCGATCTGCATCGACCGGCCATCAGGACCGAGCAGCTCGATTCGATCTGACACAAGCGCCTGACCACGAGGAGGCGCCCCGGTCGCAGGCACCGCGGCCGGCCGAGGTTCTGCCTTCTTGGGTGGCACGGCGGGCTTCGCGCCACGGCCGCTCAGCACGGCCCGCAATGCAGCGGCAGTCGGGCGTGCAGCCGGGTCCGGAGACAGGCAGCGGTGCAGTGCAGCGCTGACCTCTGCATTGGTAGCGGGAGGAAGCATCGGCCCGAGGAGCGCAGGCGGTTTGGCGGCATGGGCTTTCACGCGCGCGGCGTACTCACTTTGATCGTCGCTCCAGTATGGGTGCTTCCCAGCCAGCAGCTCGTAAAGCATCAGCCCGCAGGTGAACACGTCCGAGGCCGGCACGGGCACAGACCCTCGCGTCAGATGCTCGGGTGAGCGGTAATTGTCGGTTCCGACATAACCTTGGAAGCCATGCCAGGGGGCGCGCTTGTCAGCCAGCAACGAGAAGTCCATGTCGATCAACTTGAGTTGGTATCCGGCTTCGATGCTCGGGTCGGCAACGAGATAAGCATTC
>JBBSJE010000188.1:0-12609 GCA_038257535.1 Polyangia bacterium
AGGCTCTGCGCCCGGAATCGAGGCCAAGTCTTCGACCGTACACATGCGGGATTGTGCCGTGACCACAAACTTCGGAGGCGGCATCGTGCTTGATGATGCTGCGTTTACCATCGAAGACACGACGGTCTCCGGCAACTTCGCTGGCAGATACCCGCGCGAGGGCGGCACTTTCTTTGGCGGCATCCTGGTGCAAAACCCCCGCTCACCCAAGCGCCTTCGCAACGTGCAGATTCAGAACAACAAGGAAGTCGGGCTCAAATGCGTCGGCGCTGCCATCGACCTTGATGGCACTGTAACCGCCTCAGGCAACCGCGTGGAGAACCAGCCCGAGATAAACATTGATTCAACTTGCCGGCCTTGAGTCGGCAGCCCTGACGTCTCATGGAGAAGACGATGAAAAAAAATGAACCTAGCACCAATAGGGCCTACGCCTCTTCGGCCCTATCCCCTATTGCAGCCTTCTGCCTTTGCACGCTGCTGTCTGCCTGTTCCTTCAATCCCAATGACCCCGTCGCCGACGCTGCTGACCTGACAGTGTCGGATGCGTCGATCTATTCAGATGCTTCAATCTTTGCTGACAGCGCCACGCCCCCCGAGGTGCCTGATTCGGCGGTAGATGTGGCCGTCGGCGCCTTCTTCGTTGAAAGCACGGCGCCCCAGTCTGGGGCCGAAAACATTGAGCTCGGCTCTTCCATCAAAGTCGAGTTCTCCCTTCCCGTTGATCCGAGCAGCCTCACGGACTCGTCGCTTCGCCTTGTAGATGAGACCAGCGCAACAATTCCGATCAACATTGCCACCGAAGGGGCAACGGTAACTGTCACGCCCATGGCGCCGCTGACGCTGCTCACCAGCTTCAAACTTGAAATTTCCCCCGAGGCCAAAAGCACCTCCGGCTTGAACTTGCAAGCAGCTTTCGCTACGACCCTCCGCACCCGCGACGGCGTGTGGTCCCTTCCGTTCCAACTTTCCGATCTTGGGGAGGACCTCCGCCAGCCCGTGGTGGCGACAGATGACAGCGGGAAAACTATGGTGGTTTGGTCGGTGGTGACACCTGCGTTTTTTCCTACCCGCGGCACGATCTTGGCAGCGTGGATAGCGCCGGGCGTCGGCTGGTCTGCTCCCGTTACACTTAACGGTCCTGACGATCTTTCTGCGTTTCCCAGCATGGCAATGCGCGATGGCCGTGCATGGGCGGTGTGGCGAACCTTCAAAGACAACCGAGTGCAAGTCGTTGCCGCCGAGTACAACGGCCAACAGTGGCTTCCTCCAACGCCCATAACCACGCCCGCGAATCACGAGCTACGGGAGCTTCACGTTGTCGCCCTTTCAGGCGGGCGGGCACTCACCGTGTGGGAGCAAAAAGACGGCAGCCTCCCTCACAGAGAGGTCAAGGCAAGCTTGTTCGCTGATGGTGCCTGGCAAACGCCCGTGCTTCTGAATCCGGTGCAAACACCCGTCCGTCCCCAGGTTGTTGCAGTGGGCAGAGGCGCGGCAGTCGCGTGGCAAACCTACGACGCCAACAACGACATCGACGTTACCTTAAGAACGTTCGACGGAATGGCATGGAAGCCCACCACGCCCTTAAACGTCGGCATAAAGTGGCCTGGCACCCTTCGCGAACTTCGACTCGCGCCCGACAACCTTGGTGGGGTGTCTGCCATATGGGCTCGTTGGCCCTCGACGGAAGGCCTCTCTCCGAAAGGCTCGTCCGTGCAGTTGGCTCAAACCAAGGATGGCGTAGCCATGCCACTGACAGACCTACGCGGATTCGAGACGGGCAACTTTGTAGACGAAGTGGCAACGGCCACGTCGGATGCCGGCGCCCCGATGGCCATGTGGTGCCAAGGCGGCGGTTGTTGGTTCGCCATCAACACCAGCGGGGCATGGGCCACATCGGGGTTGGGCGAAGCTGCCCGCTGGGCCTCTCCTGTTGTGCATAGAGATCCACGAAACAATGGGATGGTGGGCTGGCTGCGGCGGGTTGATGAAAAAACCACGCTCAATTTCAGGCGCGTGGTGGCCGGCAAGCTTGATTCAAAAGAGCCGGAAGCTTTTCCCAAGCAGCAAGACAACGCCTGGTACCCCTCGTTGTCGATAGGACCGAAAGGAAATGCGGCAATGGCTTGGGTTGAAAACTCAAGCTCGTCCGGAGGAATCAGCACCAGCGGCAAACTATGGGTCCGCGTCTTCGAGTAAATGTGGGTCAAGCCACTGAACCTACGCTCGGCCCCTGCGCCTAACCAGGCCCGCCTCCCTGGGGCGACGGTAAGGCTCAACTAGGCGCGCTGGCTGTATGGGGACAGCCCTGTGCATCATGTCAAAATGGCGTGAGTTGCTCCGATACGACCAGGGGCCACGCACTTTAGGCTCTTACGCCCGTTTTGGGGCCTTGCCAAGTCTGCACTTAGGGCAACCGCCACCATGACCATTTACGCGATCGCTGATAGGCGCCCTCCAAATATGTTTCCGATCAACATGGCACCGCCACCACACTGACAAGCTCGCTGTTTTGTAAGCCAGCTCAGGCGTGAGCGGCCTATTCATTTTCCTATCGAATTCGAGCGCGATTTGTGGCGCGTTGTAGGCCAGAGAATTGCTAAAACAGACTTTGCGCCCGGCGCAAAAAGGGCAACCGCTTTTCCAAAAAGTTCTGCTCTGCACCGTGTTTTGCCATTCGTGGTCCGGCGCTTTGGAACACTTCCACCAAACGCGCAGATGCGACCCGCATCTAATTGCATCTGGCGCTATCTCGTTTTTGGTTGGGTGCCACTGCGCTGCTATGCCCGGGTAGCGCTTGGCAAGTGAATTTGTTACTGAAAGTCGGCGGTTAGTACAAAATGGGCAAGCACCATTTCGGCCCCTTGCTGTGCGCACTGCTACCGCCGTTTTCCATTCATGGTCGGGCCCGCGGCTGCATTTCCACCAGACCTCCTTCGTTGAGCCGGCCACAACTTGAGTGGGCTTCAGACTCCTGTTCTTGGACGGATGCCACTGCCGAGCAAGTGAGGGATTCGTTTTGGCAAGCGAGTTCGAGTGGGCCACCTTTTTGCCCGCACAGAAGGGGCAAGCGTTTAGCTGATGAACTCTTAGGTGCACCGCAGCTTGCCATTCGTGATCTTTGGCCTCAGAACACTTCCACCACGCCCGCTTGTGCGAGCCGGCCACGATCTTGTCGGGCGTTAAGGGCGCGTTCTTTGCCTTGTGCCATTGCTTGGCCACTGCGGGTGCGACTGTTTGTAGAGAATTGGTGACTGACGGTTTCTTCCCTGCGCAGAAAGGGCAGTTGTTGCCGCGGGGCTGCGGGCCTGTTCGGTTTCCGACGCTGGCCTGCCACTCGTGATCAGGGCCTTTGTCGCAGCGCCACCAGATCCTCTTCGTAGACCCGTAGGACACCTGAAACGGAAACAGATCGCCATTTTTGGTGGGATGCCATTGCTCAACGAGGTGAGGGTATCCGGCGACTGTGTGCCGAGAAGCCTTGAGTTTGAGTAGCTGCTGTCGCGTGTGAACGTCTGGCAACGATACGCCATGCTTGGAAAGCATTTGTCGCGCAGCACCCCAGGCCCATAGGAGGCGCTGCCCCGGACCTAAGGCAGGAAACAAACCCGACTCCTTCGCCCACCGTCGAAGTTGGGTCATTGAGACACCCGACAAAATCGCGAGATCCGTGCACGAAACCAGGCGCCCACTCGCCACCTCTGCAGGAACGCTACGAAGCGCGCGTATCCGGTGTGTGGTTTTGGGCGGCGGTAGGGCCCTGATTTTGGTTTTCTTGCTGCGATTAGACAAATACAGACTCCCAAGCTCCCGCAGGCTTCACGGGGAAGCGCCGCTAGAGTAAGCTCGCCGACAGTGATGATCCACTTCGCCCCCAGCATAGCTAAACCAATCGTCCACGCGATACTTGGCCACAGCCCGCTGACGTGCCCTGCCAGCAGGGAGGTGCCGGGTGAGCCTTGAGGTGTCTACATACGATTCGCTGGGGGCGCCCGCCACGGTCAAGCCCATGTTTCCGAGGCCGTTCGGGCCCCACTTCGTCTTGATAAAACCATTGGGCAAAGGGGGCATGGGCAGTGTGTTTTTGGCGATGAGGGTTGGCGGATTAGCGCCCACTTTGTCCGCCATCAAAAAGGTTCGCAAATGTGTCGACCTCGACCGGCAACAGGAGATTGAGCGGCGGTTCGTAGACGAAGCGCGTTTGGTCACACAACTGCGGCACCGCAACATCGTGAACGTCACCGAAGCGGGGCTCGTAGGTGGAGACGCCTTCTTGGCCATGGAGCCGGTACGAGGCAAGACCCTGGCTGAGCTCTGGAACGCTTGTGCGGTTGAGCAGCGAGGCATGCCCCAGCATCTTGCCGCCTACATCGCTAAGGAAATAGCGGCAGGCCTGGCCTATGCGCATGGGCTTGGTCCTGACACCGTTCATCGCGACATCGCCCCGAGCAACATCATCCTTTCCTACGACGGCGATGTGAAGATTCTAGATTTCGGCATCGCGACGTGGGCGAAGAAGGAAGTAAACACGGCAACTGGCATCGTTTGGGGCCATAGGAACTATTCAGCCCCCGAATACCTAAGGAACCAGCCGATAGATGGCCGCGCAGATCTCTATTCGCTGGGCGTGATCCTCCTAGAATGGTTGACCGGGAAGTCAGGGCCCGACCCGGACGCGGTTTTCGATAATCCTACTGAACTTGATGAACGTTTGAATCAATTACCAACTCATCTTCGATTCATTGTTGAGCGCTTGGTAGCTCCTTCACCTGAGGATCGTTATCATACAGCCGAAGACGCGCGGGACGCATTGGCCGGAGCGCAGCGGAATCACGTAGATGGCAAAGATCTCTCGAAATTCATCCGAAGTATCTACAAAGACAAGATCGCGGAAGAGGACAAAGAACTCGCTGTCCAGGTTCAAAAGGCCGTGGAGTTATCGAGCCCCAAACAATCTGGTCCCAAGGCATTCGTAGCTAGCCGATCTGAGAAGTTGGGGGCGATGGACGCTCGCATTGTTGAGGGGTCGGAGGACAAGGATCCACTTTTGGGGCGCGTGCTGGGCGACAAGTATCAGGTGGAGGCCGTCTTGGGGCAGGGCGCCATGGGGCGCGTCTACAGGGCACGGCACCTGGGGCTTAGGCGTGACGTCGCAATCAAGATAGGCCACAGGATGGAGCGTCGGCAACGGCGCGATCACATCCGCCGCTTCATGCAGGAAGCGGAAATCATGTCAAAGCTCCTGCACCAGAACATTGCCACTGTATACGACTGCGACGCCATGCCTGAAGGCGATTTCTACTTCGTCATGGAGTATCTCGACGGGTTGAATCTTGATCGCCTAGTGAAAAGGGATGGCCCACAGTCGGTGGAGAGGGTTTTAGAACTCGGGGTTCAAATTTGCGAAGGGCTCGCGGTTGCACATCACCACGAGATCATTCATCGCGACCTTAAGCCAGCGAACGTCATGCTGATTCGCACACCGTCAGAGGGTCAGGATCTGGTGAAGATTCTGGACTTTGGTGTGGCCAAGTTGCTTAGGGCAGAGCTCGTCGAGAATCCTGCGCAGTCTCAGTCGCACCTAATCATGGGTACGCCCGCGTATATGGCCCCTGAACAACGAATGGGGGTTCCGGACATAGACGCGCGCGCCGATATCTTTGCGGCAGGCGCTATCTTATTTTACCTTCTGGCAGGACAGGCTCCGGATGCCAGCGAAACCGATGGGGTGAAGGCGAGGGCTAAGCATCGCTCTGCTTTGAAGATCAGTGCCCCTGACCTGCCTGGCGACGTGGAAGATGTGGTGCTGGCCTGCTTGAGCCCCGATAGGCAGTTGCGGCCCGACGGTGCCAACACCTTACGTTCGCAGCTCCTGGGCTGCCTCGAGGCCTGCAACCAACTAGGGTCGAGCATTCAACAAATGCACAGCTTCGCCACAACAGCGGTGGTGGATCGCCGCCCCTTCTGGCGAAAAAAACCTTTCGCAATTGTCGTTGGCGCAAGCATGGCGTTGGGCGCGGTGGCCATCTGGAAAGGGATGAGCGCCACGCCGCAACCCAGTGTCGTCGTGGCACAGTTACAACCAGCGCCCGCTGCCCCCGAACTGCCTCATGCGAGCTCGTCTGCACCTGAAACGCAGGCCGAGGGGCAATCAGAGAACCCGCCTTCGATCGCGCGGCTAGTTCCAGCGTCAGCCGCAATACCTAGCCCGCCTTCGGGGGACAAAGGCAAACGGTCTTCCATTGTCCCTGAAAAGATCAAACCGGCTGAAGAAGCCCAGCCGCCCCTCGCCCAGGAAAATAATGAAGACGGCGAAGCCATCCAGGGCCTGCTTGCACAGTCGGAGCACGCGTTGCAAATCGGGCAGACCGGTAAAGCCATCGAAGCCGCGCATAAAGCCGTAGCGGCGGGTGCGGGAGCAAAGGGGCATCTGGCATTGGCTAAAATATATTTCAGCCTTGAAAAGTGGCCAGATGCGCTTGCCGCCTTCGACGAGGCGTTGAAATCAGATCCTCATAACGAAATGGCCGCTCGTGGACGGCAGCGAGCCGCCGAAGAGGCTGCGTCGTCGAAGCGATGAGGCACCACTGCCTCCTTTGGCCAGAATCACTCCAAGACGCGGGACCCGCAATTTGCCGGTCCCCCTCCTGAAGGCGGTCTGGCAAAAGCATAGTGCACTCGGCCTGACTTGATGCCCATAATACGCACCCCAAGTATGAGACAAGAACTTCGCTTCGAGGCCATCAAGGTCGATACGCTTTCTGGCCCCCGGTGGCTGGTGCCTTTGCACTTGGCGAGTTCTGTGGAACGCATGGGGTTTGTGCGCATCGATCCGGGAATGCAAGTGTTGCAGATCATGTGGGAGTTGAGCCTGCCGTTTGCAAGCATGACAACCCTTCGTCATTTCGTAGACGCTCACCTTCGAAGTGATTACGGGCCGCGATTTGCCCAATCTGATCGCGAACTGCTCTCCAATGTTAGGATGGCGTTAGAGGATGGAAGTCTCGTCATTATGGGGGAGGATGCGGGCGCAGTTTCACGAGCTGGAAAAGAGTACGAGGAAGACCGTCTTGAACGCATTTTCTCGCAATGGCATCAGGGCGACTTCTTGTTCCACGGCAGGTTTTGCCGGTTGATAGCTGCGCACCGCTGGTGGTCACGTTTTCGCGATTCGGACGAATACCGCGTGTTGCCAAAGCAAGAGGCTGCAGAAGTTCTTGGCAAAATGGCCAACGATCCGGCGGTTCCCAACCAGGTGCAAGCGGCAGCGAAAGAGGCATTGGCATTGCTGCCGGAGAGCGGGAACGCGCGCAAGGACGTCGGCCTATTTTTGATATCTCGCCTCTCAAGGGCATCCCGCATTGGCAGCACCGGCGAGGAGGCCTTGACGCCTCAGCAGTTGAAGGTTTGGGCTCGCGGCAAGCAATTGGAACAAGAGGGCGAACTGCTTAGTTTGGCGGTGCATCAGGCGTCTCATCAAAAGTTCGGAGGCTTCTTGTACCGGCTGGAAGTGGGTGACGATGTCTTCGAAGGTACCCTTCCCGGCACCGCCAGAATCAATCACAAAGTTCAACCTGGGCAGCGCGAAGCCTTCCTTGAAGTGTTGAACCCGGAAACGGAAGAAGCAATTGCCACGTGGGCCATCGAACTAAAGCCTCTTGAACCACCTGACACCATTAGGGGGGCACAAATTCGATTGGCAAATCTGGGTTTCGGGGCGGCTATCACGGGTTCCATGGACCTGGCCACAAGTGCGGCCGTGCGGCTGTTCCAGAGGCACTTTGTTTTACCCGAGACAGGTTCACTCGATGACAAAACAGTCGCTGCGATCAAGAAGGCTCACGACAACCACGAGCTGCGCCCAGACGGCGAAGCCCCTCCGCCGCTCGAAATGGCAGGCAGCGATAGCGAGGCCCCGGTTGGAGGTCGGGAAGAGCGAGGCGATCATTGGATGAACCCCGAGGATTTTGAGGACGATGACGAAGAGGATGATGATGTTGTTGGGGAGGAGGATTGAAGCATGGCAGGCAAACCGGCGCGGTTTCGATACGGCGATTGGCCCTTACAGCTAGGGGACCGAGATGACAAGCGCATCTGGGGAGGAGCGGCGCGCTTGGAGGCATTACAGATGGTTGCCATCGCTGAATGTGGCGGCACGTGCACAACTGTCGCTATCCCCAAGTTTGTAGAAAACCTGAAACAAGATCTTGAGACACTGGGTTTTCGTTCCTTCGCCGAAGTCGATGGAATTTTCGACATCGCCACCGAAAGCGCGCTACGTGAGTTCCAGGCTTATGCGCACCTTGAGCTCGTGGCGCGCGATGAAAGCCAGTCTCTAGGCAAACCGTATTACTACGAAAATTTGGTTTCTACCGAAAACACAAATCGTTATACCGGCCCAGTCAGCGGTGTTCTAAACGACGCAACAGCAGAGCTGCTATTGCATTGGATTGCGAAGGGTTGGCGTTGTCCAGTTGTGATTGTTGGCACGCTTATAAAGGGGGAGATCGACAATAAAACGGCTCCTCCGGAATCGAAGGCCGAGATTCAAAGCGTGGTTTGCGAGAACGTTTGGCGCTACGATGAGGTGACAAACAACAAACGGCTCACTGTACCCATTCGGTTCTGGGCCCGAGATATATCGCAACACTACGCGCTTTCGCCGGAGCGTGCGTCCATGGAATCATCTTCATCGCGCCGCGAAAATGGCCTCCGAAAGATCGGTCGCTATGCCTATGAGCCCGCGTTACACAAGAAGAGCCACGAGCACTATGGCGGCGCCGATGTCCGCGCCACCAAAGATACCTGGGACAGTTGCCGTTTAACGCCAGAACTTTGCTACGGCAAGGCGTGGTCCGCACTTGACGAGCAAGCCCAGCAGTCCTTTTTGGTAATGGGCTCTGTGGCCGAACAGGAGTGCCGAGGCTGCCTTGACGTGATCAATACCTGGGATAGGCAGATCGCGTCGATGGGGTTATGCCATGCAACGTTGTTTTGCTCGAGGAAGGCCTCCGCGAACGAGTTTTCGGAGTTGGGGGCGGGTTCAGCCGCCAAGATGCTTTCGTACCTTTCGCAAGGGGTGCGCGACCATCTGTTCAGCCAGTTTGGGCTTCATATCAACGCCGCCAAGCAGTTGTATTTGGAAGGCGAAGATGGTGAGCGCCACGTGCTCGAAGTGCCCAAAGGCGAAAAGGGGAAAAAGCCGAAGAAGTTGAGTCCTCAAGAGATGGAACGCCTTAGTGGCCGCGTCGATTATCTGAAATCGTGGCATTGGGTGTACCGGTACCAGATGGCGTTCAGAAGCTCAGAAGAGCTACAAAAGGCGTCTATTAGGTTGTTTGTGGAGAATTATCTGCTGCCTATGTTGAAGCTAACTTGGAGCGGGGAACTTGTGTCTGACGTGAAGGAAGGAACCAGTTCACGCAAGGCGCGCCTCAGCGATGTGTTTCGAACACCTCTTTTGATCTCGTTTTTGGCAAGGCGCTATGTGAATTGCCCTGGTGATGTGGGCGCGAGAGGTAAGGTAAGGCAGCTGCCAAGGCTGATCCTGGAGCAAGCGCGCAAAGATGGCAATACGCTTTGGGACAGTGACCCCTTGACGTGGCCAATCGCGTATCAAGGCAAGCTAGTTGATGCGATAGCACCAGCTTTGGAGGGGTTAAAGGAGGGCCAACAGAAGAAGCGGTGGAGCGATAGTTGGGTCGCTGCTTCTAGGAAGTTTCATTTTTTGGTGGGCGGCGTGGAACATACGCCTGCGCCTGATAAGGTGCTGAGTCTGGTTATTCCTGGTAGTTACTAGAAGTCGTACCGGCGCCCCTCTTTTAATGCTTTGCACATGGGAGAGGAGTCAGATTCTATGCCCTCCATTGGCGTTTCCTTCGGGTGTTCCACGTCCCACCAACAGATTTCTAGAATTCCATCCCCCTCAAAGTCGCGGACTTCTACTCGAAATACCGGTTCGTCGTACCACACCTTCCGATAGTCGTCACCGCCGCAGTTCACATAGGCTGCGCCGAGATCAACCAAGTCACCAAGGCCGTCACCGTTGAGATCTGCAGTCACGCTTACGGCATAGAATAGAAGCTGGTTGGGTGTCACAGGCCATTCTTGGTCTCCCCGGCGATCGTCACCTTTCTTGAGGTTGGGTGCTACCCGCCACTGTATTCTACGATCTCCCTTAGTGTCTCTCTCGCAATGCGCGTCATTGACCTCGCGGCGTTTGCGCCACACCTCCCTTTTGGCCAGCGCTGCTTCCCGCGCATCGCTCGCCTTCTTCGCCACCGCCTCATCCATCCCGTCCGCCGGCGCACCACATAACGCAGCATTAAACTCCATCATCTTACCTAGCTGCGCCGAAGGCTTGGCTTTGGCCCCAGCCTCCACGAGCAGATCCAAGCAGGCCTTGTCGTCGCCCTTGTGAAAGTAAATGATCGCCATGTCATTGGCCAGTGCCTGTAAACCAGCGGGTTTTGTTTTGCATCCGCAGTTCGCGCTGAAAACTTTGTAGTAGCGTTCAGCGTCGCTCCAAAGCATGCCGCGATCATAATTTGCAAGCCCCTTGCGAACCAACGGTACTTTGCAAGGAGGTTCCAACTGCGCCAACGGATCTCGCGCCGCTTTGGTACGCGCGTGCAATTTGGCATTGAAAGCGCAGAAGAAGGCAATTGAGACGTTCAAAAACAGAAGCTGCCGCACATCGCTAAGATACCAAATCAACGACCTTTAGGTGTCCAATTTCCAACGAACGCCGTGCCCACCGTGGAATCCAGCGGCGGAAACGCGCTCAGGCGACCAACAACAACCGGCTGCAGTCACCGATTCGGTCTTGGGCGCGACAAGCCGGTGGAGTTTCCAGGGCGGTTCGACATCAACTGACGCTCTTGCCCCCGGGCAGCAGCTTGCGAACGGCTTCCAAAGTGTCGGCATAGGCGGCCGACTTGTCGATTCGATAACGTTTGAGCCGCGCGAAACGAAGCGCAACGCCGCCCGGGTAGGGACTGGTTTGCACATCATTAAACGCCACTTCCGCCACCAGTTCGGGCTTTACATAAACGGTGTATGCGTCACGGCCCAGCTCTCGTGCCAACAGCGCTTCGGTTTGCCACCGCAGCACATCGTCGGTCATGCCCTTGAAAGTTTTTCCCAGCATCACGAATCCACCCGATTCGGGATTGCGAGCGCCCAGGTGCAAATTGCTCAACCATCCTTGCCGGCGCCCGCTTCCCCATTCGGCAGCCAACACAACCAAGTCCAGGGTGTGAACGCTTTTCAGCTTCAGCCACTCTTGGCCCCGGCGCCCAGCCCGGTACGCTGAGTGCAAGGCCTTCACCACAACGCCTTCATGGCCTTGCGCCAACGCACGCGCGTAAAATGCATCCGCTGCTTCGACCTCCGCTGTGATCAGGCGGGGAACCAGCGCTTGGCCTTGGGTGACACTGGTTAACGCTTGCCAGCGATCTTGGAGGTTGCGCTCCAGTAGGTCGTCCCCCTCGATCTTGAGCGCGTCGAAGAAGGTTACGGTCAAAGGCAACTGCTGGCGTAGCTTGTGCACATCGAGTTTGCGACCGAAGCGTCGCATGGTCACTTGAAAGGGCAGGGGGCGCTGGTTCTCATCTAGCGCTATGGCCTCGCCATCAAGCACAAGCTCGCGCGCGGGCAAAGCCCGTACAAACTCCACCACTTCAGGCACAGCGTTGGTCACTCGATGCAAAGCGCGGCTGTACACTTCAACGAGGTCGCCTTGTTTGTGTACCTGAACGCGGGCGCCATCCAGCTTGTAATCAAGCGCCGCTTCACCCACGCGGCCCATGGCTTCATCGACGTCTTGCGCGGTGTCCGCCAACATGGGCAACACCGGCTGAAACAACCGCAACGAAAACTGCGACAGACCCGACACGCCCTGTGCGGCCAATGCCTGCGCCACGGGGGCCAAGCTTCCCGCTAACATCATCGCCCGCCGCACATTTTCGACAGGCGCCTCGAACGCGGTGGCGATGCCTTCGAGCACAAGGCCCTCAAGCGCGCCCTGCCGTAGCTCACCCACAATCAAGCGCATCAGGAACTCTTGTTCCAGCGAGGTGGCGCTTTGCAACAAGGCTCCCAAGAGCTGGGCTCTGCGCGTGTTGGCGCCGGCACCTCCAACCTGCTTGATTCGGCAAAAGGCTCGATCAACCTCTTGCAACGTCAGTGTTGGTTGCGCCTGCGGAGCTGCCTTCAACGCGCGTAAGATCGCGTAACCCACCCCCAACTTGCCTTGGGGCAAAACGCCGGTGAGGTAAGAGACGGCCATTGCCACCTCGGGTTGGGGCGCCTGCCTCAACAAGTCGCTCAAAAGCGCGTTTTTTGCCCGCCGAGATCGCGTGGCGGACAGTTTTTGAGAAACATCGACCAACGCCTGCAACTGCATGAAATGGAAGCATGCCGCGCGTGCGTGGGCGCCGCAGCCCTCGGGTAGCCCTGGGCACTTACGCGCCCAGGGCCCCCACAGATCCGGGCGTGCGGGATTACCGCACCCGGCTCTTCAAGAATGCAGTTTCGCTGATGGACTTGGCCGCGAGGGCAAGTGAGGCAACGGCAGTGGGTAACGGGCGATTAAGCGTGAGAAATGATCCC
>JBBSJE010000189.1:0-12477 GCA_038257535.1 Polyangia bacterium
CGCTGCCGCCCGGCTCGCGGGCCAGTCGTTGATAAAAAGAGACGTCTTCGTCCGTAAGCGGCGCGCGATGGGCGCGCGATCCGAAACGCCTGATGAAGTCGCGCAAGCACGCCTCGTCGTTGTCATTGCGGCCGTCCGTCGCACAGCCACCGACCGTGCTTCCGATCTGATCGGTCGCAGACAGCGCCTTTCCAATACCCCTCGCCAGGCCATAAACCACGTCGATATGACCATCGGCGACCAGCTGACCGGCGCGGACGAAAACTTCACCTAAGGGTGGCGCGTCGGGAGGAATGGCCTTGAGATCGTCGCTGAGTCCGGCGAGGGCCCGATCGGCCTTGGCCCCATCGAGAGAAAAACGAAGCAGATCGGCGATGGTGTTTTCCAACTGGCGACGTGAAAGACGCCGCAACGGCGGGGTTGGCGGCGCCACATCGGCCACGCAGGAAAAAGCGGGCCCCGCCACAGGCGGCGGGAAGCCGGTGTCGTCGAGCGGGTTTTCGGGCTTCTTTTCATCCCGGCTTATGGTCATGATGTCACCCGTACAGGCCAGCAACGCGATGCTCCCGGCGGCCAGGACGAAGGACGGCAACACACTGAACGGGCGGTGACGTGACAAGAGGCCAATGGCTGCGTGTTTGCCGGTCATGAAAATCCTCCGTTTACTGCCTGAAGAACGCCGCAACCGTTGAGCACGATCCCCACCTTTCAAAATGGCAGCGCGATCGGATTGTCACCACGCTTGGACTGCCAGTCTGGATGGTGGTAGATGCGCCAGCGAGGAGATGTCAGGATTGCCAGGCATCTCCGCCGGGCTCCCTGTCGCGAGGCAATGCCACCAATGAATGTGCTCGAAAGCACTTGGCCCTGATGAATTAATATTCATTACTGGATAGAATTTCCAGAAGCGACAAAATGGGCGGCGATGACCCTCCCTTACCGTTTTGCTGTGCTGGTTCTTGCCGCCTTGCTATCCCCAAAGGTCGCGGTGGCCGCACCCAGCGCCACCTCCACTGATGTTGAACGATGGGGCTTGTTCGAGATCAAACTCGCGGGTCCCGCGGATGGTAACCCGTTTGCTGATGTTGAACTGCACGGTCACTTCGCCTTGGGAAAAACTCAGGTACGGGTGCGAGGCTTCTACGATGGCGGGGGGACGTACCGCATTCGGTTTATGCCCGAGCAAGCCGGAACATGGCGCTACACCACAACGTCCAATCGGCCTGAGCTAGACGGCAAACGAGGCGAGCTGAAAGTCACAAAGCCAAGCGCTAGCAACCGCGGTCCCGTGCGCGTAGACAGCACCCACCACTTTGCCTATGCCGACGGCAGCCCCTATTACCCGATCGGCACCACGATCTACGCCATGGTCCATCAACCCGAAGCGCTTCAGCAGCAAACGCTTCAAACATTGGCGGCAGCTCCCTTCAACAAGCTGCGATTTTGTGTTTTTCCCAAGTGGTATACGTTCAACCGCACTGAACCCTTGTTGGCGCCATTTGAAAAGCGTCCCGATGGAAGGTTCGATGTTTTTAAGCCCAATCCTGGCTTTTACGCGCTACTTGAACGTCGCATTGAAGAGCTGCAAAAGCTGAACATCGAAGTGGACTTGATTCTGTTTCACCCGTACGACGAAGGCCACTGGGGCTTTGATCGCATGGGCAGAGACGCCGATCAACAATACCTGCGTTACGTGCTGGCGCGACTGGGCGCGTACCGCAACGTTTGGTGGTCAATGGCCAACGAATGGGACCTAGACAAGCGCAAAACGGTTTTCGATTGGAACCAGTTGTTCGACATCATTGAGAAGGAAGATCCTTACGGCAAACTGTGTTCCATTCACCAAGCCGGCACGCATTTCGATCACAGCCGCCGGCCCATCACTCACGTGAGCGTGCAAAATGGCGACGGTGGCATCGTGGGCGAGCTTCGCACCAAACATGGCAAGCCCGCCATCAACGATGAATGCGAGTACGAGGGCGACATTGAAGCGCCCTGGGGAAACATCAATGGCCAGGAGCTGGTTCACCGGTTTTGGCAAGGCAAGATACGCGGCGGCTACGTGGGCCATGGTGAAACCTTCCGCAACAAAGAGGAGGTTTTGTGGTGGTCCAAGGGCGGAAAGTTGCGAGGAGAAAGTCCGCCCCGCATAGCGTTTTTGCGCAAGCTCCTGGAACAAAAAGGCCGTATTGAACCTGTGCAGTTCGGGCCAGGATGGCAGCCTTACCCCATTGCGCAGCAGGGCGACAGTTTCCTGGTTTATTTTGGCCGGCATGCGCCCAAGTTCATCGGATCAAAAACGACGCGCATCATTGAAGAGGCGGTTCCCAAGCACGCGGGGGCGTCGTGGCGCTTTGAGGTTATTGATCCCTGGGAAATGACCGTAACGCCAATCGCCGGCAGCTTCAAAGGCGCTGATTATGAGATCCCCTTGCCTGGCAAGATGTTCATGGCCGTACGAGCCACGCCCTCGCCGAGGGGCAAAGCCGTGGCGGCGGCAAAATCGGCGAACTGAAGTTTCAACATAGCTGCCCGAAACGCTAACTTACGCACGATCGCCAAACCGGCTTGATTGTGGCGTGACCCGTTTTGATTGATTCACGCACTGGTAACTATGTTTTGAATAGAGCACGGCCACATCGAGTCCACGACAACGCAGCTTGCAGTAAGGCTGTGCGACGACTACAACGTGGCTCGGTTCCGTGTCTAAGCAATCCTCAAGCCTTCCTGCCTCTGCCGGCGAGCACGCCGCAGGAACGTTCGTTCCCGAAAGCGATCCGTGGCTTGGGTTGGTGCGATTGGTACGTGACGGCGATCGAACCGCAGCGCCAAAACTGCTTGCGTGTGTCGGGCCATCGATGATGAGCGTGATTCGCAAGATGGTGTTGGACTCACCCGACGCCGAAGATCTGTTGCAAGACGCGATGGTGGCGTTTTTGGCTGCGCTTCCGCGATTTCGCCATACAGCAAGCACGCGACACTTCGCATGCCGCGTCGCCGTGTTGACCTGCATGGCTTACCGACGCAAGCAAACGCCTTGGTACCGCCGCTTGTGGAGCGACGCTGCAACTCTAGAAGAGATCGCAAGCAGCGCGCCGCCCGCATCCACCACCGTCGCGGCAAAACAACAGCAAGCCATGTTGCGTCGCTTGGTCGAAGCTTTGCCTCCCACGCAGGCCGAAGTTTTGTTGATGCACGTGGTGGCAGATCAGACGTTGCCTGAAGTTGCGGCGGCGCTTCAGATTCCTTTGGAAACGGCGCGGAGCCGCTTACGCTTGGCCTTGGGTCGTCTGCGCAAATCGTTGGATGTCAGCGAGCAGCGTCTTGAAGACTGGATGGCTGAGGCATGAGCTCGCAAAAACGCGGCTTCGACCCAGCAACCCCGGTTGACGATGCACTGCTGTTAAAAGCTGTTGCAGAGGCGTATCAAGCCACGCCCAACCACGTAGCAACGGATGACTTTGTGGTAGGCCGTGTGGTGGCTCGCGTAGGTATTGGCAATGGCAAACGCAAGCGCTTTGCGCAGCGGGTGAGCTACGCAACTTTGCTTGCGGTTGTTGGCGTTACGGGAGGTGCGGCGGCCGCTGCTGTGTCGGTGCCTTTGTTGCGCGGCTGGTTGCAGCCAACGGCACCCGCAGTGGTTGCGCCCAAGCCGCGCGTGGTGTTTACACCCTCGCCTTCAGTGTCGGCACCGCTCGTTCCCCCGCCGGTCGTGCCCGAACGCGTGGCGCCGCGATCACCGCCGGCCCCATCGCAACCTGCTGTTGCGCCTGTGCAACCGAATGAAGAGCCTGATGCGGAAGTCGCCAATCCTGCCGCGGCCTTGTTTGAACACGCGCGCAAAGCACGTGCGCTTGGTTGGCATGAACTTGCAGCCAAGCAGTTCCAGGCGCTGATCGATGGCTACCCCGAAAGCCCTGAGGCCGACATTTCACGTTTGGCAGCAGGGCGCCTCTACTTGCGCTTGAACCAACACGCATCCGCACTTAAGGCGTTTTCATCATACGTGCAAGCACATCCGGAGGGTGCGTTGCAAGAAGAAGCCTTGGCGGGCGTTGCTCAAAGCTTAACGGGTTTGGGAAGGCAAGCTGACGCCGATGCCGCCTGGAAGGCACTGCGAGACGCGCACCCGCAATCGCCCTACCTGCAGACACACAGACCATGAGCAAAGCGCGTGGCGTGATTTTCAGATGCTTGCTGATGGCGCACGTGCCAATCAGCGTGTGGGCGCAAAGTAACCACGATGTTGATGTCGTGACCGTCAGCGAGACAAACGCCGAGACGGCATTCGTTTCCAAGATCGCCGAAGCGCTGGTGGCGGAGCCATTGGCTGTTCATTGGGGCACGCGGCCCGAATTTAATACCGATGCGTTCTTGGCAGTGGGCACGCCTTCGCGGCCTACAGCTTGGATCGATGTGCGCGATCGCAGTGCGATTAGCGTATATTTTCGCGACGCAGATGCACAGCGCTTCTTTGTGCGAAGGTTCCCTGCGCAAAGCAACGACGATATTTTGGCCGAGCATGTGGCGCAAGTGATCGCTCCCACGCTGTCGGCGCTAGCTGATCACACGCAACCTGCTCTAACTGGTGAACAGATCAGAACCGAGCTGGCGTTGGCGCAATCACCATCGCCTGCGCAACCCGCGCCTTCGCCCACGGTTCAAATGCTGGCCTGGCAGAATGCACGGCCGCCAACCAAGCGCGCCTTAGCAGTTGAATCCGTTTACGTGGTCCAATGGATCAGCACCCACGGGGCAGCAGCACAAGGTCCACGTTTGCGCTTGTCGTCGCGATGGAACAACGCTTTGGGCGACGTCACAGTGTGGACGTCGGTGTGGAAGCCGATTGGTCTGGCACCGCAAGGGTTGATGGGTGAGGACTGGCACATGAATCTGTGGGATTGGCGGTTGGGGTTGGCGTTTTCCGTGGCGCAAACAAAGGACATTGGTTTCGCTGTTGGCCTTGGTGGCGGCGCAGACTGGATCTCGGCGGGCCCAAATGCCGCAAGCAACGCGGACACATCGGCAATTCTTCCCGCCTTGCGTTGGGAGCTGCGCACCGAGTTGCGGATTGTCGACTGGCTTTACGGAACCGTTGGGGCGTCTATTGACCTGTTGCCCCCCACACTTTTGCAGCATCAGGCGACAGACGGAGCGCACCGATCGATGGAGTTGGCGACGTGGCAACCCGCCGCCTGGCTGGGTCTGGAAGTGCGCGGTGCAGAATTTTAACTTCTGCGTGACCCGGTTTGCGCTTCGGCGTCACTAGCCCTTAGGACAGACGAAGGATGGACTCTTGACCAAATATATATTGCTGCTTTCCGTAGCGCTTGCCCTAGGCACGGGATGCACGGCCGTGGCGCAAAGCGGGCCGCTGTCATCGCGACCTTTCGAGGGAACCCAAGTGTTTCTCTCAACAGGCGCTTCACCCCGCCCCTATCAAACGATTGGCTTTGTTCAAGCCACGGGCTTTGGCAACCAAGTGGCCGGGGTTATGGATATTGGCGACGCCCAAATCGACGGCACCATCAAAGGTGCCTTGGTGAACGCAGCCATCAAACTGCATGGCGATGGAATCATCAACATCGAATTCTTAGACGAAAACCCGCAAACGCCTGCCGAAAAGGCCGGGGATCTTTCTGACTCGCTGAGCGTCAACAGGAACGGCCGCCGCGAAGTCAAAACGCGTTGGCGATCTGTGCGTGCCAAAGGCGAAGTCATCCGTTTTCTTTAGCTCTTCTACCCATAAGGTTTCTCATGACACTACGAACGCTTCCTTCTGTACTGAAAACGGCTCTTGTTGTTGCGTGTTGCGCATCGTTTGCAGCGTGCACCATCGTAAACACTGCCGTTCTGCCCAACGATCCAAAACAGCACGCGCCCTTCGTCACCACAGGCGACATTCAAGGTCCCTACCAAAGCCTTGGATTAATCCAGGTCACACGCAAAGGCCACTTGCTGTTTGGCTTCGTTGATATTGTGGGCACTGACATTCAGACCGGCTTTAACGAAGTGTTGATGCCCGAGCTTCGTCGCCTAAACGGCGACGGCATCGTCAACGTGCGCTTTCATCAAACACAAGTTTTGCCAGCAATAAAAGTTGTGCAGGCCATCTTGTTCTTTGTTCCGTTCTTGTGGACCGAGGTTACGATCACCGGCGAAGTTGTAAAACTAGCGCCCGGCGGAACAGTTCAGCCTGTGTTGCAACGTGGCTAAACGCTCTCGGTCGGACGGTCTCACGTTTGGGTTCACCTAACTTTCACTTTTTCGGGCCCGTGGTGTCTATTCTGTGATGAACAATCGAAGCAAGGCCCCTCGATGGGCGGTGACTCTGGTGACCGTTGGTCACGCCATCTCTTGCAGTGGGTCTGGAACGCCGCCCCTGGAGGCTGGAGCCCCTGATGGCTACGGGGGCGGCGTCGCCGTGGCCGACACCGCCATGAGCATGCCCCCAGACGCCCATGACGCGGCTTCGCAGGACGCGGTGGCGCAGGACCTGTGGGCCGAGGTGGATCGCCTGATCCGGGAGTCAATGAAACAGTCGTCCCTGCCCGGCCTTGGTCTCGTCGTGAGAGACGCGCGCGACCAGATCGCGTTCAGCCGTGTGTACGGCGATTTCGCCTTTGACCGAACGATAGGCGTGGCCTCGGCCTCGAAGCTGGTCTCGGCGCTGCTGCTCCTCGACCTAGTGGCCAAAGGCCGGCTTTCGCTTGATGCAACCACCGGCGCGGTACTGGGGTGGCCTGGAATCAAGGCCGGCATCACCCTGCGCCACCTCCTCTCCTTCACCTCGGGCCTGCTGCCGGAAGCAATCTGTACGGCCCAAGCGGCGATGACGCTCGCGGCGTGCGTGGACCGTATCCGCGACGCGGAGCTGGCCGTGGCCGCCGGCACGCGTTTCGATTACGGCAGCACCCACCTGCACGTTGCCGCTCGCATGGCCGAGGTCGTCACAGGCAAGACGTGGAACGAACTTTTCACCGAGGTGCTGGCGCAACCACTGGGCTTTCCGTCGGACGTTGGCTACTTCACCTTTCCGCGCCGGGGCCTGGGTCGTATAAACCCGCTTGTGGCCGGCGGCCTGCGCCTCACCACTTCGCAGTACATGGAGCTGCTGGCCGTGGCGTTTCACGCGGGCACGTATCGAGGGCTGAGCATCGGCAGCGACGATCTGTTCGCGCAGCAAACCATTGAGCCGTTCCCGGGCGCCACCATCGGCGTCTCGCCTGCAGTCCAGGCCGGACAGGCGTACCGCTATGGCCTCGGTGCCTGGCTCGAATGCCCGGAGCCAGCCGCCCGCTGCCAGGTGCTGTCTTCACCCGGCGCTTTCGGCTTCACCCCGTGGATCGACCGCCAGGCTGGCTACTACGCGGCCATCGCTATGGAACTCGACAACTTGGAAGGCGGCGTGGTGAAAGCCAGCCTCGATCTCGAACAGGCGCTACAACCGGCCATCAAGGCGGCCTTGGCGGCACGGTGACATCAATGAGGCGCTCCCCGCGCCGCCGAGACTGCAGAGCACGGCTCACCTAGCCTCCAGCAAAACGCTTCGTGCGCCAACGCGCTCTGCCCATTGTCCCACGCGCTGCACGTCTTCGTCCGAAACAAGGCCAACGCATCCGGATGTCGTATCGAACCAGTTCACCACGCGCCCTAGCCAACGCACACGTCGGTCGGGGCCATGAATGCCGACAGCGCTACCTGTGTACCCTTGTCGCACCATCAAGAAGGGGACGCACTTGTTCATACAAGGTGGCTTGGCTGCCCGCTTTCATACCATTTGGGTGCCAGGAAGCTACGCGGAATTCGAGATGGCGGGGGGCCTTGGTCTGCGTGGCGACGGCGCCCACCGGGCCTTGGAACAGGGGGCAGATTAATGACCGCTTGGCGGCTGCCAAGCCACGTCGACGACGCAACAGCCAAGAGGGCGAGACGCGCTTCGTTAACGTCGCAAGCCGGCCAACTCTGTGCCGTAATCGGCAGAGCCGTAGCTCTGCACGGGTACATCCATGGCGTTGCACAAAGCGGTCAGTACGCCGTTTTGTGGCGCCGATTGCCCCGCTTTACCTGAGGGGTTTTGGATGTACTGGCCGGTTTTGAAGTACCCGTGGGCGTTGCCCGCCAAAATCCACGCCACGCGATCCGTTTGGTGGCCGCCGCCCGTGCGTTGCATGTTCGCGTAAAGCAACGCGGCGCCATCGAACAAGGTTTTTCCTCCCACGTCCGGCGTGGCTTTCATCCGCTCAATGAGGTAGGCGAACTGCTGTAGGTACCACTGGTTCACCCGGTTCATCAGCGGCTTGAATCCGGT
Organism: Polyangia bacterium; assembly: GCA_038257535.1. GTDB lineage: Bacteria > Myxococcota_A > Polyangia > Fen-1088 > Fen-1088 > JAGTJU01. The sequence continues at coordinate 8,312 of JBBSJE010000189.1, forward strand.
TTCCCCATCCCTATGAGCGATCTCATGGTGGTTGCGCAGGCCCTGGTTCTCATTGTTGTTCGCGAAGTCGGAGCCAGGTACGGTGAAGTCGCTGCCTAACCAATGGTAAACCCAACGCACGTTGCTCGAGTTCGACCACAACATGCTGGCCACGCGCGTGCCGTCACACGCCATCGCGGCCACCGTCAAGTCGATCTGAAGCTTGAGCACCTCGTTCACGAGCGGGTTCCCGTTCGTGTTTAGATAGTCTTTCGCAAGGTCGATCGTCACATTGGGCGCTTTGCAGCTGGCTTCGGAAAATGCCAGTTGCCGCTCGACGGCGCGTACCGTTTCCAAATGCCGCTGCACTTTTTGGCGATCGTCAGTTCCTAAACGCAAACGAAACGCCTCAAGTTCGCCTCCGACCACGTCCAAGATGCTGCGTCTGTTGCGGCGCAGACGTTCAAGCTCGTCCTTGCCCAAGCCGGAACCGAACAAGTCGGTATAAAGCTGCACGGGATCCACGCGCGGCGTGGGCGCGTTGGGCGTGGATGGATCCAAAGGCTTGCCGTAAAACGACAGGTAACGGTCGTTGCCGAGCTCCTTGACCGGTGACAGAACCAAGGACGGAAAGGCTGTCTTGTACTGCTCGAAAAACCGTTTGGCAATGAATTGATCAACGCTAGGCGCGGCGGCTGAGAACGTCACGTTGTCTGAAATCTTCGGCCCCGGCACCCCGCGTGCGCCTGTGAGCAAAAACGGCAAACAGGCGTGGCCGCCCAAGGCCCCCCCCAAGGTGTCCCAGCCATTTTTGAACATCAAGTTGCCGATGAAGATGATGTCGTTGCGATGCGGGGCCAAGGGCTGCAAAGGCGAGAATTTTTCAGTCGGATCCACTTGGGCATCGGTGGGGATCGTAAAGTCGAGCTGGCCGCCCCGCGGGTAGTAGACGTTTTCGCGGTATCCATTCGGCACGCCCACAACCACCAAGCGTTTGCCTGGCGCCGGTTCGGCCGCGCCCACCGAATGGGCATCAAGCTGCGGCAGCAAACACGTCGAAAGGCCGAGGCCCTTGAGGAAGCGGCGCCGATCGTAGCGGTGGTTGTTCATTGCAGGGGTTCCCCTTTGGCGGCTTCGCGAAAACGCAGGCTATCGCTGCTCGCCAACGCCACGAACAGTTCCGGAATTTGAAAGCCACTGTCGGCAAAGCTTCGATAAATTTCACTGAGGGAAGCGTCGTCGGCCTTCACCTCTTCACGGCGCAAAGCGAACCGCAGCCATTGCTTAACGAAGCACTGTCGCGCTTCGTCGCTTTGCGCAAGAGCTGCCGCCAGGCCCGCCACGTCTTTGAAGGGAGCATCCTTACCGTCCAAGTCAACCACGGTGCCCGACCAATCGATGACTTCGCCACCTTCGCTCTCATGGTAGGCTCCCACCGCATCAAAACGTGAAAACGCAAACCCAATAGGATCCATGAGTCGGTGACATCCGGAACACTCGGGAAGCTGCATGTGCATTTGGTGGCGTTGGCGGTTCGTTAAGCCCTCCTGAGGCTCCGGCAGCGGGGGCACGGCGCCGGGGGGGGGTACCAGGGCCTGGCACAACAGCTTCTCGCGCACGATCTTTCCGCGTTTTATGGGATCGCCTTCGTAAGCATTGGCTTTGGCGGCCAAGAAACCGGCGCGCGTCAGCAGCCCGGGACGCACGTTGGGATCCAATTGTTCAAGCTTATAACTGAACCAATTGTCACCGTTTGTCGTTCCGGTTCCCAAGCCATATACGCCTGCGTTAAGCACATCGATGAAGGCCACGGGGCTTGTCATAAGCTCCTTGAAGGTGGCGTCGATGCCTGGGCCACCCAACATAAAACGCTGTGCAAATTGCTGCACGTCTCGTTGCAAAGATGAACCGGCCGCGGGATGAAACAAAGGGCGGGGGTAAGTTTTGTCGTCCTTGGTGGCTTGGCCCAGATCGCCAAGCTCCAACCATTCGTTGGTAAAATTGGCGACGAGCTTGCGCGCGCGGGGATCGCCAAGCAGCCGGCGTGCCTGCCCTTGTAAGCCGTCTTGGGTCTGCAGCGTGCCTGCGGCCGCCGCAGCAAACAAATCACTGTCGGGCATGTTGCCCCAGAACAAGAACGATAAACGGGACGCCATCTCATAACCATCGAGAGCAATGAGCTTTGCCTCCAGCTTGGCTGGCGTCGGCGCTTGTTCCCAGCGGTACAGGAAACCCGGCGATTGCAAGAACGCCGACACCACAAGTTCCACCGCGGGCAGAAACGAATAACCGAAGTCCGTGCGCGCCTTTTTATAGAGCCCTTCGAACACCCCCGCCTCCCGGTCCGAAAGCGGGCGTCGATAAGCGCGCAAACCAAAATCTTTGACGAACAAAGTGGCACACTCGTCATCACGTGGTTTGCCAGCGCAGGCTCTGAGCACCCGCGGGTTGCTGTTCTTTAGCGACCTTGCCGCCAAGTCTTCGGCAGCCGACCGGTATGCTGTGAAATCAGCTTCCGACAACAGGCCAGGTGTTGAAAACCCCGACGTTCCGGTGGGTTCGCCTGGAAAGCTTTTCGCGACATCGCTGCGCAGGTCGAGCAATTCCTCGACGACGTTGTTGTACTCGAAGCGCGTGAGCCGCCGCAACGGCATCAATTGGGTGGGATCAGGTTCATCGCTGACACCGCCGCCCATTCCTCCCTCAGGGGAACCGCCTCGGCCCGCCCCCGAAGATCCTTCCGTCGTTTGCGCGGCCATATCGCCAATATGGCCCGAACATCCCAAGGCGTTAAATGCGGTCACGCTCAAGCCGAACCAACAGATTTTCCAGCCGAACTTCATGGCGAGGCAATGGTACCACAAAAGTCGTAAGGAAATCGACGTATGTGCCAGCGCCGCATGCCACTCGCTGGCAGGCGTCATGGTCTAGGCCCAACAGATGCAAACACGGGAAACAAGCTGTCGCATTATCTTCGCAACACTGTCGTGGCTTAGCCACAGCAGAACGGTGACTAAGTCGCGGCAGACGGAGAATTTTTCTTCAAACCATTGTCCAGAATCGGGCAGCATCGGCGTCGACCAAGGAGGGCAGTATCGGCGTCAACCAAGGGAATAGTGTGAAGCCAAAGGGGACATGGGGTCCTTGATGCTGGGCGCGTTGATCCAAGTTCAGGAAATGATGGGCTACTAAGCCAGCGATTGTTCATGAGCGACGCAAACGCACCAGGTGTGGCCACAGAGCACGCTTCTTAAAGCGGGCCTGCGACATTGCACCCAGGCGTGCGGAGCCCCGGGTGTTTGCGCGCAAACTTGAGCGCTGTCTAAAAAAACAATCGTCTCATTGAAAACAGTTACTGAGCGGTAAGATTGTGGAGTCATCATTGATGCGCGCCATTTCGACTTCGTAACACGCGCAGAATGATCGCACATTCGTGCGTGCATCCTCGAGATCCTCGTTCACAGTTGAACGCCATGACTGCAAAGACGAGGCGTTACAGCCTTCGATGGTTCTGTATGGCTTGTGTGGTGGTGGCTGGTTGCGGGGAGGCCCCAGGAGAAGACATTGCCGACCACAGGCCGGCCGACGACGAGGTCAGCATGTCACCTGAGGATCTCTATGCTGATGACGATGAACTCGGGGCGCAAACGGAGGAGCGTCCTGCCAACCCGGACGGCGATCCGGAGCCAACGGATGAAGCCACAAACGAAGCCGATGCAGGCAGGCTTGCCTCAACCGACGCGGGCGTAAGCACGATTGATCCAGCCACGCCCACGGCCCCACCGCCCATCCCCACGCCCAGCACCGCTGGGGCCCCCAGTGCCGATCATGTGCCGATGTTTGTAGCCCAAGCCGCCGGCAAGCGTACGGTGGCATCGTGCGACGATGGCAACACTTGGAGCGCGCACGATCCAGGCGGCGGCAGCACAAGCGATCACGGATCAGGAGCCCCGCAAGGATTGGCTTACGGCAATGGTCGCTTCGTCGCCGCGTTTGGTTGGGGCGATTCCGGCACGCTGCGCACCACAGACAAACCGGTTGATTGGGCCAACGCGCACAGCAACAAAGAGGGATTCGCTGGTGTCGCGTGGCTGGGTGATAAATTTGTGTCCGTTGATGGCACGCGGGTGTTGAACTCCGCCGACGGATCGCATTGGCACCCCGCCACGTTTGTGAATGTGCAAGCG
>JBBSJE010000190.1:0-12451 GCA_038257535.1 Polyangia bacterium
AAACTGGTGCAAATATGGTGATGGGCACAGCGCTCGCGCGACGGGTGGGCTGGTTCGCGGGAGAGCACACCGCGCGCACTTTCAACGATGATGGATGGCGCCTCTTCGATGCCGCCATTCGTTGGGCCACAGCCGCACCAAGCGCTTGCGAAGGCTTGGCCGATGGTGCGGCTTGCGAAGATGGAAATGCGTGCACGGTGGCCGATCGCTGCGTGGCGGGGCGCTGCGAAGCCGGCGAAGCGCGCGTGTGCAACGATGGCAACGCCTGCACCCAGGATAGCTGCAACCCCGTGGCCGGGTGTCTCGTGAACCGCGATACGCTTGAAGGCGCAAGCTGCAATGACGGCAGCGCTTGCACCACCAACGATATGTGCCACGCCGGCGAATGCATGGGAACGCCGGGGGCCAGCGTGTGCGCGCTGGTTCCGCATGTGGCCTGTGTGGAACCTGCGGCAGGCGGCCTACGCGCGCATCTTGGTTACAGCAACCCCGCGAGCGAAAACATCACGGCGTCAGCCGGCTCGCCGGGCAACAACCTCTCTGCCGCACCCAGCGCGGGCGCGCTGCCTTCTAGCTTTGCGCCCGGCATCTACGAGGTGGCGTTCACCGTCACCTTCCCCGACAACAGCTTGAGCTGGACGTTGGGCGACGCCACGGTGGTGGCCAGCTCCGCTTCCCCTGCGTGCTGCGCGGGCGTGCCGACAACCGCCTTGACTGCGCCCAGTGGCAAGGTGGTGTTCCGCGATGGCTGGGAAGATTGCCACCCGAACGGCGCCTGGCACGACAATGGCGGCAACGAAAGCGCTTATGCCCAGGACAACGGCATGACCGCACCGCTTGCAGGATGGGCCGCCTGCACAGGCACCTCAGGCCGCGTGCAGACGTTCACGACCCCTAACGCCAGCAGCTCCCGCTCATCGTGGTTCAACCTGATCCCCGTCACCCCTCACCAAACCTACTGCCTCTCGGCGTGGATAAACTGGCAGGGCGGCCCACGCCCCTTCGTAAACCTGCACCGCTTCGATGCGCAGACGCTACCCCTGGCTGGCAGCCATCCCCTGATCGGCGCCTCCGGTCCCGATGGCCTGGGCGGCCAAACCACTCTCATCTCTACCGACCCCGGCTTTCGCCGCTACCGCAAAACCTTCACAAACCCCGCCGACACCACCTTCGTGCAACTGGAACACGGCACCAGCACCAGCGGCAGCAAGGAAGGGGCGGCACTAACGTACTTTGATGATGTGACGTTGGTGGAGGGGGCATGCACTTTTTGAGGCGGGGGTACGTGCTGAAAAACATGCGTCTCGCCACAGGCACACCACCTGTCTTGCCGCATGCGTTACATCAACCTGTTGGCGGGTTGGGACCGGACATCTAGCAGGACAAGGCTGCACTCCCGGCTGGTGCGCGACAAGGGGTCCTGTTAACCGTTCCAAACAGTGGAGCCCAAACTCAAAGCCGCCCTGGCTCGTCATTTTGCTCGTCATGCCGATGAGGTGGCGGCGGTGTACGTTTTTGGCAGCCACGCGCGGGGTGAAGCCCGCCCGACCAGCGACTTGGATGTGGCCGTTTTGCTGCGGGTGTCTCCACCCAGGACGTTTGCGGGCTTGCGCCTCGACCTCGTGGTGAACCTTCAAAACGAGCTTGGCCTCTCGATTGATCTTGTTTAACCGGGCTCCCGTGGATCTTGTCCATCGCGTGCTTCGCGACGGGGTTCTCATTGCGGACTTTGACTCTTCCATGAGGATTCAATTCGAGGTGAAAACTCGCAACGAGTACTTCGATCTGGCCAGGTATCTCGACCACTATCGTAGCCACGCGCGGATGTCCTCATGACGGATGCGCCCCTCAACTGGGCGTATTTATGATCGCGTCGAAAGAGGGTGCGGTCATTGGAGAAGGTGTTTTACCAGCGGCCGCAGATGGCGTTGCTGGGATTGGCGAGGAGCTTGTGGAAGCACTCGAGGAAGGGCTGCGATCGACTTCGCGGTCGAGGACAACGGCGTGGTAGTACTTTGCCGCTAGCAGGAAGGATTGGCCATGGCCTTTAGTCGAGCTGCCGCTACAGAGCCGGCGCCCGCGCCCGAAGAGTTGAGCGCGCGCATGGTGGGCATCGGGATGAACTTCGCCGCGAAGCCAAAGGCCGACGCCGACATCGAAAGCACCCTGCTCCACGCGTCGGCACTCGGCATTGATGAAGGAGACCTCCGCGTTCTGGCGGTGCTAACCACGTGGTTGGGCGTGCATCACACGCGTGTGAACGCCGATCGGCTCGTACGCTTGGTGAGCGAGCATCCTTCCGAGCGTGTCCGAGCCTACTGGTCCGCGGTTGCGAACTGGATCAAGGAAGATCGCCGTTTTGGCCGGCTCGCAGGCGCTTACCCTGGAGCACCGCTCGAACTTTTGCCCACGGGAACCGCATTCCAAATTCAGCGACGTGGCGAGGATGAGCGGTTCGCGGGCTCGAAGTTGCTGGTGCCAAAAGGCACCCTTCGCGATCGCGCAGAAGATGTGCTCTCGCCCGAGGTTTTGGTTCGGCGTCACGCTGGTTACCGCAACCGTGTGCTCATGGGGCCCTCCTTTCGCGCCGACGTTTGGACCGCGCTTGAGCATGCACCCGACCTGCGCGTCGCCGACATCGCGCGAAGCGCCTCGTGCTCGTTTGCGACGGCTTGGCAAGTGGCGCAGGACTACCGTCTTCTGTGCAAGGCGTCCGAGAAACCTCAGCGGCGTTAACGAATCATCCGCAGGATTTCTGTGATGGCGCGGCCAACTCGGCGGCCGAAGGAACTCGGTGAAGAACATGAACAGTCTGTTGCTGCCTCCCCGTTTGAAGTTGCGGCCCTGCGCGCTCATTCACCCTTGTGGGTAAGGTCTTGATCACGAGGCGGCGCAGACTTGGGGCGTTATCACCACCCGCGTGACGGCTCAGCCAGCAGGCGCGGGTGAGGCAGATTGATGGCATTGCAACATGATGTTAAACTGTTGGCATGGTCCGCACTCAGATACAACTTCCTGATGACACGTTTGCCCGCGCGAAAATGCTGTGCGAAGCCCGCGAAATTTCCCTCGCCGAACTGGCGCGGCGCGGCATCGAATACATACTTAGCGTATACGCGCCCGAATCCGATGCCAACCGGCAGTGGCAGCCGCCGACGCCGCGGCGTTTGGGCTGGAAGGGTCTCAGTGACGGGGAGATCAAAGAGCAAGCGCAATTGACCACAGCCGAACTTTCCTTGGCCCGCCCGCGCCGGAAGTAGCCCATGCTTTCGATCGATACCAACATACTTCTTTACGCCTTCAACGAAGATTCACCACGCCACGCTTCGGCGTACTCCTGGCTGGCGTCGATTCAGCGCGAAGAAGACGTGGCCATGTCCGAGTTCATCCTCGCCGAACTTTACGGTCTGCTGCGCAACCCCGCCGTGCTCAAACACCCATTGTCCTCCGGTGAGGCCGTCGATGTCGTTCAGGTCTACCGCACACACCCGCGTTGGCGGCTGATCGGCTTTCCCTCCGAGAGCCGACCGTTGCACGACGCCCTTTGGCGGAAGGCCCGCTCCAACGCCTTCGCCTTTCGGAGACTTTACGACGCTCGCAGTGCACTCACGATGACGGCACAGGGCGTAACCGCTTTTGCGACGGTGAATGTAAAAGACTTTCACGGCATGGGCTTCAAGAAGCTGTGGAACCCTATAGCCGAGTAGATGTGGATAGAAGAATCCACTGCCTTCACGAGGCAATCGGTCCGCTCGCCGCGATCAGAGTGGTAAATATCGACGTCTCGTCGTCATTGACGACCCTAGCGCCCCTTCGTTGCCTTGAGCAAATTGAGGTAATACATATCCACGGGAAGCGAATTCGTTCGCTCAGGGGGCAGAGCTGAGACACCTCAAGGGAATTACGGTCAGCGCTTGCCCCAAACTAGAGTTCGACACAATCGATGCCCTAGGAACGCTTTCTTTTGTTGCTTTGGAGTCCCGTGCACAATCTGATCTGTCGTCGCTCTTGAAACTACCGATCTGCAGAAGCTCGAGTTGCATCGCCAAAAAGGCAATGCTCTGGCTGTCGAAGGCTGCGCGAGACGACGCAAAATCAATCTGGCAAGCGCAAAATGATTTGCACATTCGGGTGCAACAACGAGCGTATGAAGAAACTCTTGTGAGCGCGGTGTCGGATGAAAATGCATTCAGAATGTTTCGCACGCGCTTGGCCATGTCCACCATCTTTCAAAACGAAGCGTTTTTTGCGCGCGCGGTAGAGCATTCAGGATTTCTACACCTCGTACCCGATTCTTCGCGCTACGGCGCGATGGTGGGCAGCATCGTCAACATGCCGAATGATGAAGTGCGTGAGTTTGTAAACACATATCTGGCACCCGAGCGGGCCCGGGTGGTTTATATCGATGTCGAGGATGCGGCCACGAGACAAAAGAGCGCCCGTTTCACCGTTTCGCGACAGCAACTTGATGCACAGGTGCCGGCGGGAGCTACGTCGCTTTCTGATCCGCCATCGTTTCCACTTCCCGCGGAGTTTGGAAATGTGCGGCAATTCGTGTTGAAAAGCGGTTTGCGCGTGCTGATTGCCCGCCGGCCTGGTTATCCCACCGTGACTGCCGCTATGGGTTTTGGTGGTGGATGGGCGGCAGGGCAGCCACCCGGGGTGGTGCAGTTCGTGCGGGGTCTTCAAGATGTGATGGGCACCAGTTTGCGGCTTGAAGCCCCCCGTCAAGAGCTCAACGGCCTGTTGATCGGAGACGACGATGGCCCCGACGCCACCGTTGACCTTGTGCGCGCCGGAGCCACCAACTTGCCGAACGCGCTTTACCTCCTGGCGGATCGTCTCACCACCATTGACACCGTGGATTGGCGGCGAATCGTTGAGCTCATGGAACGCTCGCGACGTCGCGAAGAGCAGGCGGCGTGGGAGGCGCACCGCCCCGCTGACGATTTGCGCAAGAAAGCCAAGCCATCACCTTACACCGTGGCCCGACGGAAGCTGGCAGACGCGCTTTACGGCCCGACCGCTTACACGCGCGAATTTACCGATGACGATTTCAAGGCTTTCAAAGCGGACGACGTTGCCGCGTATGTGGCCGCCATGCACCACCCCAAGAATGCGCACTTGGTGATTGTGGGGGATGTGGATCTGCAGCAGGCGGAGGACTTGGTGCATCGCTGGTTTGATCCCTGGAAGCCTGAAGCCTCTTCGTGGCCTGCGCCGCAAGGGCCGAAGGTGCCCGATCCGCGCACGGGCCCCATGCATGAAACTTTGTTAAAGACAAAGGCAGAAGGCGCTGCGCAAACCAGCATCGCCTTGGCGTGCCGACTGCCAAACGCCGACGAACGAGCCTCGGCCACGCACGCCGTGTTGGCACAGATGGTGGAACGAGCCTTGTTTCAACACCTTCGCGAACAGAACGCGGCCACGTATTCGGCGTCAGCCGGCACCAGCACCCTTAGGGGTGGCGCTTCAGAGCTGAGCGTGAATTTGGAGGTGGACAGCAACCGCACCGCACACGTGGTGTCCGCTTTGCGCAGCTTGTGGAAAGAATTTGCGACCACGGGATTCGACAATGGTTCACTCGCCCTTGCCAAATGGCATTTGAATGCGCAGATGCAGTTGGCGTTTCAAACATCGGTCAGCAGCGCTCTGTCGATGGTGCAGGCGCTGACCCGCGGCAGTTCATTTGATGCCGAGGCGCGACTGGGCGAGCGCGTCGTCCACGTAACGATGCAAGACATATCGCGCGCCTTTTCGGTGTGCAGCGCCAACACGGCGCTGTCCCTGGTGGCGGATGAGCCGGCGCTAAACGCCGTCAGCAGGCTAGGCGTGCAAGCGCAGGCGTCGGGCAAAGCGTGGTACCTAGAAGACCCCGCAAATCCTGTGCCTGTTTCTAGATAATGATCGTTTGCACATCCTACGTCGCTTAGGGTACAGGTTCACTATGCGAAGCTGGATAAGAGGGAGGCGCCTTTGAGGCTCAAGAGCGACACCGAAGGCTGTGCTTACCAGCGCGCTTCTGCCCGCAACTTTGCGACCTTCGCCTGCCTGATTCTAGTAGGTGCGTGCGCCTCTGGGGGGCCTTCAGCCAAGCCCTCATCCGCTACCTCCATCGGCGTCCTGCCCGACGATGACAACGCTCAGCGGCCGTTGGTGATCGTGTGCGAGCCTCGCTTGCGCAATGAAAGCATTTTCCTCGACTACTTCTTGGTGAGAGTAGATGGGCAACCTTTGGCTGATCAACCCGATGTGGGTCGCCACGTTAAATTCCACGATGCGGAGGCGATCGCCGCAGCGGATCCTTTGCCGGAGGACGGGCCTCCAGCGCAGCAGATGAAGGTCGTGCCTATGGCTCTGCCTCCTGATGTGAGGCGGCGAAGTGGCGGCTACAACCTAATGAGGATCTGTGTCAACCGGCGCGGTGCCGCGGACTTTGTCCAAGTGGCATCTCCACTTACGAGCTTCCGGTTCAAAGCGCTTGACCCTGGGGGCCGTCACACCACCTTGCCCGTTAGCTCTTGCCACACGGCCTCAAACGACGGGGGCGGTGGCGCATCGAACGACAGCGCGCGCCCCGTAACCGGGTGCTCAAATGCCAGCGTCTGCGCGTGCAGCAACAGGCGTTTGGCGGGAAGCACCTCGTGGCCGTGGTTACGGAAATCCCGCACGTAAACCGTTTCGCCCACCAGCGGGTGTCCTGATTCGGCGAAGTGGATGCGAATTTGGTGGGTGCGGCCGGTTTCTAACTGCACGTGGCAGCGCGACAGCGTGGTGCCATCCGGGGCGCCGGTTTGCAGCGGGCGCTTGAGATCGCACACCACAGAGCCCATCACATGCGTCACGGCGTGGCGGCCTTGATCGGCAAACGGTGTGCTTCCTCGCAAACCATCGCCACGGTTTTCGATCAGGTTTGAGGTGAAGCTGCGGCGGCGAACGGTTCCGTGGGCAACCGCCACGTAAGTTCGTTCAGCCAAGTGCTGTTTGAACACACGGTGCAGGCCGCGTTCGGCGAGTTTGGTTTTGGCAAACGTCAGCACGCCCGAGGTGTCTTTGTCGAGGCGATGCACCACCAACAAGGGCGTGTTGGTGGCGGCGCGCTTTTGCTGTCGCCAGGCTTCGCGGATCAAATCCAAAGCCGTTCCACTTTCTTTCGGATCCCAAGGTACGGTGGAAACGTCTTCGGGCTTGTTGATCACCACCAGATGTTGATCTTCAAACAAGATCTCGGCGGCGGGGCGATCGCGGTCGCGGCGGCGTGCGTTTATCTGCAACGTGACCACTTCGGTGCCCGCCATCCGCACGGCTGGATCAAGCACCACCTGGCCATCAAGTTTCACTTTTCCCGACACACACATCTGTTTGCACGATGCCCAACTGTGATCAGGAAGCGCGGCGCGCAGGCAAGCGGCCAAGGTTTGACCCGCAAGTGCGGGCACAGATTCTGGAAGTGGGGCAGGAGGGCGCGGCATGTGACCTTTATGATGATGAGAGGTGACCCAAAACAAATTTTAGGTAATCCCCCTCGGGAAAACTGGGAGTCACCGGGTGATCGAAGCCAGCGCCCGCATACGCGGTTTGTGTAAACGTGAGGCCGGCTGTGCGCGCCCCTTCAATGACCGTGTTCACAAATTGCGCGCGGTTCACATGGCTTGAACACGACGCCGCCGCCAATAAACCGCCGGGCGCCACCACTTGCGCCGCCAATCCGTGCAAGCGCTTGTAGGCTGCCAGCGCCGTGGCCAGCGCCTTTTGGTTGGGCGCAAAACTGGGGGGATCGCTGATCACGATGTCCCAAGTCAGGCCTGCAGCAATGGCGTTTTCCAAAAACACAAACGCATCCACTGCGTGAAAGCCTGCGTTGCGCTGTGGCAAGCCGTTGAGACGAAAGTTTTCCTGGGCGGCCGTCATGGCGGGGGCGGCAATGTCAACGGTGTCGGTGTGCAAGGCACCCGCCGCCGCCGCGTACACCGAGAACGCCCCCGTGTAGCCAAACAGATTCAACACGCGCTTGCCGGCCGCCAAACTGGCGATGCGCGCGCGGTTGTCCCTTTGATCCAAAAACAAGCCGCCTTTTTGGCCATGCTCAAGATCCACCAAGAAGCGCAAGCCATTCTCCAACACCACGTAGGGCGAGGGCGCCTGGCTTTGTGGCGAGGCGGATATGACGCCGCGGCGACGTCTCTCAACCACCTGGCGCAGGCCAAGCCGCTCTCCCGCAGTCTGCAGCAACCGTGGCAATTGCAGAGCATCAGCGTAGAACGCAGCCGCGCCCACGCCGTCGTATCTCACCGTGGCCACGTTGCCATAAACGTCAACGTGAATGCCCGCCAGCCCATCGGCTTCGCCATGCACCCAGCGAAACGCGTTGGTGCGGTTGAGGTCGAGGCGCTCGATCCGGCGTGACAGGGCGTCTTGCAGCCGAAGGGCCATTGCAGCCGGCACGTCACTAGCTTCTGCCAAGTTGGGCCCAACACCCAGCACGCGCAAAGCGATGGGCGATTCGTCGTCCCAGTAGCCCCAGCCCAGCGGCGCTGCATTGGCCTCCTCAGCCACGGCCACCACCGCGCCTGCTGGCACCTGCGGCGGGGCTACCACGGCGTCGCGATACACCCAGGGGTGGCCCTGGCGCAAGGCTCGGCCCAGCGCCTTGCGCAGAATGACGGTGGGGAGAGACGCAAAACTCACGGGAAAGGGCGGGCGATGGCTAAAGGTTTTCCCAGCCCCCGCCGAGGGCATTTTTGGGGCAGGGCGTTGGGGGCCAGGGCGGGTGAGGGGAGGCGCAGGTGTAAGGAAGTCTGCTTGGGAGCTGGAGTGTGGCCGGCGGCACCGTGGGCGCAAGGGGTTTTGTTAGGGACGGTGCCGTCGGGACGGGTCTGGCGGTACGCCGTGCAGAGTCCCCACCAGCCAAACCGGCGAGCGAGGTCGCCCTGGGTGGGGCGTTGGAACGGGGACGGCGCGTAGGGCTTTGCGGCCCCGGCGGGTGATGGTAAACGTTTCCTCCCGTGAGGCTTCGCCACCTAACTTATTGTCCCCATTCGCGTGTGCGCCATGACTGACGCAGAGCGCGCCACGAAACCCAGCCTGCTTGACCGGCTCAGCGAAGGCCAGATGCTGATGGCGTTGATCGCCTTCGCACTGCTGCTGTACATCCCATTTGCGGGCACGTACGGACTTTGGGATCCCTGGGAAACCCATTACGGCGAAGTTGCGCGCCAAATGACCAAGCGGGGCGACTTCATCTCGTTGTGGTGGCCCGGATCGCCGCGCGACGCTGAGGTGTTTTGGTCGAAACCCGTGTTAACGTTTTGGTTGCTGAGTCTAGGCATGCATGTGGCGCGCGTGGGCCTTCCCGGCGGCGCCGCGAGCGAAATGGCCGTGGGCCACGCCGTTGAGTGGGCGATGCGCGTGCCCATGGCGCTCACCGCTGTGATGGCTCTGGTGGGTGTGTATTTGGTGGTGTCCCGGTTCGTGAACCGTCGCGCCGCCGTGCTTTCGGCTTTGGTGTTGGCCACAAGCCCTATGTTTTCCCTGATCGCCCGGCAAGCGGTGACCGACATGCCGTTTGTTGGACCCATGACGCTGGCGTTGTCGCTGGCGGCGTTGGCTCTGTTTGATCAAGAAGACACGCCCTTGCCTCGCAAAGGTGCAGGCTGGCGGAGCTGGCCGCACCATCGTTTGTTTTACGTCACGCTCGGCGTGTTCTTGTTGATTGTGTTGCCGCAGTTGGTGGTGGATTCGATCCAGCTGAAATTTTGGTTGCCGCTGGGTGGATCGCGGCGCGTGCGTGTGTACGGCGCCGTGGCCATGATTCCTTATTACCTGGGCAGCTTGCTGTTCATTTGGTGCGCCGCTCGAGCAAAAGCTCGCGCCCCTTTGTACTTCTATTTGGCCGCCATGCTGTGTGGCCTGGCGGTGCTTGCCAAGGGCCTTGCCGGCCTAGGTCTGCCAGTGATCGTGTTCGTGGCGTACTTGGCCTTCACTTGGAACTGGAAGCGTTTGCAACGGGCGCAGCTGCTGCCGGCGATTTTGGTGTCTGTGTTGGCGGTGGTGTTGGTGGCGGCGCCTTGGCACCACGCGATGATCATTCGCCACGGCTGGGCGTTCTGGAACGAATTGTTTGGTGACAACCATTGGCGCCGCATGGTGCTGGGACGCCACGGCGACCGAGGCACGTTCGAGTATTTCTTGCGTGAGTTGGGTTACGCCGTTTTGCCTTGGGTTGCGCTGGCCCCGGCCGCTTTGGCTGCCCTGGTGGCGCAGGTCAAAGATCGCCCTTTGGCGCCGCGAAACCTTCGCAACGACATCTACCTTTTTGGCGCCATATGGTTTGTGTGCGCTTACGGCGTGGTGTCGATGTCGATGACAAAGTTCCACCACTACGTGTTGCCCGCCTTGCCTGGGCTTTGCATTGTCGTGGGATGCTTCCTTGATGATCTGTTGAGCCGCAAAGACGTGCGCGCGGGGCGCCTAACGGTTTTGGTGGGGCTGCCTCTGCTGTTGCTCATTGCCCACGACCTAACCAAAGCCCCTCACAGCGCTGAATTGTTTCTTTGGCTGTTCAACTATGATTATGTGCACAGCCCCACCGGGCGCCCGTGGCCCTCGCAGCTTGACTTTTCGTTGCCGCTTACCGTGTTTGCGGCGGCGTTTGCGTTGGGCACTGTGGCGCTGTGCTGGCGGCGTCTGCAAACCTGGGCCGTGGCGGGGCTGTGCGTGGCCGCCGTGACGTTCACGTTTTTCCTGTTGAACGTCTACATGCGCCAGGTCACCCCTTACTGGACGCAAAAAGACCCCATCGCCGCCTATTACAAAACCCGCAGATCCGCGGATGAAAAGCTGGTTGCGTATATGATGTACTGGCGCGGCGAAACGTTCTACTCGAAGAACGAGATCTACGCAGGTCCCAAGGAAGACCGCACCGTGTTCGACACCGGCACCGCTGATCAAGATTTGCAGGCCTGGTTGCAGAGGCACAGCGGCGAACGCGTGTTCTTTATTCTTGAACGGGCGCGGCAAGGACGGTTGGTAAGCCTATTGCCCGCCGAAGCGCGCGGCAGCTTCAACGTGATACACGACAAGAACAACAAGTTCATCATGGCGCACGCCGATCTTTAAAGGCGCGCGTTTCGTGGGCCTGTGGCTGTGTTGGCCGTTGCCCTCACCTTAGCCCCACTCGGCGTCTTGCTGGGCCACCGACGTGTTGGGTAGGCGGCCGCAGGGACCGCGGTCTGGCATTGCCTTTGCTTTTCAGCAGCCTGTTGCGACGAAAGGGGCGCGTTTTGTTCCCCTTCCGTAGCACGCAGGTGGCGGCATTTCGGTACGTGGCCGCTGCAATGACCTCATACTGTCACTGCCCGCGGATATCGTTACCATTCTGTAGCCGATGTCCGACAGCCACCCAGCGAAGGACCCCCATCGAACATTTTTCCCATGACAGCAGAACTCGCTCCAGCTCCCTCAGACACCCCCACTGAACCTGTAGAAGCCATAAAACGTCGCCCCCTGGCCGTGGTGGGACTAGGCGCATCGGCGGGCGGCCTCGAAGCGCTAGAAACATTTTTCACGAACGCGCCCACCGACGCGGGGCTGGCCTTCGTGGTGGTGCAACATCTGTCGCCGGACTTCAAGAGTCTGATGGATGAGCTTCTGGGCCGGTACACCACGATGAAGGTTTACCGTGTCGAAGATGGCATGGACGTAGAGCCCGACTGTGTCTACGTGATTCCCCCGCGCAAGGAGATGATCATCTCCAATGGGCGTCTGCTTCTGCGCGACAAAGATCCCCAAAGCCCTTTGGCCTTGCCGATAGACTTGTTTCTGCGGTCGCTGGCCAGCGATCAACGGCACCATGCCATTGCTGTCATCCTTTCAGGCACGGGCAGTGACGGATCCCGCGGGCTACGTGAAGTGCACGAGGCCGGTGGACTTGTGTTGGTGCAAGAACCAACGACAGCCAAATTTGACGGCATGCCCCGCAGCGCGATTGACACGGGCCTTGTGGATCTAAGCTTGCCCGCCCTTGAACTGCCAAAAGCGGTGTTGCGATACGTAAATCATCTTTGCGGAGATGGTCCGGCCCCAGGGTTTCGTGAGCCTGACTCACATTTCACCGATGACCACACAGAACAGATCATTCAACTTCTGCGCGCTGAATACGGCATAGATTTTCGTCACTACAAAGCGACCACTTTGCATAGGCGCATCGAGCGTCGTCTTCTGCTGAATCATAACATCGATCTCGAAAGCTACACCCAACAGCTGGCGCAAGACAGAGCTGAGCTTCACAACCTATACAAAGATCTTCTCATCGGCGTGACGCGATTTTTTCGCGACAAGGAGGCGTTTGAACATCTAAAAGAGCACATTTTGCCTGACCTGCTCGCCAAGCGGGCGTCCGACCAAGAGGTGCGAATTTGGGTGGCGGCCTGTGCCACCGGTGAAGAGGCCT
>JBBSJE010000191.1:0-12298 GCA_038257535.1 Polyangia bacterium
CGCAATTGCTCGCCTTGGCGGTCATCTCAAACGTAACGGTGAGCCCGGCTGGCTTGTCCTATCCCGCGGCTACCAGACCCTTCTGACCCTCACCATCGGCTGGCGCCTCGCGCGTCAGAAGATGTGATCAATCATGAGACAACCGTTAACTGTCCCACACAAGGGTACACATCTTCAAGGCCAAGTTCGTAAAGCTTTAATACCAATACGGCATGACTATATGAGAAGGAGATGCGTTCATTCGCTCTCGGACAGGGGCTTTTGGCCATAGCCAGTAGGTATGGCCAAGAAGCACCCTTTGGCACACTCGAACACTTGTATCACCTTGTAATCATTGATTTTTCTAGTCAATGCTGTGACACCTTGGTAACATCAGCCTGATCGCGCTGGTTTCCACTTACGGAAAAGCGGTCGAAAGGGAGTTCGTGATGAAGCACATCACCTACGCAGCCGCGCTTGTCGTGGTGCTTGGATGTGGGGCGCCAACCTCGCGGGAAGACCTGGTCCTGGATCCTGCCAACGGCGGCGGGGGCGGCAATGCGTCTGCCACCGGTGGCAAGGCTGGCTCCAACAATGCCGGTGGAGGCGGCAGCGGGGGTGGCGGACCCAACACAGGAGGGACGACCAACACGGCCGGTGGCAAGGGTGGCACCTCGTCCGGAGGCAAGGGTGGAACCTCGTCCGGAGGCTCCGGCGGCATGGCCAATGGAGGCACTTCAGGCACCATGACCGGTGGCACGGCCGGCGCCACGTCTACAGGTGGTTCAGCTGGCAGCACGATGACAGGTGGTATGGGCGGCACCATGGCCACAGGCGGCACGGC
Organism: Polyangia bacterium; assembly: GCA_038257535.1. Taxonomy (GTDB): domain Bacteria; phylum Myxococcota_A; class Polyangia; order Fen-1088; family Fen-1088; genus JAGTJU01. Next base: position 824 of record JBBSJE010000191.1, read on the forward strand.
GGGAGCCACGATGACAGGCGGCTCAGGCGGCACGACGACAGGCGGCTCAGGTGGCACCACGACAGGCGGCACGGGCGGCACCCCGTCCAGCTCCGATCCTGCGCGCTTCAATTTCGAAAACACCACGCAAGGCTGGGTTGATACCCACAACAAAGGCGGCGTTACGTTGTCGCTCGCCACAACACCCGTGTTTGCTGGCAGTCGATCCTTGGCGGTGCAGATAAATTCTTCGGGCGCTGGCACAGACGGCGCCAAGTTCATAGGCATACGAGAATCGCCCCCCGCCGGAATGGCAGGTGCCCCCATGAAGTTCCGCGTTTGGGTGCCCGCGGCCGCGCCAATCCAAGGCGTTCAACCCTACGTGATGGTTTGGGACCCAGCCACGAACATGATGGGTTGGCACGGCAACTATAAGTACCATGCCGAAGTGACTCGCAACGCCTGGTTCGAGATCAACATGACCTTCCCAGACACCACCGCCAAAGAGCTGTTTGAGATCGGTGTTGAATTCACCTTTCAATCGGCCTGGCAAGGCACAGTGTACATCGACGCCGTTCACTGGTAGGCGCGGCGGCACACCGGGGGGTACAATACCCCCATGTCTTATACACAGCTGGAAAACACGTTTCGGCGCATTGGCCACTTAGACCACGCCGTGGCGATGTTGGAGTGGGACGAAGCCGTCATGATGCCCGCGGCCGCAGGCGCTGATCGCGCTGACGCCGTTGCCACCATTTATGGCATTCGCCACCAGCAGTACACGCAGCCACAAATGCCACAATGGTTTGAAGCCGCAACCGCGGAAGCTCAAGCCGGCGAACTTACGTCCCATCAGAAGGCGAATTTGCGCGAGATGCATCGCGTGTGGCAACGCATTGCCGCCTTGCCACAAGATCTGGTTGAGGCCTCGAAGAAGGCTGAATCTGCCAGCGAGCAAGCCTGGCGCTCTCTGCGCGCGCAGAACGATTGGGCCAGCTTTCGCCCCAAACTTGAGGCCGTGGTGGCGCTGAAGAAGCAGGTCGCCGCCGCCTTGGGGCAAGCTTTGAATCTGTCGCCCTACGATGCGCTCATCGACGGCTTCGAGCCGGGCATGCGCTGCGCGCAAATTGACGGTTTGTTTGCCGATCTGGGCGCATTTCTGCCTGGATTTACTGAAACCGTGTTGGCCAAACAAAAAGCTGAACCGGTTATTGCACCCGAAGGCCCATTTGCAGCCGAAGCGCAGCGACGCTTGGGTCTGCGCTTGATGCAGGCCGTGGGATTCGACATGAACCACGGGCGCCTCGACACCAGCCACCACCCCTTCTGCGGTGGCGTGCCTTCCGACGTGCGCATCACCACCCGTTATGATGAAAACGACTTTACCACAGCCTTGATGGGTGTTTTGCATGAAGCCGGCCATGGCAAATACGAGCAAGGTTTGCCGCATGAATGGGCCGCACAACCCGCTGGCGCCGCCCGTGGCATGGCCATGCACGAAAGCCAAAGTTTGTTGCAGGAAATGCAGATCTCGCGCAGCTTCGCCTTCTTGCGTTTCGCCACCCCGCTAATGCAAGGCGCGTTCAATGAGGTGGCATCCCAACAACCACAAGCCTTCACAGCGGAAAATTTGCATCGACTTTCCACCCGCGTGCGCCGCGGCTTCATCCGTGTCGATGCCGACGAAGTGACCTATCCTGCGCATGTGATTTTGCGCTACGAAATTGAGCGCAAGCTGTTTGAAAATCAGATCACGGTCGCTGACATTCCTGAGCTTTGGAACACGCGCATGCAAGATCTCTTGGGCCTATCCACCAAGGACAACTACAAAGACGGCTGCATGCAAGACGTTCACTGGCCCGCCGGCTTGTTCGGCTACTTTCCGTCTTACACACTGGGCGCGCTCACGGCCGCACAATTGTTTGCCGCCGCGCGCAGAGCGTTGCCCAATTTGACCGACGAAATCTCCCAAGGCCAGTTTGGCAATTTGAACAATTGGCTCGGCGAACATGTGTGGTCGCAAGCCTCGTTGGCCACCGGCGACGAGATCCTGCGTGCCGCCACCGGCAAGTCGCTCTCAACCGATGACTTCAAGCAGCACTTGCAACGACGCTACCTAGGGCAAGAGCGCGATTGATCTGATCTACACGAGACCCGCAAGGAAACGCTCGTAGCTCATCACCCGAACGTTTGCTTGGGCATACGTGCGGTCGAAGTTGGGAACAGAAACGAGCTGAATTGAGATTGGATTTTTCAGCCGTTCCTGAAAGTATTTTAGATGCGGACTTGGCTCAAGCTTCCCGCTCTTGCATTCAACAAGCATCCAAGGGCTACCATCGCGTAAGACCAGAAAATCAACTTCCCGTTGCTGTTTGTCGCGCACAAACCGCAGCTCAAAATCTCCAAAGGCTAGGTCGGTCCAGTAATGGCACGCCTTGAGCAGATGCAACGCCGTAAGGTTCTCAAGCCGGGCTGACATCGCTGTGGCTGGAATGCCTAAGAGGTCGAAGAGGTAAAGTTTGGGTACCGACGACAGCGCGCGCGCAATGCGCTTTGCGTAGGGGCGAATGGTGAAGCAATGATACAGCGCCTCAAGCACTTGAACCCAGGCTCTCACCGTTGCGTAGGCAACGCCAATATCCTCGCGCAAAGAATTGATTGAGAACAACGAGCCCACGCGCTGAGGCAGCAGATCAGCAAGAACGCGAAGGCCCGCAAGATCTTCCACTGCCCTCAGATCGCGCACGTCTTCCGCCAGCAACCGTTCGAGGCGAAGCCGACTCCAACGTCGCGCATGGTTTTCTTTCGCACTGAAGAACGGTTCGGGAAACCCACCTAAGCGAAGCAAGTCATCAACCTTGTGCCTAGGCGCCGTCGTGGCAAAAATTTCGTCAGGCCCGCGGGGATTTGCGTCCTCAGCAACCGTGAAGGGATGCAGTCGGTAAGGCAAGTAGCGCCCCATAAGACTGTCGCCACCTTTGCGATAGAGATCTAATCGGGCGCTCCCCGTAATGATGAGTCCTGCGTTGGCACCCTCGGTGTCGTAAAGCCCTTTGAGTCGCGTCTTCCAGCGACGATCCTTGTGAATCTCGTCCAGGACCACAGGGCCTGGACCCCGGGACTGCAAGGCTGAAATCGGCGACCGGCTCCAACGACGCCGGAAGGTCTCGTCATCCCAGGTGAAGTAATTGTGCGGCGCCTGCAAAAAGCGTTTGGCCAAGGTGGTTTTCCCCACCTGCCGGGGGCCACTGATGAACGCCATCTTCGCACTGGCGAGGGCGTCCTCGCGTATTGAAAGGAAGAGATAGCGCTCCGCGTTGCTCATGACCAATTCTCAGCAAAGTGATAAATAGTCATGACTTTCTATCACTTGGGTGAAATTTAGTCACGCTTTTGCGTAGGCCCAAACCAAGGCGCTTTTGTGATGGCTGCTCTGACAACGCTTACAACGCGTCTTCGCCGGTTTCGCCCGTTCGGATGCGTATCACGTCATCCACGGGCGAGATGAACACCTTGCCGTCGCCGATGCTCTCAGTGCGGGCGCGGATGATGATGGCCGCGACGGTTTGTTCAACGCGGTTGTCGGCCACCACCACCTGCAAGCGAATCTTAGGGATGAGATCAATCTTGTAGGCCGAGCCGCGGTACACCTCGGTGCGACCGCCCGTGCGGCCAAAACCCTTGACCTCAGAGATGGTGATCCCCGTGACGCCGATCATTTGCAGACGCTCCACCACGTCATCAAGACGCGAAGGTTGAATGATGGCTTCTACACGCTTCACAAGTAGAAGCTTAGCACGGACGGCGCCAGGGCTCTTAGGCCGCGCTTAAGGACAAGCGGCCACCAAAGCTTTCACCAGTGCGTCGTTGGGCATGAGTTCCTGCAATGTTGAAATCAGGCCGCGGCGGGCCGGGTGGCGAACGCGGCAGGCCAACTGCGCGTCTTGATAGAGCCGCCACGTGACAAAGCCTTTGACCTCGCGGCGCGCTTGCAGCTGCGGCCACAATGCGGGCGGCACCCCCGTGAGATCGCCCTGCCCTTCTTGAGGAGGCCAATGCCACAACCCCTCGCTGTAGCTCAGCGCTTGCGCCAAAGCGTCTTCGATGGGAACGCTGGCTTCGATGGCCACCGGCAGCGGCATGCTTTCCACCGCCTGGGTTGAGACGGGACCATGCTCGTGGGCGGAAAACAGGGGCGCCAGATCGGGCGCCAGGGCGAGCATGCGTTCCGCATAACCCGGACCGCGGGCAAAACCCATATGCGCCCACGTCACGTCAGGACGTTGGCCCTCCACAAGCCGTTGATACGAAAGCAAAAACGCTGTCTCGAAATGCCCCGTGAGCAATGCCGCGCGCGGGGGCAGCGACAACAAGCCCGCGCGCGTGATTCGTTCGGGGGCCGTAAGCCCCTGCAAGCGGGCAGGCGATTCGCCTACCGCCACCACCAGCGGCCACACGAGCAAAGCCACGCCCGTGAGCGCGGCAAAGGTCTTCTGGTACCTGTGCGGCGCCAAGCGCCCTAACATTGCCGCGGCACCCACGCCGCTGAAAACGGCAGCCACGGCAAACCCAGCGCCTAGGTATCCCCGCACATCAGGGTTGTGCGGATCCAGACCACCCAGCAAACCCGAACCCACGGCGCCAGCTGCGCACACGAGCAAAGGGAACACATGCCAGCGCCCCGCAGCCGACAAGCGCACCAAGGCGTAAACGCCAAGCAACGCGCACAGAACCACTGGCAAGCCCAACTCTTGCACGAACAAAAATGGCAGACTCCCGGGGTCGGCCGAGGTTTGAATCAGGCTGTTTTTCTCTGCGAAGGTGCGCGCCGAAAGCACCCACCACCATCCTGACAACGTGCGGGCGTCACCCCACACAAGCGTGTGCGGATCGGGCAGTCGCAAGAGCGCATGCGCCCGCGCAGGCACGTAAACCGTCACCATCGCCCCGCACAACAACGCCATGACAGCGCCCACCGCGTAGCGCACGCGTGCGCGCCAAGAAACGTTGTGCAGCAGGGGCAAGGTGGCCAACAACGCGCCCACACCCGTGGTGCCCGCAATCAAAGGGTGATTGCTTAGGCCCAAGCCCAAGATAAATGCGGCCGCCGCGGCCCACCGGGCGTCGTCTTGGGCAGCCGCTTGCCCCGCCAGCCACAGCGACCACAGGGCCAGCGCCGTCGCGAGCGCGTACACCTCGGGCCGTCCGGCCACGTCGCGGGCCCCGGGCGACAAACCAAAGGCCAAGGCCGCTAGCGCCGCCAGCGTGACCCGCACAACAAGCGACGGGCGCAGGCGGCTGTCCAGATGCGCGCAAGCCAACAACACCAGCGCGTATACGCCCACCACCGCGACCGCGCCGCAAAACGCTTGTGACAAAGCCACCCGAAACGCCACGCTGCCCAGGGGCAAGAGCGCAAACGCTCGTCCCAATAGCAACGCCAAAGGCTGCCCTGGCGGGTGGGCCACGCCCAGACCAAACGACGCGGCGGCCATCTCGGCCGAATCAAGCACATAAGGGTTGGACAAAGCGCGGGCGACATAGAGCCCAAACGCGGCAAGCGCCAAAGCCACCGCCACCGCCCCAACGAGGCGCCGAGGGTTTTGTGAAGGCAAGGGACGCGAAGGTTCTTCCACGAGGGTAGGTCCTTCAAGTTCGCATCGCTGTGACGGTAAATCGTATGGCTTGGCTTGTCAAAGCGCCAGGCGGTGCAACGGCTTACGCGCGCGCCGCGGTCATTGCTGCCAACCTGGCTGCCAACCATGCGTTGCAAGCTGCATCGCCGGAATTTCGTGATACGTTCCTTTGCGCATGGCGACAGACGCGATTGACTATAGCCAACTTCCCATCTTGGTGGTGGACGACGAACGCGACAACCTAGACGCGTTTCGATTCAACTTTCAGCGCATGTTCAATTTGCACTTGGCCGAAGGTGGCGACCAAGCGCTGGAATTGGCGCGGGCCCACGACGTGGCCGTGGTGGTAACCGATCAGCGTATGCCCCGCATGACCGGCCTGGAGCTGCTGCGGAAAATCAAAGACCTGCGCCCCGACGCAGTTGGCATCATCATGACCGCCTTCACAGATGTGGAGGTCTTGGTCGAGGCCATCAATTTGGGCCACATCTACCGTTACGTCACCAAGCCTTGGGATAGAGAAGAGCTGCGCGGCATTGTGAGGCAAGCGCTTGAGCGGTTTCATCTGCAACGCGAAAACACACGCTTGCAGCAACAGCTCGCTGAGTACGCGGGTCTGCTTTCGCGCGAAGCGCATGGCGCGTTTAACTTCGGCGAGATCGTGGGCGAATCGCCGCCCCTGCAGGCCGTGCTCAAGCGCGTGGGGCAAGTGGCGCCCACCACGTCAACCGTGCTTTTGCGTGGCGAAACCGGCACAGGCAAAGAGATGGTGGCGCGCGCCATTCACATCAACAGCCAGCGCGAAGCGCGTCCGTTTGTACGCGTCAATTGCGCCGCGTTGTCGCCAGGCGTGCTGGAATCAGAATTGTTTGGGCACGAAAAAGGCGCGTTCACCGGCGCCATGGCGCGACGGCCAGGGCGATTTGAGTTGGCCGATGGTGGCACTTTGTTTTTGGACGAAGTGGGTGACCTGCCCACCGATGTTCAAGTGAAGCTTCTGCGCGTTCTGCAAGAGCGCGAATTTGAACGCGTGGGCGGCGTGGACACCATCAAAGTGGATGTGCGAGTCATCTCGGCCACGCACCGCGACCTGGAACAAATGATCGGCGAAGGGAAATTTCGCGAAGATCTTTATTACCGCCTTAACGTGTTTTCCATCGCGCTGCCTCCCCTACGTGAACGCCTGGGCGACCTGCCGGTGCTGTGCGAGCACTTCATTCAGAAGTTCTCCAGCGCCACGGGCAAGCGTTTGACGAGCATCGCCCCCGATGCCTTGGCCATGCTGGCTGGGTACCCGTGGCCCGGCAATGTGCGCGAGTTGGAAAATGTGATCGAACGCGCGCTGATCTTGGCGCAAGGCACGGAAGTGACCTCTGCCGATTTGGATTTTGGTCGCAGGCTGGCGGGGGGAACCCAGCCTACGGTTTCCGCCCCCACTTTCACTGCGGCGGCGCCGGCACCCGCCCCCATAAATGCCGCTGGCTCACAAGCGCGATCCCTGAACAAACGACTTTCGGAGCAAGAGCGCGGCGAAATCGTCGCCGCCGTGGAGCAGGCGCAGGGCAACATCGCTCACGCCGCACGGGCGCTGGGAATCAACCGTTCAACTTTGTACTACCGGATGCGGAAACACGGGTTGGAACATCTGTTGCCCACCACCACGCGCGACGATGCAGGCGGCGCCGATCCCGACGAAACCACGCCCGGCGCAACGATGATGGACGTTACGTAAGGCGACTTTGTTCGCAGGGCCGTGAGCCCATTTTTGCGCCGCAGACCACCCGGCTGGCCTGCTAGGATCGGTTCGACATGAAATTCCTGTTCGTAATGGATCCCCTGGCCCGCATTCACATCGACGGCGACACCACGTTTGCCTTGATGCTTGAATCACAAAGCCGTGGACATGAGGTTTGGTTCTGCGAGCCTCCGCACTTGGGATTGGAGCATGACCGCCCCGTGGCGGGCGCGTGGCCGGCAACCGTTCGGCGACAAAAGGGCGATCATTATTTGCTAGGGCCGCAAGCCACCTTGCCGCTGGCCGACTTTGACGTTGTGTTCATGCGCAAAGATCCGCCCTTCGATCTCGATTACTTCTTTGCCACGCTCATTCTTGAACGCGCCCGGGATGTCACGTTGGTGCTCAACGACCCCCGCGGCTTGCGCGAATCGAATGAAAAACTTTCGGTGCTGCAGTTTCCAAAATTGACGCCGCCCATGATTGTCACGCGTGAGGCCACGCGCCTGCGCGCGTTTTTGGCCGAACAAGGCGGCGAGATGGTGATCAAACCCTTGGACGCCTCGGGTGGCTTCGGCGTGTTTCACGTGCGCCAAGGCGACCCCAACACCGGATCAATCTTGGAACAAGCCACCAATCTGGGCCGGCGGTGGACGGTGGCACAAAAATATCTGCCCGAGGTTCGCGAGGGCGACAAACGCATTTTGCTTGTTGATGGAGAGCCTCTTTGCGCCGTTCTGCGCGTTCCCGCCCCTGACGAAGCGCGAGGCAATTTGCACGTGGGCGCCAAAGCCAAAGCCACCACCCTTACGGAAAAGGATCAGGCCATCGTGGACGTGGTGGGTCCGCGCCTGCGCGAGGCGGGCTTTTTCCTGGTGGGCCTGGACGTAATTGGCGGCCACTTGACCGAAATCAACGTCACCAGCCCCACAGGCATTTTGGAAGCCAACGTGCTTTACAACGAACGCTACGAAGCCAAGGTGGTGGACAAGCTCGAAGCCAAGGTTTTGGCCCGCAAGGCTTAAGCCGCATTTCGACGCACAGCGTTTCGCAAGCTGTTGGTGCTGGGGGCGCTGTCGCCTTCCTGGCACCTAAACGATTTTTTCGCTTGCGCAGGCTGCAGGCGGGTTTCAATGTGCGGGCGTAGGGTTGCCCGCGGGGGTGAACCGCACGAAAGGAAAACAAATGAGTTCAGTTCCCAAAGCCCTGTCCTTAGATGGACGCGTGGCCGTTGTGATCGGCGGCACCAGTGGCATTGGCCGTGCCATCGTTGATGGCTTTTTGGCTGCGGGCGCCACCGTGGTGGCCAGCTCACGGCGCGCCGATGAAGTCTCGAAAACCGCTGCGGCCATTGAAGCGGCGGGGGGAAAAACATTGGCCCTCGCATCCGATGTGGTGAATCGCGATTCGCTGCAAGCGCTTCATGACAAGACCATTGAGGCGTTTGGCAAAGTTGACATCATGGTCAATTGCGCCGGCCGCACCAAGCGCACGCCCACCCTGGACGTGAGCGAAGAAGAGTGGAACGCCATTATGGACACCAACGTGACGGGTAGCCTGCGCGCTTGTCAGGTGTTCGGCCGGTCAATGCTTGAGCGGCGCTATGGGCGCATCATCAACATCGCGTCGCTGACGAGCTTCGTGGCCCTGCATGAAGTGGCAGCCTATGGCGCCAGCAAGGCGGCTGTCATGTCGCTCACAAAATCGTTGGCGGTGGAGTGGGCTCCGCGCGGCGTGAACGTGAACGCCATCGCGCCCGGCGTGTTTCGCACTGATCTCAACGCGGCGCTGCTCGACGGCACGCCCCGGGGCGCAGAGCTGAAGATGCGCACCCCCATGCAAAGGTTTGGGCAGCTGCAAGAGCTGGCCGGCTGCGCGGTGTTCTTGGCCTCAGAGGCGGCCAGCTTCATCACCGGCCAAACCTTCCCCGTTGACGGCGGCTTCTTGGCCAGCGGCGTGAATCAGTAGACGGCCCCCGGAGCACACGGGCCTGCTCGTGTGCTCCTGACTGGTCAAATGCGGCCGCCGGTGTTATCAACGCCCGGTGAGCACCTCCCAGGTTTCTGCTTCCAATGGCGCTTCCTCGCCAGGTTTCATCCGCCCTTTGCGTTGGCCCGAGATGCTGGGCTATGGCATGGGCGACGTGGGCTTCGGGGTTTACTGGAAAACCTTCGAGATGCTGCTGCTCATCTTCTACACAGATGTGTTCGGCATCTCCGCCGTGCAGGCGGGCACGATCCTTCTGGTCACGCGGTTCTCAGATGCGGTCACGGATCCCCTGATGGGGATGATCGCGGATCGCACGAAAACGCGCTGGGGGAAATTTCGGCCGTATCTGCTGTGGATGTCGCTTCCCTTGGCGGCGGCTGGGGTTTTGGTCTTCACCACCCCCGACCTAGAGCCGGGGCCCAAGCTGGTTTACGCTTACGCCACGTACATCTTCGCGATGATGATGTACACGGCCGCCAACATTCCTTACGGCGCCATGCTGGGCGTGATCACCAGCGACGTAAAACAACGCACCACCGTATCAACCGTAAAGCTGGTGTGTGCGTTCGCGGGCGGCACGATCTTTACGCCCTTGATTCCGAAAATGGCGGAATGGCTGGGCGGCGACGACCCGGCGGCTGGCTGGCAACGGGCGATGATTGTGTTTGGATTGGTGGCAGCGGTGCTTTTGACCATAAGCTTTTGGGCCACGCGAGAGCGCGTTAGCCCCCCACCGCAGCAAAAGCCTCAGTTCAAAAGAGATCTCGGGGATCTGTTTCGCAATGGCCCTTGGCTAACCCTGTTCGCTTTGGGATTCGTGGTGATCTTGACCATCGCAATCCGCAACAACGCCTTCGCGTTTTACATTCAATACTACGCGCGTGTGGCACCAGACGATCTTCCTAACGTGCGCTATTGGTTTTTGCTGGCCACCCAGGCCCCGTATGCGTTAGGCGCCGCGTGCACGCCGTTTTTGTCGCGTTACTTCGATAAAAAGCAGCTTTTCACGTACCTAATGGTGGGCGTGGGTAGCTTGAGCGTCGTGTTGTATATGCTTCCGCGCGACGCCCTGTGGGCAATGTTTGCTGTCAACATTGGCATCTCATTGGTGTTGGGACCCAAATCGGTTTTGTCCTGGGCGATGTTTGCTGACAGCGCCGATTTTTCCGAATGGAAAACCGGCCGCCGGGCCACCGGGCTTGTGTTCTCGGCCGCCACCTTCTCAGTCAAACTGGGCGGCGGCGTGGCGGCCTGGATCAGCGGACGTTTGTTGGGATTCGTGGGTTATGTGCCCAACCAAGAGCAAACCGAAACCGCTTTAACAGGCATCGTTGTGCTCTCCAGCGTGATCCCGGGCGTGTTCGCCTTGATCGCCGCCGGCATCGTGCGCCTGTACCCACTTTCGCAGGCCAAACTCGACTTGATTCAAAGCGAGCTTGAGAGCAGGCGCCGAACCAGCGAAGCGGGCGCTTAGCGCCAATCGCAAAACCTACCCATGGCGCAGGGTAATCTTCACAGGCTCACCCACTGGCAAACGAAACCGTCCGGGGGCCAGGCGCTGCAAATTTAGCGCTTCTTGCTTTGCCACCAGCAGATCAGCGGTGATCCCTGGGGGCACGGCAAGGGTTACGGCGCGTTCGCCCGCAACACCAGTGGCCTCGAAAGTGATGGGCCCCATAGGCGTTTGGGTTTCCAGCTGCAGCTGCGAAAGACCCGCAAGCTGGGGTCGAATCTCGGCGCTCTTCCACCCAGCGGAGGTGGGACGCACGCCCGCAAACACCATGGGAAAGGACAACACCGCCGCCATCGGCGCGTGCGACCATTGTGAGCGACTGTCAGGCTCAACCTGCCAATGCTCACTAAGGGTGTTGTTTTCCTTCACCGAACGCAGCGGCACCCAGCGTTGGCGCAACTCCTCTAGCACCGCATCGGCGCGCCCCGCTGCGGCCAAAGCCCAAACGTTCCAAACCACATTGGGTGGGTAGGAAAGCCCCAACGGGTGCAATTCCTATCGTTGCGTGAGTTGGAGCGGGTAAGTACCCGAAAACACGCGAGCAGGCCAACCTGACGGGGCCGAAAAGGAGCGCGAAACGCGCTGGCGGGAAGGAATAATCGATCAGCGTCGATAGCGCTGGA